>CAYJPE010000154.1:0-6959 GCA_964371965.1 uncultured Desulfovibrionaceae bacterium
AGTTTGCCTTTGCGAGTTTGCAGATGTGTTGGGAATGCAGACTTGTTTTGGCAGGTGACACTTTTATCCTATATTGGGAATATATATGAACACCCTTTCGATATGTGCTAAAAATTGTATCTTTTATGCGAAAATAGGCACCATGTTAATGGCATGCTTGCTTTTCTTGCATGTGGATGTTGCGGCGAAAATATGGAGTCCCGTTGCCATTATTAAGCATCCTTTGCCCAATATGTGCGCTTTAACTTTTGACGATGGTCCTTCCCCATTGACGCCAAAAGTTCTTGATGCCCTCAAGGAAGCAGGGATACCAGCCACATTTTTTGTCTTGGGTCGACAAGTGGTTCAACGTCCGGAGATGATAAGGCGCATGGTTGCTGAGGGACATGAAGTGGCCAATCATTCCTATTCTCATCCTGACTTGATATATCTTTCAAAAGAAGGCATTCGCAGAGAACTTGGGTCGGTGAATAAATTACTCAATGATCTCGGTGTTGTTCCACGTTTTATGCGCCCTCCTTATGGGAGTTATAATGGCAAGGTCGTTGCTCTTACGAAAGAATTGGGCATGGAGCTTATGATGTGGTCAACCGATAGTCGAGATTGGCAGCGTCAGCCTGATTACTCAAATATGCCCAACAGTCTTGGGCGCCTTATGCAGCCTGACGAGATGCGCGGTATTTTTCTTTTTCATGATATCCAAAGACGTACAGTCAGAGATATTGGACTTATTATTGTTACGCTGAAGGCCATGGGCTGCGAGCATTTTGTGACGGTGAGTGAATATGTTGATGCTGTGCCAGAAGTGATCATGACAGCAGATACATTTGTGACAGATATTGCGCCAGAAACAGGCGAGATGACAAGATATAGCAGTGTCAGTGCGGCGCAAACTCCTGTTGTAACTGTGCCGGAGGCTTTGGTGCCTGTCATGGGGCAACCTGCTGTTGTTGTGCCCGTGCAAGCTTCACCGCCCATGGCGACGCAAAAAACTCCGTTTGGTAGTGGAACGACTCCACCAAGGTCAATGCCGGAGCCAGTCCCAGAACCTGCACCAGAAACGGTACAGCTGGTGGAGGACGAAGAGTCTTATCTCAACGGAGGTGCGGGGTCGTATGTTTCGCCTTTTGTTCCTCTTGTTCTTGAGCCGCCGTACGATTTAGTCGACCTTACAAGTGTACATAGGAAAGGTTATCATATGTCTATTTTTCCTGAGGAGTTTCGTTTGGATATTGTGTGTGAAGAGAGCGTGTCTCACCAATCAACTGGCAGCCTCACGTCGCATGTCACACATGACTCTGTTATGAATAATAATTTCGGTATGCCTGTTATGTCGCACGTTGTGCCATACGCTATGGGTCACAATAACGTGCATCACAAAGGAGATAAAATTGGTCTCTTGAAATTTCCCATGACGGAGAGAGCATGGGGCGTGGTGATACCATAACCAATGCGTTGTACTCATAGAACAAAACCCTTTTTTCTTGTAGGCGCTCGGGCATCAGGAAAATCGCATGTAGGTACAGCCTTGGCCGCTGATATGGGCTGGTCGTTTTGCGATACGGATGCTTTGGTGCAAGATACTGCCGGCATGGATGTGGCGACCATAGTGAAGCACGAAGGTTGGCCTGGCTTTCGTGCGCGTGAGGTGGAGGCTTTGCGCTACGCATGTGATGCACAGACTGTTATTGCCACGGGCGGTGGCTGTGTTGTGAGTAAAAAAAATAGGGAATTTATGCAGAGGCAGGGTCTTGTTATCTTCTTGGATGTCCCTGCTCATGTGCTCATTCAAAGACTTTTGGCACACCCTGATACGGCTCTGCGGCCTGCATTGACCGACAGAACTTGTGTGCATGAAGTAAAGACAGTTCTATCGCGCCGTTTACCGCTTTACAAAAGCACAGCTCATATGTGCCTTAATGCCAATATGCCTGTGTCCTACCTTGTAAAACATATTCGCCGGATACTTTTTCGTAAAGTTTCCATTTTGTGATAACATCAAAGATACTTGGCCTTGTTATTTTGAGGCGCGCAGTTTAAAGGAGTTCATATGCCAGGAAGCACATGGGGACATGTATTTCGTTTGACGACTTTTGGAGAGTCCCACGGTGTCGCCTTGGGTGGCGTCATAGACGGTTGTCCGGCCGGTATTCGCTTAACAGAAGAATTTATACAGCAAAAACTCAACGCGCGCAAAGCGCGCGCAGCCAATGCAGCAGATGGCCTTGCCACCACAAGCCGTCGAGAACCGGACACGGTGCGCCTACTTTCTGGTATTTTTGATGGAAAAACAACGGGGACACCCATTGGCTTTATCATTGAAAATGAGGATTTCAGACCTGCTGATTATAGCGATATGGCAGAAATTTTTCGCCCGGGGCATGGTGATATAAGTTATGCCGCAAAATACGGCAGTCGTGACCATCGCGGCGGCGGGCGCAGTTCCGGACGCGAAACGGTCTCCCGAGTGGTTGGGGGGGCTGTGGCAGAATGTGTTCTTGCGCGCGAGGGCATTGCTGTGTACGCCGCCACGGTGGAGTTGGGCGGCCTTCCTATCAATGAAGACCTTTATCAAGTAGATAGCGCGCATTTGCAACCTTTTTTTGCTGCCAGTCCTCATATTATTCCTGAGTGGCAAGCGCTCGTGAATGATGCTCGGGATGAAAGCGATACCCTTGGTGGTATTGTGCGTATAGAAGCGCATGGGGTTCCTGCCGGGCTTGGGGAGCCTGTATTTCATAAACTTGATGCGCAACTGGCTGCGGCACTCATGGGTGTGGGTGCTGTGAAAGGCGTGGAAGTGGGGGCAGGTTTTACGGCGGCTCGTATGCGCGGTTCTGAAAATAACGATGCGCTCATGCCAAGTGGACGTGGTGGTGCGCATATTATGCTTGCGAATAATACCGGCGCCTGTTTTATGAGCAATAATGCCGGCGGCATTTTGAGTGGTATTTCTTCGGGGCAGGATATTGTTTTGCATGCGGCCGTCAAACCCATACCGTCCATTGCCATGGAGCAAGTCACCGTCAACAGCAAGGGCGATCCTGTGTGTTTGCAGGTGGGTGGACGACATGATGTGTGTGCTATTCCGCGTATTGTACCGGTACTGTCTGCCATGGTATCACTCACTCTTGCGGATGCACTCCTTCTCCAAAAGCGTATGGGAGGATAACCATGGTACGGGGACTGGATACGGGCAATACGTCTGCACATTCGTCTGCCAATGTAAAGCATGACGATGAACGTGTTGTCTTACAGGGCAGTGTGGAGCGTATTATTTTTCACAATGCGGATAATGGTTTTACCATTCTACGTATTTTGCCGCGCTCTGATGCACACGAAAATGCTCCTAAGGCAGATCCCTATGTGGCCAAGGGTTACGTTTTGAATCCGCAGGCAGGTGTTCTGGTGCGCATGGAAGGCACATGGGTGCATGATGCGCGCTATGGACGACAGTTCCAGATGCATATGTGTGACGAGGTCTTGCCTGCGAGTACAGAAGGTATTCGGCTTTATCTTGGCAGCGGACTCATCAAGGGGGTGGGGGAGGTTGTTGCCGGCAAAATTGTGGAAAAATTTGGTGAAGATACCATTCGCATTTTAGACGAAGAGCCGGAAAAAATCCTCTCGGTTCCCAAAATAGGCAAAAAAAAATTGAGCTCTATTATTCAGGGCTGGGCAGAGCATCGTGGTGTGCGAGATTTAATGATGTTCTTGCAACCATACGGTATAACAGCAAACCTTGCTGTGCGCATTTATAAGCACTATGGGCCGGAAGCTCTTGAAATTGTCAAGCAAAACCCATACCGTCTTGCCATGGATGTGCGGGGCATCGGTTTTGTCAGTGCTGATAACGCTGCACAAAAGCTTGGTTTTTCTAAAGATAATGCCTTAAGGGCGCAAGCAGGGGTGCTTTATACGCTCGATAAATGTAATGAGAAAGGGCATGTCTATATGCCGCGAGATGCCCTTTTGACCCTCACGTCCGATGAACTTGAAATTTCTTATGACTTGGTGGAGAATGCTTTGGCCGAGCTTGAGGCAGAAGAGCGTATCGTACACGAAGAGCTTGGGGGTGAAGAGGGAATTTTTTTACAGAAATTTTTTCACTATGAAAGCAAAACAGCCTTTTATCTTAAACGTCTCTTGGCATCTCCCAAATCCGTGCATTTTGAAAATGCTGCAGATACCGTGAAAAGTGTTCTTGCACAACTCCCACTCGCCCTTGCAGAGGCTCAGGAAAAGGCGATACATACGGCCGCAACGTCAAAACTGATGGTGCTTACAGGGGGGCCGGGCACAGGCAAGACAACCATTATCAAGGCCATCATCGATGCCTTTCATAGTGTTGATGCAAAAATTCTTTTGGCCGCTCCCACGGGGCGTGCCGCAAAGCGCATGTCCGAGGCGACCAATCGCGAAGCGAAAACCATTCATCGTCTCCTTGAGTTTAATCCCGGCGAAGACGGCTTTGCCCGCAACGAAGATAATCCCCTTGCCTGTTCCTTGCTTATCATTGACGAAGCATCTATGATGGATATTTTTCTTTTTTATCACCTTCTTAAGGCCACACCTCTTGGTGCTACGATGATCTTTGTGGGCGATGTTCATCAACTGCCTTCCGTGGGACCCGGTAATGTGTTGAATGACATTATCGCATCACAAGGTTTGCCCGTTGTGGAGTTGACAGAAATATTTCGGCAAAGCAGTCACAGTAAGATTGTCTATAATGCTCACCTCATAAATAAGGGACAAGTGCCAAATCTCGAATCCAGCAAAGAGCGTCTTTCGGATTTTTATTTTATCCACGCGAAAGACCCGGAAAGCGTGGCGAATTTGATTGTAAGCCTTGTGACAGAGCGTGTTCCACAGCGTTTTGGCTATGATGCTGTCAACGACATACAAGTATTGGTGCCTATGCATAGGGGAGAGGCAGGCTCTGAAAACCTCAATAAACGTCTTCAGGAAGTGCTTATTGCTTCAAATGCACCTTCTATCCAGCGTGGTAAAAAAGTTTTTCGCCTCGGTGATAAAGTTATGCAAACTCGCAATAATTATGAAAAAGATGTTTTCAATGGCGATATAGGTACCGTTATTCTTCTTGACGGCAAAGACCGCACTCTTACTGTGCGCATAGATGACCGTAATATTCCGTACGAATTTGACGAACTCGACGATATTGTGCCTGCCTATGCCATCTCTATTCACAAGTCACAAGGATCCGAGTATCCGGTTGTGATCATTCCTTTACTCATGCAACATTATATGTTGCTCCAAAGAAATCTTGTCTACACGGGGGTGACGCGCGGCAAGAAGCTCGTTATTCTTGTGGGGGAAAGTCGCGCGTTGAAAATGGCCATCGCCAATAACAATACCGTCAAGCGCCATACGCGCCTGCAAGAACGTTTGAGGTATATGTAGTATCTTTATTGTCTAGGGGCTGCTTCTAAGGAAATGCTGATTTAATGCCTTTTTGCCCTTTTACTGCGTCAGACTCATTTCGTGAAACCCTTATATATGTTAAATATACCGCGGGCTTCTCAAAATTCGTCTTCCTTGTCAAAAAACAAAAATTCTATTTAATCGGTGTTTCCTTAGAGACAGCCCCTAGCAGTCCGTTGAAAAAGCTCCATCTGCTGCGTCAGCGATAAAAATCCAAACATCTTATGTATGCCCAATACACTGCGATGCTTGAATTTTTTCGCTTCCTTGCATCTGGCACTTTTTGAACGGACTGCTGGAAATTGAGTTTTTCAACAGGCTGCTAGGCATTGTCGTCAAATACGCCTTTTAGGTTATCTCTGTGTCAGACTTCGCTTGCTTTTTCAGTCAAATAGCATAAGAGTATATTCCTTCAAAGCAAGCTCGACTTTGTTTCAATAGGCTTGATATAGCACAAAAAATCGCAATTTGACGACAGCGCCTAAGGGAGTCAAGGGTGGAATTCCATAAAGTTAGCATACGTCACGCTCTGCATATACTGACGAATCTTCTTGTGCAAGCTAACAGCGATGCGCCATATGTGTGCGCCCGTGTACTGCTTGCGCGCGCTCTTGGCGTCAATGCTTTACACTTGGCAACACATCCCCTCGATATAGTAGATACAACAGCATGGGCACACGCGCAAAGCCTTTGCAACCGCCATGCCTGTGGTGAACCTTTGGCCTATATAGTGGGCGAAAAGGAATTTTATGGGCGCACATTCTGCGTGAACTCTCATACACTTATTCCTCGCCCTGAAAGTGAAGATGTTGTGGACACACTTTTTCAACATGTCAAAAAAAATGCAGCGCGTTTTATCGATATAGGCACAGGTTCCGGCTGTCTGGCAGTGACTCTTGCTGCAGAACGCCCACAATGGCAAGGGCTCATGCTGGACAAGAGTACCGAAGCCTTGAATGTTGCCGTCAAAAATGCGTACAGCATGAGGGTTGCAGCAAGGCTTATGGCAATTGGCGGAGATTTAAACTGCTTACCTTTGGCACGTGAGAGTGTGGACATCGTCATAAGCAATCCTCCCTATGTAAGCTCGACAGAATATACATGCTTGGCAAAAGGGGTGCGTGATTTTGAACCTATGACGGCATTTGTACCCATGGGGCATGATATACAGTTGAGTCGTGACGGTCTCGAACATTTGAAAGCCATTGCACGGCAGTCTTATGATGTTTTGCGAATGGGTGGAGTATGCGTTGTTGAGCATGGATGGAGGCAAGGGGCTTTGGTGAGAAAAATGTTTTTAGAATACGGTAAGTGGAGCTCTGTAAAAACATACAAAGATATGAGTAACTTAGAGAGAATTTGTTTGTGTGAAAAAAAATAATAGAATTTTTTTTTTAAAAAAAGCAATTTTTCGCTTGCCAAGGCGCCCTCTTTTGCGTAAATACCTCTTTGTGCCGCTGGCGTAGCTCAATTGGCAGAGCAGCTGATTTGTAATCAGCAGGTTGCGGGTTCAAGTC
>CAYJPE010000155.1:0-6946 GCA_964371965.1 uncultured Desulfovibrionaceae bacterium
ACTTTTTTTGGGAAAAAAAAGTTCCCCCCCACACCCCCCTTCAAAAAAACCAATACGTCCGCATGTATACCGTAGTTTTTTTGATTGGAAAAAAAATATTTTATGACGCACAGCAACATCACTTATAATGTAAGCGAGACACGCGTACCATGCCATAACTAAGGAAGATTTTTTTGCCTGCGTAAGCATACGTGAGTACGTGCGTATAAGGCAAAAAGAATCTGACGACGCAAGGGGGAAAAAGATGCATATTGTGACATCGTCCAAAAGCGGACAACACACACAAACACATAGCCTGAGAGCATGGCGAAAATGACGAAGGAATGATGTGAAATATGGGAAAAGCACTGCAAATTCGCGTGAGTGCCCTCACATGGAATGAAGACTTGCCGGAAAAACTTTGGCCACGGCTCACAGAGCTTGCCTTCAGTATCCCCAAAAAAAACGTCAAGCGCGGCGTCCTAGAAATGACCTATGCCCTCGGCGACGGTTTGGAGTTTTTACCGTGGACGGAAGAACGACGCACAGCCATGGGCGAAGGCATCGTAAAAGCCGTAGAAACGGCACGCCTGTTGGAAAGCGCCCTCGCCGCATGGGATCCGCGCAAAGCAAATGCCTTGAGCGATGACTTGGAAGACATCTTGGATTCGCTGGAGGCTGTTTTTCGCTGAAACCTTTTTACACTATTGAAAGGAAGACATTATGCTCAATAAAGTGATGATTATTGGACGCTTGGGGCAAGACCCGGAACTGCGCTACACAGCCACGGGATCACCCATGTGCAACTTCAGCGTAGCCACCGACGAATCCTACCAAGACCGCGAAGGCCAAAAAGTCGAGCGCACCGAATGGCACCGTGTTACTGTTTTTCAACGCCAAGCCGAAACGTGTAGCACCTATCTTGCCAAGGGAAGTCTTGTGTATATTGAAGGGAGCCTCACAACACGCAAATGGCAAGACAAACAAGGGCAAGACCGTTATACAACAGAAATTAAAGCGCAACGCGTACAATTTCTTGATCGTCGCGGCGAAGGCGCTGCCCCCCGTGCGCAACAAGGGGGCGGCTATAATCAGGGTGGCGGTGGCTATAACCAAGGTGGTGGAGGCTATCCTCAAGGTGGCGGCTATCCTCAAGGCGGCGGCTATGAACAAGGCGGCGGCTATGAACAAGGCGGCTATCCTCAAGGCGGCGGCTATGAACAAGGCGGCTATCCTCCGGCCGGCGGTGGAGAAACTCACGCTGGCGCTGCTTATCAAGCCCCAGGGCAAGGGCCAAGGCAAGGTATGGGCGATGATATGGGGCCGGCCTTTCCATCAGAAGCAAGCGATATGGACAAGGTACCTTTTTAGAATATGACTCTCAACAATGTAACAGATACAATGAGGATTTCTTTATGTTTAAAAAGTTCTTAGCAAAAGTTGGCATAGGTAGTGCGAGCATAGATACGGTTCTCGACAATTCGACTTTAACGCAAGGTGATACTGTTACAGGTACCGTTAATATTGAGGGCGGCAATGTGGATCAAGATATCAATAAAGTGACACTCTGCGTGAGGACACGAGCTCAAGGTGAACGCAAGGTCAACGGTGAAGAACAAGATTACGAAAAGGTTGTGACCATTGGCAAATTTGAGGTGAGTGAGGCCATGAAGGTTGAAGCAGGGCAAAAATATTCCTTTCCTTTCAGCTTTAGGCTTCCTTCCGAAACCCCCATAACATCCATTGCAACAGGAAAAAACCAATCGAAAGTATGGATATATACCGAACTTGACATAGATTCTGGCTTTGACAGTGGCGACCGAGACTATCTTACCGTCATGCCGCATCCCGCCGTGACAATGATGATCAACAAATTTCTTCAAAACGGCTTTGAATATAAAAAAGTTGATGTGGAAGTGGGGTATTTGAATGCGTCCACATTCTCCAGCACTTCCGGCGCCTATCAAGAGGTGGAACTGCGTCCTCAGTCTGGTGGGTGGAACTGGAATAACAGAACTATTCAAGAAGTGGAGTTAAGTTTTATTGTTGAAGAAGACATTATTCACCTTTTTGTGGAGATTGACCGCACTTATTCGGGCGATGGCTATACGGCTCTGAGCTATCCAAGCACCGTACAAGAAGATGAAATCGACGCTTATTTTGAAAAAATATTGTAGCCCATGACAACGCCTTGAACAACTCCTTGTGAAACAGGCTGTTCAAAATTGATGAGATGCGAGCAAGCGCTTGTACTGTGCGGGGCACAGTGAAAAAATTCACGCATCACAGATTGCACTTTTTCAACAGCCTGTTATACGCTGCCTAAAAAGCACATATAATTCCATATGGAATAATAGGCACTGAAAATATTAGTTGAAAAAATACCAAAAAAACACTTGCAAAGCTGTGCTGCTTTGTTTATAGTCTCCTTCGTGCAATGGAGAGGTGTCCGAGCTGGTCGAAGGAGCACGATTGGAAATCGTGTGTTGGTGGAAGTCAACCGGGAGTTCGAATCTCCCCCTCTCCGCCACATGAGCATTCAATGAGATTTTTTATAGGCCGTAATCGCTTGAAAATAAAGTGATTACGGCCTTTCTCTTTTCCCTATTTTCCAGAAAAAACATGTGAAATTTGCCTTCACTGTGTATAATTGGCACATAACAGCCCGTTGAAAAGTTCAAAAACTGGCAGGCTGTTCAAAAAAGCTGCCATACAAGCAAACAAAAAATCCAGTCATCGCAACGTATGGGTCATACATAAGATGTCTGGATTTTTTCCCTTACACCAAAGGGGACGCGGTAGATCGCCTTTCTTCAACGGCCTGCCAAGCAGGCATATTGCGCACACAACACAGCACGAATGCGTGCAGTGTTTATTTTGCAAAACCCACAGCGCGGCGTTCTCGAATGACAGTCACACGAATTTGCCCCGGATAGGTCATATTTTTCTCAATTTTATCAGCAATATCTTTACAGAGAACATAGGTCGTATCATCATCAACATTTTCTGAGTTCACCATAACGCGGATTTCGCGCCCGGCCTGTATGGCATAGGCCTTTGCCACTCCTTCAAATGAAGTAGCTATACCTTCAAGGTCTTCGAGACGCTTGACATAGTTTTCAAGCAGCTCTTTACGTGCTCCAGGACGTGCACCGGAAAGAGAATCCGCCGCTTGAACAAGCACCGCAAGAGGTGTAGAGGGACGTTGATCTTCGTGGTGTGCGGCAATGGCATGGATAATGTCCTTGGCCTCATTGTACTTTTTGGCAATGTCTGCGCCTATGAGCGCATGCGGGCCTTCCACCTCATGGTCAACAGCCTTGCCAATGTCGTGGAGAAGGCCGGCACGTTTGGCCTTCTTTATATCCATGCCAAGCTCTGCAGCCATCATACCACAGAGTGCAGAGACTTCCAGTGAATGGTTAAGAACATTTTGCGTAAATGAGGTGCGATAACGAAGCTGACCAAGAAGACGCACAATGTCAGGATGTATACCGTGTACGCCGGCATCGAATGTGGCCTGTTCGCCAATCTCGCGAATTTGCACGTCCAACTCTTGCTCACATTTTTGCACAATATCTTCGATACGCGCAGGATGAATACGACCGTCCTGAATAAGACGCTCAAGAGCCATGCGCGCAATTTGTCTGCGTAAAGGACTATACGCTGAAAGGATGACAGTTTCCGGCGTATCGTCAATGATGAGATCCACACCTGTGGCGGCTTCGATGGCGCGAATATTTCGCCCCTCGCGCCCAATAATGCGCCCCTTCATATCTTCACTTGGCAATGTGACGGCAGTGACTGTCTGTTCGCTCACAAAATCACCGGCATAACGTTGTATCACATTACACAGTATTTCTTTTGCTTTTCTGTCAGCCGTTTCCTTGGCTTCTGTTTCAATGACACGAATCATACGAGCAGCTTCATGGCGCGTACGTGCTTGCACATCATCAATAATGCGTGTGCGCGCTTCTTCAACTGTCAGGCCGGACACTTCTTCAAGGCGTTTTTCTTGTTCATCAATACGCAATTGCAAGTATTCTTCAGACTCCACAAGCGCGCGCTCTTTACGTGCCAGCTCTTTTTCCACCGTCAAAACTTCACGCTCTCTCATGCTGGCCTTTTCGAGTTTCTCTTCAAGGCGTCCACCCATTTCGTCAAGTTTGCGTTCCCGTGTTTTAAGTTCGCGCTCACGCTCCTTAAAATCACCTTCAAGTTCTTTTTTTTGCTTAAAAAGATCGTCCTGACCTTGTATCAAAATCTCTTTTTTTTGCGCTTGCGCTTCTTTACGCGCTTCATCCACAATGCGCTTGGCGAGCTCGTTGGCATCGCCCAAGCGTTTGGAAATGAGCACTTTTTGAACAAACATACCCGCACCCAAACACAATGCGGCGAGCATTGATATAATGATCCATGTCATCCCTCCCATACAGCAGAACCTCCTATGATAACGGAAAATATTTCCGAAACAAGAGCACAGCACCATGTGCTTCTTGAGGGGCTGTCGTCACATGCACCCTTTCGGTTATCTCTGCGTCAGACTTTACGTGCTTTTTCAGTTAAATACCATAAGAGTATATTCCCTCAAAGCAAGCGCATCTTCCTTGATATAGCACGAAAAACCGCTATTTGACGACAGCACCCAGACAAAGAAGCAAGGTGCCTTTTAAAATTTAGCATGTCGCAGAGGAAGCCTTTGATCACAAGAAGAGCGGAGGGCTGTTGCATGAAGGTAAAATCCCCAAAACGCCGTGTGAATGACACAGTGCAGAACCTGGATAACCAGGGGGGTGCCTCCATCTTCATATTAGGCTTCCTTGACAAGAAGGCATGCTCACAACGAAAATACTCGGCTCCCATTTTTTATGCTTGTAAGGTCAGCACCAGCCAGACAATCACAAACGCTCCAGGGATATGAATACATAAAATAAACGTCAAATTCTACTAAGGAATTTCTCAAATTGCCGTGGCGCATCAGCCCTTTTACAGCAAGTATGCGTTCGCGCCACTTCATAAAAATCGCTCGGCATGAAAACCGTTTGTTCACAAAATCACTTATCAGCGAATCTATGGCAAGCAGAGAATCTATGACAAGCAGAGCATCCCATACACATGGTGCAGGCAAGCAAAACCGCGAGCAGAACATTCTCTGTATACTCATCACTCATTTCTCAGGCCGTCGAAAAAGTATGTCCTTTTTACGGCATATATTTTCAACATATTAAGCGCTGAACATATACCGCCAAAGAACTCTTCCAGCAGCCCGCTCCTGATTTTGTGCGATCTTTCAATGATCTAGTGAAGGATGTCATGAACACATTTTAAGAAGGTCACAAGGCTCAGTGCCTGCATACAACTCATGTGCTTATACAACTTTTCTACGCCCGCTGCACCTCTTTTGTGTTTGCAGCTCAAGCTCGCCGTGCGATAGATGAGGTTATATATTGCACGGTGTATCGACAGTTACCCGCTTGTTAAAGAGTACCGTCGCTTCAATCAGCACTATCTTATCGTTGTGAGACCTACTGCAATGAAAATGCGACCACACACAGTATGCCGCGACGGGAAAATATTTTCATAGTCGTTCTTCTTTCACGAACTTTTCCCGCAAGCGCTTTTTCATTGCACTACTTTTCAACATCCCTTTCCACCCGAGCGCACATTGTTTCCGCAACAATACTCATACCCGTTGCTACGCAATTCATGATAATCACACATTCTGAACATCATAAAGGCACAGCGCAGAATATTTGAGGCAGTCACATCCGTACACGTCTTTTCGCAGCTTACATAATATGCACACCGAATTGAATCACACCTGCGTTGCTTGCAGAGTATGTATCCAAGTGCATGCTTTTTTTGCAAAGTCGATCATTTTTCTCAGGGCGAAAAGATGACATCGGGAGAATCTCCAGATCCTTTTATTTACAATTTTTCCTTCTGAGGTTTACGTTCACAATGGTATATATTTATACTACTTTCTCTATCTTCGCAAGTAATTCTTCGATACGGTTTTCCACATCAAGAAATTGCTTTTGCGATTGCAACAAGTCATCCGCAAGACCAAGCACCAAAAAAGTGAGTAACAATTCTTTGCTGCTCCGGCTTCCATGGGACAATTTTTGGAACCTTTCTTCCACAAAGTCTTTGGCTTCATGCACACGCTCAGCATCCACACCTGAACGAAAAGCAACGTTGAGACCTAAAAGGTTGAGGCTATAATCCTGCATATGCAGTCCTTAGGTATGATACAGTTCGTTAACGCATTTTTCACATCAAGCAGCATCCGCAAAAACAAGGGTCACGGCGCAAGACATACCGGCTGTCATGGTTTTCCCGGTTCTCCAAGGCGCTCTAGAAGTAAATCGATACGTTCTAAAACCCCTTGATTCTTGCGGCGCTCCTCCTCTAACAAAAACTTCAAGCTTTCGTTCTCTTGGCGCAATAACTGGAGTTCATCTTCCGTGCTGGAACTATTTGCCATCATGCGCGAATGCTCATCCTTAAAACGAGTGGTCTCTCCTAAGAGTTGACCAATTTTTTGTTCTAGTAGATTGAGGACTTCCATGTGGACACCATAGCACACTCATATAAGTATGGCAAGAATTCTTGGCATATTCTCTCTTCTTCATTTTAATGTATTGATATAAAAAGATTTTTACGCTCTTGATACGTATTTTTTTCTGTACAGTCTTATTTATTTTTCCGATTATGACAATCGTTGAAAAACAGACGCTGCACAGACACCATAACAGCCTGTTAAAAAAACTCATTTTCTAACAGTCTGTTCAAAAATGGAGCTTGGCAACATGTAGAGAATGCAATCAGAGCTTTTAGAGTAGACAAGGCACTACTAGCGTGTTTTCTCTAAATGTTTGTTTTTGAAAAGCATGTGGGGGGAAACTTTTTTTAGGGGCTGTTTCTAAATAAATCATTGGAGCCACACAAAGCATGAACCAAGGAC
>CAYJPE010000156.1:0-6882 GCA_964371965.1 uncultured Desulfovibrionaceae bacterium
GGGAGGAAGGGGAAAATTTTTTGGCGCTAGCAAAAGTTTTCCCCTTCCTCCCCCACAAAAAAATGTAATGAAAATGCCGTGATTGGGCAGTTCATAAAAATGCCATAAGAGAATATTCCCTCAAAGCAAGCTCGACTTTGTTTCAATGGGCTTGATGGAGCACAGCAATTTGGAATTTGCCGACAGCGCTTAGCCTTTTGTTGAAAAAATCCGATTTTCAGACCGCTGAAAAAGTCTTTGCATGAGCCCATTTTATACGGTATACTTTCCTATGCCCTGTTCCACCAACAGGCCGTGACAATCTGGCGTTGACAGGTGTCGTGTTTCGTCAAAGTAGACAGATGAGGAGGCTCCCTCTGCAAAATATTCTCGATATGAGCTTGCCACAGTTACAAGATTTTATGACTGCTATGGGTGAGCCCCGTTTTCGTGCCACACAAGTATGGCAATGGCTATGGCAAAAAATGGCGCGTGATTTTGAAAGTATGACCAATGTTTCCAAGGGCACACGAGCAAAGCTTGGGCAGTGCCTCGAAATCGTTTGGCCGCACGTGGCTGCAGTGCAGAAAAGTCGCGACGGTACAGTAAAATTTTTGCTGACCCTTGCAGATGGTGCACAGGTGGAAACGGTGCTTATTCCTTCGGAGTCCCGTGTAGGCGCTCAAAGACTCACTCAGTGCTTGTCGTCCCAAGTGGGCTGTGCTATGGGGTGCACCTTTTGCAGTACGGGCAGTATGGGTTTTGAGCGTAATATGTCTCATGGCGAAATATTGGGACAAATACTTGTGGCGCGGGACTATCTTGGCGATGTACGCACAGACAAGCCTATGATACGCAATCTTGTCTTTATGGGCATGGGGGAACCGTTGTTGAATATGAAAAATATGTTGGCGGCTCTGCACAGCCTCAACGACGACCACGGTCTCAATTTTTCGCCACGGCGCATTACCGTATCCACATGTGGTATTGAAAAAGGGTTGAAAGAATTTGGCGACAGTGGCCTTGCCTATCTTGCCATTTCACTCCACGCACCCAACCAGCTTTTGCGGGAGCGTATTATGCCCCGAGCGGCTCGGTGGTCCTTGGAAAAACTTATGGAGGCCTTGGCTTCCTACCCTTTAAAAACACGCGAACGTATTACTTTTGAGTATCTTTTGCTTGGTGGTGTCAATGACGGGCTTGGGCATGCGCAAGAACTGGTACGTCTTGTGTCACAAGTAAAGGGCAAATTAAATCTTATTGTCTACAATCCGGTGGCAAGTGCTCCTTATGTAGCACCGGATGCGAAGAAAATACTGGCTTTTGAAAAGTATTTATGGGATAGAAACATCACAGCCATTATCCGTAAGAGTAAGGGGCAAGATATTAATGCCGCTTGTGGGCAATTGAAGGCTGCACAAAAAAACGTATAAATCGCATATAATGAAGGAAGAAGAACATGCATTATGACTTGCTGGTTCACGTGGACCTGAATGACGAAGCCCGCATGGGAATGGCGTTGACAAATATTATAAATTATAAAAAAGCCCTACAAAAAGAAGAGTATAGCGTTGTGGTACTCGCCAATGCCGGTGCCGTAAACTTTATGAAAAAAGAGGGGCACGCACACATGGCAACCATTGGCGAGCTTATGCAGCAAGGCGTTGTTTTTAAAGCGTGTACCAATGCACTGAATAAATTTAATCTTAAGGCAGAAGATCTTCTTGAGGGAGTGGTAATCGTGCCTGCGGGCATTGTGGAAGTGGTGGATTTGCAACGTGCAGGTTTTGCGTATTTGAAGCCATAACAATGGGCAGTATTGCGAGGCGCTTCCCAAGAAATTGTCGAAGCGCTGAGTTTTTTTGGAATCTGCTATGTATCAAAAAAAAGTCACTATTGGTATTCCTGTATATAATGAAGTCGCTTTTATCCGACATACACTCACGTCTGTCTTGGAGCAAGGGGCGGAGCAAATTGTTCTTTCAGACAATGCGTCAACAGACGGCACTTCAGCCATTTGTCAAGAATTTGCCAATGCACACGCCTGCATTACATATCACCGATATGAAACAACACAGCCTGTCATGCATAATTTCATGAACTGCCTTCGGTTGGCAAATCATGATTATTATATGGTTATGGGCGGACATGATTTTCTTTCTAAAAACTATGTGCGAGAACTGAGACATGTGCTTGATACGACAGAGAGTGTTTTGGCTTATAGCAATGCTGTCCATGTGAACCATGAGTATGTTTTTAAGCATGTGTATGAGTATGCATATGCTGTGACATTACAGCAGTCAGATTCCTTGCAGCGGCTGTTGGCGATTATTACGCTTCTTGATAATTGCACGATGTACTATGGATTGTTTCATAGGGATGTGTTTGCTGCGGCGCACATGAAATCGGAAAGTCAGGCATGTATTGATATGGATCATTGCGTTCTTGCACGTATTGCTGTGGCCGGTATCATGACTCTGTGCCCCGTGACGACATTTTACCGTGTAGATCCTCCACGGCAAGAAGAAGCTGTTACAAAAAGATGGAAGCGGGTGTTACGTGCTGCATACGCAAAGGAATACGACCCTGTCACGCATCCGCCAGAACTTATCCCCGCAAGCATTATTATGCATCAGTTACGCATTGTCCACGATCTTGTACATAAAATGGCAGATGGGCAGAGCTTCATTGTGGGTATCTTGCGTGTATTGTTGAAGCGCTGGAATATGAATAACAAGGTGCTTGAGATCGTCTTGCCGCATATTCTACCTCTTCTTCGCCACTACAAGATACACATGCCAAGCATTTTGCGTGAAATGTAAGGAAACACGGGAGAAGTATTTTTTGCGATGGGAAGGGGGACTTTCTCTTGAGGCGCTGTCGTCACATGCGCCTTTTCGTCTTTATTGAAGCGGGCTCTGCGTCAAGCTTCGCTTGCTTTTTCCGTCAAATACCATAAGGCTCTATTCCTTCAAAGCCAGCTCGGCTTTGTTCCAATGGGCTTGAGAGAGCACAAAAATTCGCCATTTGACGCCAGCGCCGCGTAGCTTGCCATATGTATATGTGTAGCGCGTGCTTCTCAAAATTCCCCTTTTTTGTAAAATGGCAAAATTTGATTCAATCAACGCTTCTTGACCGCTTTTGAGCGGCCTGCCTAAAATGGCGTTTTCAATAAGCCGATCTGTGCATGCCTTCTATAATCCGCCAAAGTCATTGTGCTGGCGTATAAATTGCATCTTTCCTTCCGACTCGGCCTCTGTACTTCATAAATATTGCAGAGTGTCATTTTTTTTACGGTCCCATAGGAGGAATTTTGCATGCAAGATACCATGTTTAGCGCTGTTTTTGGAGCACTCACCACAGAGCATCGCATGAATTTCATCGCCAATAATTTGGCGAACGTCAATACAAATGGCTACAAAAGGGACCATCTGGCCTTTAAGGACACTATGGCCACCTATGCCCATGACGAAATTCGTGAACCGCTCATGAATTGTCGCTCAAAGCCTTTATTTCCTGACCCAAAAAACGCTGCGCGCCCACGTATCGCCGTATCGCACACGGACTACTCTCAAGGATCCATGCGCTTTACGGGCGATCCTTTGGACGTTGCCATCAGTGGTGAGGGCTTTTTTAAAGTCAACACACCGGAAGGCGCTTATTATACGCGCAATGGACACTTTGTCCTCTCTGCAGATGGTATTGTCCAAAACTCTCAAGGTATGTCCTTGCAGGGAGAAGGTGGGAGTACCATCACTATTCCTGAGGGGGCGCGAAATGTGCACATTTCTGGTGATGGACAAGTCTTTGCCGATGGTGAGCTTGTGAATACTATTAACTTTGTTACTGTAGATGATTTACAGAATTTGGAAAAATTAGGTGGAAATCTCTTGCGGCCACGACCGAATGTGGAGGTGGCCGAAGTCAATGCCTTGGACGGAGGCGGACGTATTTCTCAAGGCTTTGTGGAGGCGTCCAATGTCAATGTTGTGACAGAGATGGTGGATATGATAGAGACACATCGTCAGTTTGAAGCCTATCAAAAGGTTATTCAAACATCCGATACCATAGACAGGGAAGCGACACAAAAGGTTGCAAAAATTTAATTGAGAGCACAGCGTAAGGAGTTATAATTATGATGCGTTCCCTTTGGACGGGTGCCACAGGCATGGTGGCCCAGCAATTAAATATTGATACTATCTCCAATAACTTGGCTAATGTGAATACCACAGGCTTTAAAAAAAGCCGCGCTGAGTTTGAAGACCTTATGTATCAAACCATGAAGATAGCAGGTTCCATAACCGACGGAGACAATTCCCTTCCCGTGGGTATTCAAGTAGGTATGGGTGTGCGCCCCACGGCGGTGCATAAGTTCTTCTCTCAGGGGGATTTTCAAAATACGGGCAATGCGCTGGACGTAGCCATTGAAGGTGACGGTTTTTTTCAGGTCGATGTCAATGGTGAGCTCATGTATACCCGTGCAGGCACGTTTAAGCTCAATCAAGACGGCACAGTGGTAACAGCCAATGGCTATATTTTACAACCGGAATTTGCCGTTCCGGCAGAAACAAAGAATATTGCCATTTCTGCTCAAGGGCATATTGCGGCACTTGATGCCACAGGTCAAGAAATCGCTGCAGCGGATATTCCCTTATATACATTCATTAATCCCGCAGGCCTTGATGCACGCGGGAGCAATTTGTATACGCCTACCGATGCATCTGGCGATGCCCTTGAAGGTGAACCGGGTACAGACAATGTAGGTACCATGGCTCAAGGTTTTCTCGAAATGTCCAATGTGGAAGTGGTTGATGAAATGGTCAATATGATTGTGGGACAACGTGCCTACGAAGTAAATTCCAAGTCAATTCAAACCTCTGACACCATGTTGGGGCTGGCTGTACAATTGAAGAGAAGTTAATATGCTGTGCCGTACGCAAACATATATGGCATGTGCATGTGGTGCATGGATCTGTATACAGCTCTTGCTTTGTGCGTTGCTTGCGCCTGCCATCGTGGATGCGGCGGGTTTGCCTCTTACACCTTCCCAACAAAATGTGCAGGCACCGGGGGCACGGGATTATATGAGTATCCCCGGCAATACGTCCCAAGGTGTCATTCATATGACCGACAGTACGGATTGGCGTTTGCGTATCCGCCCGGCAGCGGTGGCTCGAGGGGATATGGTGCTCTTGAGTGAAATTGCCGACCCTGTGGGAAATGTGCCACCGGAATTATGGCGTTCTTTAAGTCAGCAAGCTCTCTGGCCTGCTCCACCGGAAGCGGGAAAACCTTTGCAAATTAATAAAAATCGCCTTGGAATGGCCTTGCGCCAAACCCTTGGTCCCGAAATGGCAGCCCGCTGTCTTTTGCCAAGTTCCCTTGCGATTCAGCGCGATGGTGTCGTTTTGCAGGAAGGGGATTTGCGGGATTATGTGCTGAGATATTTGACCCCCCAGTTGAATGCTTTTCCTGGCAGAGCAGAACTTGTGGATTTTCGTCTGCCTCCGTACATTTTTCTTGCGCATGGGCAACAGCAAGTGAGTCTTGAGGTGGGCGCCTTAAAGCCAGGGCGTGTGGCCTTTCGCTTTCTCGTGCAGGAGGCCGATGGCGCCGTGTTGCGGCGTGTGGCAGGCACGGCTTCTCTTGATCTTTGGATCAATGTGCCGGCTGCCAACCGTCCTCTCAATAAAGGCGATCCTCTCCATGTACAGGACATTACTTTTGTGACGGTAAATGTGGCTCATGTGCGTGGTATTTTGTGGGATGGTAAGGGGGGACCGTGGCAAGTGGTGCGTGCCCTTGGTATCGGTGAACCCATTTATCAGGCAGACCTCCTTGGGCTTGCCATGATACGCAAAGGAACCATAGTGCTTATGGTCTATGAAAAAGGCAATATTCGCATGGAAGTTGAGGCGGAATGTCTTGCGGACGGAGCGCCGGGAGAGATAATTCCTGTGAGAAATTTACAAAGCAGAAAGCAGGTTTACGCCACCGTTCGAGACAATAAGACGGTGGTGGTACAATAACGGTTTAATGTCATAATATAGCGTGCTGGCATTGGTGTGTTGTTGTTTATG
Organism: uncultured Desulfovibrionaceae bacterium; assembly: GCA_964371965.1. Taxonomy (GTDB): domain Bacteria; phylum Desulfobacterota; class Desulfovibrionia; order Desulfovibrionales; family Desulfovibrionaceae; genus CAYJAD01. The sequence goes on from CAYJPE010000156.1 coordinate 6,060, forward strand.
ACAATGCCTTGTTACGGTATGTATTGTTTTGTGGGAGAGAATTGCTATGAAAAAAAATCATATGTATGCAGTGATATGTCTGGCAGTCATGCTCATGGGTACTGGGTGCCAAAGTAGCAAACAGGCGCCGGAAGTAGTCGTGCCAGTAGCGCCAGAACCGGCTTTTAACGAAGGAGCACAGGTAAATAACCCAGGTTCCCTTTTTGCGGAAAGCGATGTGGATCCTTTGTTCTCTGACAGCCGTGCGCGGCGCGTTGGCGATATAGTTGTGGTAAATATTATGGAAAGCGCCAGTGCTACCAATACGGCAGATACACAGGCAGAGAAAGACGGCAACAATGCTTATGGCGTAAGTGCGTTCTTTGGGCAAAATAAGATGAACTTGCTCCCTTTTGCCAATGGATTTAGTGCTCCAGTGGGCGAAGGACGCCTCTCTCTTGATACCTCATCCATCAGTGACTTTGAAGGGACAGGATCCACAAGCCGAACCAACTCGGTTATTGCTTCCATCGCAGCACGTGTTATTCGAGTCATGCCTGGCGGTATTTTACAAATTGAAGGGGTGCGTACAACGCGTGTCAACGAAGAAACCCAGTATATGGTCGTTTCTGGTACCATACGTGCCCGTGATATTTCTTCCACAAATAGCATAATGTCAACGCAAATGGCGGATGCGAACATTCAATACTATGGACAGGGTGTTCTTGCAGACAAGCAAAAGCCCGGGTGGTTTACGCGCTTTATGGATAATCTTTGGCCATTTTAGGAAAACACTGATTAATTATTTTTCTTGAGGGGGGAAGGGGAACTTTTGCCAAAACCC
>CAYJPE010000157.1:0-6860 GCA_964371965.1 uncultured Desulfovibrionaceae bacterium
TGAGAGGGAAAAAGATGAATATCGTGAAATCGTCCAAAATCGTACAAACACACACCACAACACAACACAACACACACTTACAACAATACCTAAGGAAACGCTGATTAATTAGAATTTTTGTTCTCTAACAAGGAAAGCGAGTTTTGGGAAGCACTCGATATATAGAGACATATATACGTGTTTCACAAAACGAGCTTGACGCAGTGAGAGGGCAAAAAGGCATTTCATCAGTGTCCTTAAGTGTATGGGATAAGCGGTACTGACTGTTTGTTGTATCCATTCCTCTCTTACCCGAAGGGTTCGCTTTTTGTTAAGCACGAAGTGCGTACAAAAAGTATAAATGTGACTTTTTTGGACGATTTCGCGTATATTCTCAGATTTTTTCCTCTCACGAGGCAAAAGTTTTTTTTCTGCGTAAGCGTACTTTAGTACGTGCGCATAAGAAAAAAAGCTTTTAACGAAGTGAGAGGGAAAAAGATGAATATCGTGAAATCGTCCAAAATCGTACAAACACACACAACACAACACAACACAACACAACACAACACAACCTAAAGATATACGAAAATAAGACGATACACCTGTAATGATTTATTTGTAAACGTAAAAGACATGCCCACGTTGTCCTCAAAAATACTATGAAGGAATTGAGTATGATACAACAAAAATCTATCGGATTTAAAATTTACACCATCGTATTTTCCGCCATTACGCTCATGCTTGGTATCCTCGTGGCTTTTTATTTTGGAATTAACCATATCTCAAACGAAAGCAGTGATCTTGCCGGCAAACAAATGTACGAATTACAAAAAAACCGCATTCAAGACATTACCTTGGCTGCGGCTAAAGGCCTTGAAGATCAAATACGCGGCAAATCTGACGAAGAACAACTGGAAATTCTCAATCAATTTATCACACGATCGCGATTTGACACACAAGACTCAGGCTATTTTTTCCTTTATGAAGAAACAACGGTCAAATTGCACCCCATAAACAGAGGCATTCAAGGTAAGGATATAGGCGACACAAGGGATTCTGTTGGCGTGTATTTTATCCGTGAATTGCGCGATGTCGCTCAATCCGGCGGTGGATTTGTGACGTATATGTATCCTAAACCTGACGGAAAAATTGACCAAAAAACTGCCTATGCTGTCATGATTGGGGGCACAAATTATTGGTTTGGCACCGGTATTTACACAGAAAATGTGGCGGTGCTCGAAAAACAATTGCACGAAAGCATGACAACACTTGCCAATACCATTGAAATGTATCTTGTTTTGGCCGTATTGTTTTTTATTGTCATCATGCTTATGGCCTCTATCAAAATTACCAGATCCATTACAGGCCCCATTGCATTGTTGACAGAAACATCCATAAAAGTGGCCAATGGCGATTTAAATGCCGGAAATGAGGTGGGCAAGACGTCGCAAGACAACGACCTTGACAAGACAAAGAATGAAGTTGATATTATGTCCAATGCCATAAGTCGCATGGTCGAATCATTGCGAGAAAAAATTCAAGATGCGGAAAATGCCATGGATGAGAGCAAGAAAAATGCAAGTCAAATTCAACGTGCTTTGGAGGCGGCAGCCGTGGCGGAAAAAAGCGCCAACACAAAGACAGATCACATGCTTCAAGTGGCAGATAACTTAGAAAATGTCGTGAATAAGCTTTCTTTTGCTTCTGAAACCTTGGCACAAACCATCACTGAGTGCGAACGCGGCGCCAATGCCCAAGCACGCCAAATCTCCAATACATCCGAGGCAATGGAAGAAATGAACATGACGGTGAATGATGTTGCACAAAATGCCAGCTTGGCATCCACCGTCACTGCGCAAACCGGCGGAAAAGCACAAGATTGCGGAAGAATTTCCAATGAGGCCATGGGTAGCATGCAAGAAGTACAAAAACTCACAACACGCCTTATGGAAGACATGCAACGCCTTGATGTGAGCGCCAAGTCCATCGACCAAGTTATGGGTGTCATATCAGAAATTGCAGATCAAACAAATCTTTTGGCGCTCAATGCCGCCATTGAAGCTGCAAGAGCCGGTGAAGCAGGGAGAGGCTTTGCCGTTGTGGCCGATGAAGTACGCAAACTTGCAGAAAAAACCATGGACTCAACAAATGAAGTCGCAAAAATTATCAATGAAATTCAACACAATGCAAGCCAAAGCCTCAACCAAACCACGGCCTCCTTTGCTGCCATCGAAAAAGCGACTGACCTTGTTATGCAGTCCGGCGAAACATTGACAGAAATTGCCAATATGGCAAAAAACTCTGCGGAACAAGTACACTCTATTGCCGCCGCGGCAGAAGAGCAATCTGTGACCACAAAGCATATTAAAGACAATATGAGCCAAGTGAACGAAATTGCCCTCGTCACCGTGCAAAGCATGGGCGAAGCGACGCAATCTGTGCGCGAACTCAAAGAACAAGCACAAGAACTGACAAAACTGACGGGAAGCCTGAAATTGGCGAGTTAAGGAAAAAATAAAAATGAAAAAAAATAAAAAAAAGTGTTGACGCCCACCACAAAACTGCGTAGAACACTTTTCAGGCGATGAGCACATCGCTCAGAACATGCGTCCCCATCGTCTAGCTGGCCCAGGACATCGGCCTTTCACGCCGACGACAGGGGTTCAAATCCCCTTGGGGACGCCACGAATATTCAAGGACTTGGGTCAGACCTGAGTCCTTTTTTCGTTTACAAGACTGACACAAAGGTCACACCATGCCCATCCAGTCTGCCATTCTCCACCACGCCACCGTACCGGAACATTCCATTCACTTTATGTGTGCCGTCTCCGGCGGCGCGCCTTTTCTTCAAGACGGCTACCTTTGCTATACGGCGCAAGATTGGCTCACCATCATTGGCTACCCCCTACCCGACATATCGTGCGATGTCGTAGCGTGTACTGCGGCTTATGAAAAAATGGCGTCACCGTGTCACTACAGCCACGAGAGCTTTTTGCACGCCCAGCGCCAAGCCCTCAAAAAAACCGGCGCCACCCATTGCTACGCCATCGCGCCGGACTTGCCGCCAGAACTGCACCACGCCATCATTGAGCGCGACATGTTTTACACGCTCTGCCCGCATGCGCCCATACCTGCCCGCTTGCGCCGTCACGTTGACAAGGCTCAAGGTCTTGTTCTCCCAGAGAATACCGTGCAAGAAAGCGTTGGGCATGGGCGTCTCCACATAGAAATGGGGCGCATATTCACTGCCGAGCACAGGCGCCTTTGGACGGAGTTCTTGGCGCATGCGGCGCTGCCCCATACGCCGACCATGAGCCCCCTTGTGCGACAGCTTTTTTTGACGGTGCCGACGCTCTTTGCATACAAAGAGACCGATGAGGCGCCGCAGCCACAGGGTATGCAAGGCGACGTGCGCCTGCTCAACGCATGGAACCATGAAGGGCGCCTCGTAGCCACACTTTTATTGGATTTTTCGCCCAAAACATTTTGTGCGTACGTGCTGGGCGCCCATTCGCGCACCTATCCCTTTCCCCACGCCACCGACGCGCTCTTTGCCCATATGATGCGCGTGGCGCGCGAGGAGGGCAAGGACTTTATCCACCTTGGCCTTGGCGTCAACGAGGGCATACGCCGTTTTAAGCGCAAGTGGGGCGCTGTGCCTGCGCTGCCTTTTCTCATGGCATCGTGGCAAGAAGAGCAGAGGACGTGGGGTACTGGCGACATGCACCTTGTTACCGTTGCAAACACTGCCGTGAACACGACAGGATATGACCTTCTGCAGAGTGACCGCCCTGACAATGCGCACGAAACAGCACAATTACTCAACATGATAGGCATGTCAAAAAGACAGATTTTCGCGTCCTTTCCCGAACAGCGTCCCTATGCCATGCTTTGGCGCTTACAAAAAGGTGACCGTATTTCGTGGATTGGCGGTTCGGCGCATTTCTTTTGTTATTCGTTTGAACGTGCCTTTCGCCGTCTTTTTGAGCAGGTGGATACGGTGCTCTTTGAGGGACCTTTGGACGCGGCCAGCTTGCAAGACGTGGCTACGGAGGGTGTGCGCCTGACGCCGGAGCAGCAGCCTCTTTTGCCGCTTTTGACGGAAAAGGACATTCGCATACTTGAGCGTGTTGTGCGCGGCCCTGAAGGCACCTTTGCGCGGCTTATGAATATGGAAGCGCGCAGGCGTGTTGATGTGCGTTGGTATTTGGCGCATGCGCGTCCGTGGAATGCCCTCTTTACGTGTTGGACGGCTTTCCTGGAACGCAAGGGCTGGCAGCAATCTGTGGATTTGGAGGCGTGGCACCTTGCGCACCGTATGGGGAAACAGGTGGTGGCCATGGAAAGCCTCGAAGAACAATTGGCCTCTCTCAACGCCGTACCGCCGGAGAGGGTTGTCCGCTATTTTCAAAAATGCACACGTTGGTCGCACATGATGCGCAAAAATGTTCGCGCCTATTTGCGGGGCGATCTCATGGCGCTCATGGGGACAAGTGCGGAATTCCCCACGCGCACCCAGACCATTATTAATGATAGGGATGAGCGCTTTCGCCGCCGCATGCGCCCCTTTTTGGAGCATGGTCGCACGGCGGTTTTTGTGGGCACGGCGCATATGCGCAATTTGCGCCATATGTTGCAAGAAGATGGCTTTACCGTAAGTCAAGTACAGCCGACGCTCATGCACAAGCTTCGGGCATATTTGGGAAAATCCTATGATTCCCAGACATAGCACACCGTCAGACCTTGCCGCCGTGAGTGCGTGCGCCCATACGCCGGATCAGCTCTTGCCCTATGTGCGTGCCATGGGGCAGGTGCAGACCACACTTGTGGGCTCCTATCTTGTGCATACGCACGGGCAACATGCCATTCTTGTGGGATATAATATACGGGATATACATGAGACACAGGGCATTGAGGATGCTGTGGCGCATGTGCTGACGTGGTCGCACATGGAGCGCATAACCGTTATTGCCCCCGTGCGTCCGCAATTGGCACCGGCGCATGCCGTGAGTACGAATGACGCCTATTATTGCGTGCCTCTTCCCGTACACGTAGAGAAGCATGCAAATGCACGCACCATGTGTCGTCGTGCGACCTTGAGTTCAGGTCTGCGCATTGTACAGCATTCCCATAATTGGCACTCTGCACACGATGCATCCCAAGGGCAAGCATGGACAAGTGCCCATCAAGAGCTTATGCTTCATTACGTAGGACGCCCTGATATGGCTCTGGACACAAAACTGCTTTTTCAGCGAATTGGCACGTATTGTCATCATGTGGACGAGGCGCACATATTTTCTGCCTATGACGCCAATGGTGCCTTGCTTGCCTTCACCATAGCAGACTTCACGTCCTTGCACACGGCCTTTTATATGTTCAGCATGCGTTGGCCCCATGCTCCTGCGGGCGTTGCGGATGCGCTCTTATACAGCTTATTGCGCGAAGCCCACGCACGCGGCTATGCGCAGTGCAATCTTGGGCTTGGTATTAACAAGGGAATTACCTTTTTCAAAAAAAAATGGGGTGCTGTGCCGTCCATACCCTATGTGCAAACCGCTTGGGAGCCTGACCGTCAGAACCGGCAACACGCAGCACGGACGCCGCAAGAACTCGACGGCGCAACAAAAAAAACATGGCTTCACGGCCTCTTTGCAAGGTGGCGCCCATGACGCACACTTTTCCTTTAACGCAAGAAGACGTCGCGGCATGCAAGGGGAACATTTTACAACACTCCGCCTTTCGGGAACCGTCCGCATGGGCGCTTGTCAAAGAGCTCATACGCCCAAAGCCCCGCATGCTCGACTGTATACAAGTGGAAGTGACCTCCCATTGTGGCGCGCGCTGTAGCTATTGCCCCCACACCACAGAGGCGGACACATGGCGCGGGCACCACATGGACGCACGCACCTTTGCCAATCTCTGGCCTCTTTTGCGCAAGAGCCATCGTATCCACTTACAGGGCTGGGGGGAGCCTTTGTTGCATCCCCACTTTTTTGACTTTGTGGCCTTTGCCCGCAAGGCAGATTGTCGCGTGTCGTCCACATCGTGCGCTTTGCATATTTCCGAAGACGTCGCCTTGCGCCTTGTGCGCAGTGGCATAGACATCATGGCCTTTTCGCTGGCAGGTACGGACGACGTAAGCAATGCCGTGCGCCACGGGGCAGATTTCCATAAAGTGTGCGATAACATACGTCGATTGGAGACCTTGCGCAAAAAAAAATTGGCCGTACACATGGAAATACATGTGGCCTATCTGCTCTTGGCCGACCGCATGGAGGCCGTGCTGCATTTGCCTCGCTTATTGCACGATTTGGGCATAAGTACCGCCATCATCAGCACCCTTGACTACGTGCCCTCACCTCAACTGCAAGCCCTTGCCCTGACACCGGACAACACAGAGGCACTTGCCCGCGCTCAAAGCATTTTGCACAAAGCGCAACAATTGGCCGCAACCTATAACGTGCAACTCCACTATGCCCTGCCAAGCCGCACAAGTGCCACAGCTTGCCGCGAAAATATCCAAAAAAGCCTCTATGTGAGCGCCGCCGGAACACTCTCGCCTTGCGTATATTTAAACATCCCCAGCGCGCATGCCGACTGCACCGCGCACTTTGGTCATGTGAATACTGAAAATGCCCTGCACATATGGCACAAACACGCCTTTGCACACTTTCGCGACAGACATGGCGCAAACGCCCCCACACATGCGCTGTGCCACAATTGCGTGAAGCGTTACGAAGCACTCTCGAGCCTTTGAAAAAGTCCATCGCGAAAGTCCATCGTGGCAGAAATTGCACTACTTCTTCACTAGTAGCGTGTTTTGTCTCAATGTGTGTTTTTGAAAAGCATGTGGGGGGAAACTTTTTTTGGGAAAAAAAAGT
>CAYJPE010000158.1:0-6860 GCA_964371965.1 uncultured Desulfovibrionaceae bacterium
TTTAAAGGCATGTGGGAGGAACTTTTTTAGGGAATAGCTGATTTGATCGTAACTAAGGAAACACTGATTAAATAAAATACATATAAAATGTATTATAAAAGCACTACAGAAAGCAACTTCTCTTATCTCAGAAATTGAGGATTCCTCTTTTCAATTTATTGAAAAGAGGAATAATTAAAGCGTTTTGAGGGGGTGGGGGGAGTTTGAGGGGGGAAGGGGAATCTTTTGGGTTTTGGTAAAAGATCCCCTTCCCCCCTCAAGAAAAATACTTAATCAGAACTTCTTTTTTTCTTTTGTGGTATAACACTCTGCCGTCCTCGGGCGATGCCCAAATGGCCTTCCGGCACGTCTTTGGTAATGACAGAACCTGCGCCTATGAGGGCATCGTCACCAATGTGTACGGGAGCCACCAGGGCAGTATTGCTGCCAATAAAGGCATTTTTTCCGATATGTGTCACGTGTTTGTGTGTACCGTCATAGTTGCATGTAATGGTTCCTGCTCCTATATTTGCCTTCTCCCCTATAGATGCATCGCCAATATAGGATAAATGACTCGCCTTTGCCCCTTTACCGAGGACAGCTTTTTTCACCTCCACAAAATTCCCCACGCGAGCATCTTCTTTTAAGACGGCTCCCGGGCGCAAGCGTCCATAGGGTCCCACACTGGCACCTGTGCCCACATGGGCGCCATGTAAATGACTGAAGGGCAAAATATGCGCGTTTTTTTCTACATAACTGTCGTGAATAATGGTGTGTGCATGCAAGACTGCGCCGGTAGCAATACGGCTTGCACCGGAAATATCACACGGGCCAAAAATTTCCACACCCGGCTCTAATATCACACGAGGGCCAATACGCACTGTCTGAACCCCGTGAATAATAATGCCGGCATTGAGCGCCACTGAAACAATGCGCATGCGTAATATGTCTTCTGATTGCGCCAACTCTATAGGGGTATTGACCCCAAGAAGACTGGTATTTTCATCGCATTGCACACCTATCACCGTACGTTTTGCAGCTACGGCAAGGGCTATAAGATCCGTTATATAGTATTCGCCGCTATTATTGGCACATGTAAGCTTTGGTAAGAGTTCTGCAAGCACTTGAAGCCTTAAATAATAAATACCGGCATTGACTTCGCAGGGTTCAGGGCCGTAGAGTTGTGCATCGTAGTCTTTTGCTTCCACAATGGCAACAATATGACCATTGTGACGCACAACACGACCATAGCTGCCCGGTTGAGGAAGGTTTATGGTGGCAAATGAGACGTCGGTATCCTTGGCTGCTTGTATAAAATTCTTCAAAAGATGTGTTGAGACAAGGGGTGTATCTCCATTAATAACAAGCACATGTTCGTAGCCTGCGCTTTGTAATTCGGCAAGGGCACAATGCAGGGCATGACCCGTGCCGCACTGTTCTTCTTGCAAAATATAGCGCATTTTTTCAGAGAGATAGGCTTCTTGCACCTGTTTTGCTCCATGACCTATCACAGTCCATATGTGGTTCTCAAAGAGCGGTCGCAAGGCAAAATGCACATAGCTGAGCATGGGTTCACCAATCAGCGTTTGCAAAACCTTTGGTTTGTGAGAATGCATCCGCGTGCCTTTGCCCGCGGCAAGCACTAAAGCGGCGTGTTTTGACATATATAACCTCCAAAGTTTTGAAAAGCTATGGTTCGAGCATCGCTTATGAGCCTGTTGTGCAACATATGCACGTTGTGACAGCCTATGAAAACGTCACAGCATCCAATACCATTTGACCCCAAGCACCAAGTTTTTCGTCACATTGGACAAATATCCCCTGCACGCCAGGAATATTCTTGGCGAAATCCAGTGAGCTCTCCACAGAATCAGCATTTTTTAATCGATTGCCAAGGGCAGTTGCCACAGAATCGGCAAGGGCACCGTCTTGCGAGCGTACCGCCGCAAGCTCCCCCTGCCCAAGGCTCAGGGAGTGGCCGATGGTGGCAGAAGATGTGCACAAAGCAAGAGGAAAGTCCTCTGGCGCAAAGGACAAACCTATGGCGCACGCACCTTCATGTATGTGTTCAGGCTGTGCCAAAAGAGCCACGTGGCGCGGCTTTTGGGAATACATAAAAATATCGCCCCCATTTTCCACAAGCAAGTTGGGCGATTCGTGTACATGGGCTTGAGCTACCATTTGAGCAATGGTACCGGCCACGGCAGCAAAGGGGCCAACGCCCGCCTGTTGCGCTGCAGCATACATACGCGATATGATTTCCGGCGCTTGTGGGGGAAGGGGCAAGGGCACAAGAGAAGTACGAAATTGTGGATACAGCATCATCCATCCCTGAATATCGGCTCTTAAAGCCCGCAATGTCGCCAACACAGGTGTCGCAATGTCGTGTTCGGCGACGATACGTAAGTCACTTTCTTCCAAAACTACTTGAAAGGCCACCTCGCCGGGGCGCGCACCGCACACATTTCTGTAGTGACGTTGCCAGTGCATGTAAATGGGCTTTTGAAGCATGGTGTCTTTCATAGTACAAAACGACAGAAGGTGAACCTTGGGAATTGAGGATGTGCTTGCTTTGAGGGTATGCACTTTTTTATGGTACTTGGCCAAAAAAGCAAGCGAAATCTGACGCAGAGCCCTTTTAGGTAAGGACGAAAAGGCGCATGTGGCGACAGCGCCTAGGGTGTTGGTTCATAATAACACCGCTTAGGCGAATGTATCTTTCCCTCTTTTTTGAGCGCGGCAATGGCTTTGGACACGTCCTTGCTATCCACATTGAGCACTTTTGCAATGTCGCCCGGGCGCACGGGTTTTCCCGCATCTTGCATGGCTTTAAGCACAGTATCTTGCATCGTGTTGACCTCCGTTTATCAAGATATTTTTCCGTGTACGTATTTAATGCTTGCTTGTCAACGATTTTTCTGGCAACGCATGTGGTACACGGGTGATGTATGCACCGGGCGGCATTGCTGAGTGTGACAATGATATTTTTTAGGGCAAGATGCCTTGCCGAAATGAACAAACATGGCTATACTTCTTTTTGATATTGGCAATACCTCCACAAAGGTGGGGCTTGCCCAAAAAACAGGCGTTGTAACAACGTACACTTTGCGCACGGACGTTGGGCAAACAGTGGACAGCTTGGGCTTGAGCTTATACACTCTTTTGCAACATGCAAAGCAAAGGTATGGCCTTGCTGAGGTTGTCGCGTCTCATGACGGTACGCTCAGTGCAGCTGCAGATACCTATATTGAAGCGAGTGTGTGCTCCTCAGTGGTACCGTCCATGACGCCCCTTGTGCGGCAAGCTTGTGCGCGTTTTGTGGGCGGTGATTTTTATACGGCACCGGGGGACATTGAAATTCCCTTGCGCAATTTGTACAAAAATCCTTTGGAAGTGGGAGCCGACCGATTGGTGGGTGGCTATGCGGCGCGCCTCTTGGTGCCGGAGCCAAAGTCGCTGGTGGTGGTAGATTTTGGTACGGCGACTACTTTTGACTGCATAAGTGGCGATGCCTACTTGGGGGGACTCATATTTCCCGGCGTTCACACGGCGGCATCGGCTTTGCAAAGCACAACTGCCAAATTGCCACGGGTAAATCTTGAATGTCACGACCGACACCCCGTGCCCGGGCGTGATACAGTTTCCAGCATACAGCATGGCATTGTCTTTGGCTATGCCGCCTTGGTCGATGGTTTAACGAGGCGCCTTGCCAATCAGCTTGAGGGATCTGTGCAAATTGTAGGCACAGGTGGTTTTGCCATGGATATGGGCGAGCATGCCACGTGTTTTAGCAAAATCCTGCCGGACTTGGTCTTGGTGGGTTTGCATAGATTGTATTATGGCAAATAAATTATTTCTATTCACACACCACACTTGGCAATAACCGAGTAAAACGAACATAAACGAATATTAAGGAGCGTACATGAGTACCATTGTTGCAGTTCTTGGCCGTGAAATTTTGGATTCACGCGGCAATCCCACTGTGGAAGTTGAAGTTAGTCTTGAGTCGGGGCATATAGGACGTGCGGCGGTGCCTTCCGGTGCGTCCACGGGCACCCGTGAAGCTTTGGAAATGCGTGACGGAGACAAAGGTCGTTATAAAGGCAAGGGCGTTGGCAAAGCTGTGGATCATGTTAACGGCGAAATTACCGAGAATATCATTGGCCTTGATGCCTTACGTCAAGTACAGCTTGATACTACCCTTATTGATTTAGACGGCACAGACAACAAGTCGCGCCTTGGTGCCAATGCCATGTTAGGTGTCTCCATGGCAGCCGCACGCGCAGCCTCAAGCTTCTTGGGTTTACCTCTGTATAAATACTTGGGCGGTATCAATGCCAAACTTTTGCCTGTGCCCATGATGAATATCATCAATGGTGGTGCGCATGCTCCCAATAACCTTGATATCCAAGAATTTATGATCATGCCCTTGGGCGCAGCCACGTTCCGTGATGCTTTGCGAATGGGCGCCGAAGTGTTTCATACACTCAAAACCCTGCTTGCCGCCGACGGGCATGTGACCAGCGTGGGCGACGAGGGCGGCTTTGCTCCCAACCTGAAAAACCACGACCAAGCCTTCAGCTATATCATGCGCGCTATTGAAGAAGCAGGCTACAATCCGGGCAGCGAAATTGCCTTGGCCATCGATGCCGCCGCTTCCGAATTTTATAAGGACGGCAAATACATCTTGGCAGGGGAAAACAAAACACTCAGCAATGCTGAGATGGTCAACTGGCTGGGCGAATTCACACAAAAATATCCTCTTATCTCCATTGAAGACGGATTGGCAGAAGCCGATTGGGATGGCTGGCGCATGCTTAGCACAGAACTTGGTGAGCAAGTACAAATCGTGGGCGATGACATCTTTGTCACCAATCCCGATATACTCTCCGAAGGTATTGCCGAAGGCGTGGGTAACTCCATTCTCATTAAGCTGAATCAAATCGGTACCGTGACAGAAACCATGGATACCATTGAAATGGCTAAAGAAGCAGCCTATACGACTGTTATTTCCCACCGCTCCGGCGAAACGGAAGACTCCTTCATTGCCGACCTTGCTGTTGGCGTCAATGCCGGCCAAATTAAAACAGGTTCCCTATGCCGTTCCGACCGCGTGGCAAAGTATAACCAACTTTTGCGTATTGAAGAAGAACTGGAAGACAGCGCCATGTACGCCGGCCCCATGTTGGCTTATTCCATGAGTCTTGATAACGAAGAATAGAACTTTCTAACAGTCCGTTGAAAAAGTGTACTCTGTGGCGCCCCCTTCGGAGTGGGGATAAAAAGTCACATCGCTTATGTATGTCGAATACGCGTTGCCTTCGATATCCGTAACACTCGTTCCTCGTGGAACGGCTACGCCTTCGGCGACCTTTGGGTCGGTTCGCGTGCTTTGACTTTTTTCGCTCCCTTGCGCCCTTTGCAGAGGGGCACTTTTTGAACGAACTGTCAAATATGGAGTTTTTCAACAGTCCCTAAGGCATGTGAGGGGACGTTTTTTTAGAAAATATGCTTTCCCCTCACACCTTTTTTAGGCGCTGTCGTCAAATTGCGAATGTTTGTGTTGTATCCGGGAGAATAAGTCTGCTTTGAAGGAGTGTGTTCTTATGGTACATGACCGAAAGAGCAAGCGAAACCTGACGCAGAGCCCGCTTTGAAAAGGGCGAAAAGACGCATTTGATGACAGTGCCTAAGGGGAAAGCCCCCCTTCCCCCCTCCCTTAAAAAAATACTTAAACTATATGAAAAAGCGCTGATTGAATGCTTTTTTGCCCTGCAAGATATTTACTATGGACGCAGTCTTAGAACACATATGGCTCACCCCCTTCTTGCTGGCACGAGTACTCGTCTTCATACGTGTACTCCCCTTTATGGGAAGTAACGTCTTGCCGCCTCTCGTTGTCACCGCCTTTTCTTTTACCTTTGCTCCACTGCTCCTCCCATTGTTCACACATCAAATGCCCGACCAACCCGTAGGCCTGCTCCTTGGAGGTGCACTTATTTTAAAGGAGATGCTTCTGGGCTTTCTTTTTGCTTTTGTGGCAGGCCTGTTTTTTTGGGCCATCATGAGCATGGGGTTTCTTATGGATAATCAGCGCGGCAGCAGTCAGGGTGACACTTCTGACCCTCTTTCACAAGAACAGACATCTCCTTTTGGTGCTTTTTTCTTCCAATGGACAACACTTCTTTTTTGCAGCAGTGGCGCCTTGACGATCTTTTTAGGGAGTTTTTTGGAAAGCTATATGCTATGGCCCATTTTCTCGCCCGTACCTCCGGCGGATATCAATGTGCTTGCCATGTGCATTTTTGAGCAATTATCCCGCTTTTGCATGACCTTTCTTGTGCTCAGTGCCCCCATTGTGGCTATTTTCTTTTTGACGGATTTTTCCTTGGGTCTTGTGAATCGTTTTGCCCAACAGCTCAATGTTTTTATCTTGAGCATGCCCATCAAAAGTGCCATTATGCTCATTTTGCTTGTGTTTTATGTGAGTATATTGCAAGGTGTTGTTTTAGAAGAACTTGCGCGGCTGCCGTATATTTTTCAGAACATACACAAGGCATGGTGAGCAGCGCCTTTGCTGAGAGCGTTTTTCGACATATGACACGGAAGGAATCGCTGATGTCATTGATTTTTTGTTTTTTGACAAGGCACTTGTACCGTGTTTTCTCTAAATGTGTGTTTTTAAAAAGCATGTGGGGGGCGTGTGCCCTTTAGGGTGAAACTTTTTTTAGGAAAAAAAGCTTTCCCCCCACACCATCGCTGCTCTCGATGCCCGTACGCCTCGTCCCTCGGCTACGGTCACGCCTGCGGCGCCATTCGGTCGGCTCCTTCAAAAAAACCAATAAGTCCGCATGTATGCCGGAGTTTTTTTACGTGGGAAA
>CAYJPE010000159.1:0-6788 GCA_964371965.1 uncultured Desulfovibrionaceae bacterium
GTTTTGGCAAAAGTTCCCCTTCCCCCCTCAAGAAAAATAATTAATCAGTGTTTTCTTAGAGACAGCCCCTAATGAAATCTTGTGGCGCTTCTTGCAGTCAAAATGTTACAACGAGAGTACTGGTTCAATCGTCAACAACAGTCACAGCGACAGCACTCACTTTCAATTCAGGTATTTTTACAAAAGGATCCAAATGTGCATGACTTGTCAGCGTATTGGCAGCACTTTCCAGATAGTGAAATGGCAAAAACACATGCCCCTTGCGAATATCTTTTGTCACACGCACCTTGGCACGAACACTGCCCCGAACAGACTTTATCATAACGTTCCAATGGTCGCGAGCTCCGATATGTGCGGCATCGTCAGGATGCATTTCAAGAAGCGCAAGAGGTGCCTCTCGCTCCAAAGCCCACGAACGTCGCGTCATGGTGCCTGTATGATAATGATGGGGTAATCGTCCCGTAATGAGTACAAGAGGATATTGGTCACACACTTGTTGTCCGCGAGCTTCAAAGGTATTAACGGTAAAACAGCCTTTTCCACGCACAAAAGCTTCTTCGTGTAATGTGGGTGTGCCAGCGTGTTCTTCGTGTGGGCAAGGCCAGCATATGCCTTGTTCTTGTTCAAGGCGGGCATAAGTCATGCCTGCATAGCTTGGTACAACTGTTCTTATTTCTTCAAAAATATCATGGGGACTCTCGTACCTTTTGCGCAAATGAGAATCCTGACTCACACGATTTATAAGTTCGTTCAAGATACGCCAATCGGGCAGCGTGCCTGCCAGCGGCGATAAGGCAGCACGTACTCGCTGTACGCGTCTTTCTGTATTGCTAAAGGTTCCATCCTTTTCAAGGGCGCTGGCAGCGGGCAAGACCACGTGGGCAAGCTCTGCTGTTGGCGTCATAAAAAGATCTTGCACCACAAGAAAGTCAAGATGTCCAAGGGCTTTTTTTGTGGCTTCCATATCCGGGTCGGAAAGGATGGAATTTTCTCCCATGACAAAAAGACTCTTTATGCGCCCCTCGCCAATGGCGCCCAGCGTTTCTGTGAGTTTGAGGCCAGACAGATTGGCAAAGTTGCCCCATACTTCGTGAAAACGCTCACGGGCAAGTTCTGTTCCCACAGGCAGATAGCCGGGCAGCGAGTCCGGTAGCGCACCCATATCGCACGAGCCTTGCACATTATTTTGCCCGCGTAAGGGTAACAAACCAGTGGACGCACGACCTACCATGCCGCACAACATCACAAGGTTTGCAAGGGCGCGACAGCTTTCTGTACCGGTCACTTGTTGCGTTATACCCATACAATATAAGAGCATGGACGCGCGCTTGGTGGCATAAGTCCGTGCCATATACATGATGGTTTCGGCCGCAATGCCCGTAATATGCTCGGCCCATTGCGGCGTGGTGTGTTCAAGTGATGGGACAAGCGCATCAAAGCCTTCCGTGCGTTCGTGAATAAAGCGTGCCTGTGCCAAGCCTTCCTTGATGATAACATGCATCATGGCATTTATGAGCGCAAGGTTTGTGCCGGACTTGATGGGGGCATGCACATGGGCAAGCTTGGCCACGGGGGTCGCTCTTGGATCCACCACCATCAGTGTAGCACCATGATTTTTCACGGCATCGCTAATACGGGCATAGGCCAGCGGGTGTTGGCTGGACGTGTTGGAACCGACAACAAAAATGCAATCGGCTCGGCGAATATCTTCAAGGCTGTTTGTGGCCGCGCCAGAACCAAAGGCGGTGACCAGACCGGTCACGGTGGGGCTGTGTCAAAGGCGGGCGCAGTGGTCAATATGAGGCGAATGCATAACAGCGCGACACAACTTTGTGGCCAGATAGTTTTCTTCATTGGTGCAGCGTGCAGAACTGAAAAGGGCAAAACTGTCGGGCTTTGTGGCGGCAATGTGGCGGAGTTTTTGTGTCACATGGGTAAGGGCTTCGTCCCACGAAACATCCTTAAATGTACCGTCATTCTGGCGAATTTTTGGTGAGCGAAGCCTGTCTTTGTGCCGTACAAAGCCGTGCCCCAGCATACCCTTGGCACACAGCATGCCGCGGCTGACGGGGTGGTCGGCCTTGGGGCGAATGCCCACGATGCTCTCTTCCTCCGTGTCCACAAAAAAATTGCATCCACAACCGCAATAGGCACATGTGGTGACGACTGACTTCATAGGCAACTCTTTTTTATGGTAAAACTATGTACGCATGCGCATTTGCCACGCTTGCACCGTATTTTTAAGTAACATGGCAATGGTCATGGGGCCAACGCCGCCGGGTACAGGTGTCATGGCCGAGACTTTGGGCAACAAGGCATCATAATCTGCATCGCCGCACAGACCATCGTCTGTCCTGTTAATGCCCACATCAATGACGACTGCGCCTTCCTTTACCATATCTGCCGTGAGAAAACGAGCTTTTCCGAGAGCAAGAAAAACAAAATCCGCTTCACGGCATTCCTTGGCAAGGTCGGAGGTTCGTGAATGACAAAGGGTCACCGTGGCATTGGCAAAGGGTGTGGCATGACTCAATAGCAGGGCAAGTGGTCGCCCAACTATATTGGAACGACCTACAATTACAGCTTTTTTTCCTGCAGGAGAAAGATTGTAGTGTTCGAGCAATGCCATGACGCCCGCCGGCGTGCAAGAGACAAAGCCGGGCAAACCGAGAGAAAGGCGACCCACATTTTCCGGATGGAAACCGTCCACATCCTTACGTGGGTCTATGGCAAGGAGACAGGTGTCCGCATCGAGGCCCTTAGGCAAGGGGAGTTGGAGCAGGATACCGTCCACGTCGTCTCGGGCGTTCAAATCGGTAATAAGTTGCAGCAGTGTTTCTTGGGTGGTGTCCTGGGGTAGGCGATGGGTAAAAGAAGCAATGCCAGCTCCTTCACAAGCTTTTTCTTTATTACGTACATAGACTTGCGAGGCCGCATCTTCCCCCACAAGAATAACTGCCAAGCCCGGAGGGCGTATACCTTGTGTCACTTTGGCGGCGATATCGTGCTTGAGCTGTGTACGTATTTCCAAAGCCGTAGCTTTACCGTCAATTATTTGCATAGTGTTCTCCCATGAGGCTGTACCCTTAAAAAAGTCCTGTTATTTTACCATCGTCGTCAATATCAATATGTTCAGCACTGGGCATTTTGGGCAAACCCGGCATGGTCATAATATCACCTGTGAGCGCTACCACAAAACCGGCACCGGCCGAAAGCTTAAGGGCGCGTATGGTCACAGGAAAACCGCGAGGTGCGCCAAGCAAGGAGGCATCGTCACTAAAGCTGTACTGGGTTTTTGCCATACACACAGGCAATGTGCCAAAGCCTAAGGCTTCAAATCGCGCTATTTGTCGTGCCGCTTGGGTCGTGATGATAATTCTGTCCCCATGGTACACTTTTTTGACGATGGCTTCAATTTTTTGCTCAATGCTTTCAGCCAATGAGTAGGCAAATGTCAGTTTTGACCCTTGTTCCGCGAGGCGCACGACTTCTTGTGCGAGAGCAATACCCCCCTGACCGCCCTTTTCCCATACTTCTGACAAAGCCACGGTAACACCAATATCTTTGCATGCGCGAGCCACAAGGTCAAGTTCTGCGTCCGTGTCTGTGGGGAATTTATTAATGGCCACAACTGTTGGCAGGTTAAAAATCGTATTGATGTTTTCTATATGTTGCAACAAGTTAGGCATGCCTTTTTTGAGAGCCGTAAGGTCTTGCGTAGCCAGCGCTGTTTTGGCAAGTCCACCGTGGAGCTTCAAAGCACGAACTGTAGCCACCACCACCACAGCCGCGGGTTGTAGGCCAGCCATGCGGCATTTTATATCAAAAAATTTTTCTGCCCCAAGATCGGCACCAAAGCCCGCTTCTGTAATGGCATAATCACCCAATTTGAGCGCCATCTTGGTGGCCATGACAGAATTGCAGCCATGGGCAATATTGGCGAAGGGGCCGCCGTGAATAAAGGCGGGTGTGTGTTCCAATGTTTGCACAAGATTGGGCTTTATGGCATCTTTTAAAAGGGCTGCCATGGCGCCGTGGGCTTTAAGTTGCCCCGCAGTCACCGGTTCATCGTCATATGTATAGCCAACAATAATACGCGACAAGCGTTCCTTCATGTCCGCAAGGCTTGAGGATAGGCACAAAATGGCCATAACTTCTGAGGCCACGGTAATGTCAAAGCCGTCTTCTCGGGGTCTGCCGTTGACGCGTCCGCCAAGACCGCTCACGAGAAAGCGCAGTTGGCGGTCGTTCATGTCCATGGCGCGTTTCCACGTTATTTTTCCGGCGTCAATTTGGAGGGCATTGCCTTGTTGTATGTGATTGTCGAGCAAGGCGGCAAGGAGGTTGTTTGCGGCACCGATGGCGTGGAAGTCACCGGTAAAGTGCAAGTTAATGTCCTCCATGGGGATGACTTGGGCATAGCCGCCGCCGGCAGCACCGCCTTTAATGCCAAAAACAGGGCCGAGGGAGGGTTCGCGCAAGGCGACAACGACTTTTTTGCCGATGGCTTTGAGACCGTCGGCAAGCCCCACGGTGGTGGTAGTTTTGCCTTCTCCCGCAGGTGTGGGGCTTATGGCGGTGACGAGGATGAGCTTACCGTCTTGCGCCTTTTCCATATCCTTGAGAAAAGATGTGTGAATTTTTGCCTTGTACGTGCCGTACTGTTCCACATAGGCTTCATTTATTCCAAGTTTTTGAATAATATCCGCAATAGGAAGCATTGTAGCTTCTTGTGCGATTTCAATATCTTTCTTAAAGGCCATGGAATCTCCTTGCGGGCAAGCCCTGTTTTATATGTCTTTGTTGTCTGACAAGATACAGCCTGTCGAAAAAAAGTGTCATTTACAGTGTCTTCTTCGGAGCGGGGACACAAAGTTAATGATCTTATCAACCTGTTGAAAAAGTCAAAATTCGCAGGCTGTTCAAAGAAGTGTGAGTGCAGCGCTGTTCTTTATATCCTTAGGGTTCGCCCCTCATCTAGCGGCTACACCTGCGGCGCTTTTGGGGGAGGAAGGAAGAGAAAAAAGTATGCAAAGCCGCAAGTATAGGCATGCATACCTTGTTTACTTTTTTCCCCACTCTACAAGGCGCCGTAGATTGCACTCTTTCAACATCCTGATAAATCCTGTTTTATCAGGTCTGCTAACGCTTGTGAAAAGGCTATTTGGTAAGGGGTGTCAGCAAAAAACTTTGTACAACTAAAAGTCCACGTAACACAAAAGGGCTTTTATCACAAGGCTTTTGAGAGGCTTGTCATGAAAAAATGTTCGTGTACGTTTGCAGGAGAAAGGAAGATAGGCGCGTAGAGTTTTTTCGGTAGGCATTAAGAGAGTGAATTTTCTTAATATACTCAAATAATTTATAAAACAAGAAAGCGAATCTTAATAAAATTGAAAGTTCTATGAGAGTCCGTTGAGACAGTGCTCTCTAAAATTGCCTTGACGAAAATAAAAGACGTTGATGCATAAACGGTCGAAGCACTCTGGAAAACCCTGATTTTTTTAATGGATCACAGAAGGCGGCCTGTTGAGGGGGTAAGGTGAAACTTTTTGGTTTTGGCACTTGTCCCTTCCTAAGCGCTGTTGTCAAATGCGCCTTTTCGCCCTTATCGAATCGGGCTCTACGGCAGACTTTACGTGCTTTTTCAGTCAAATATCATAAGAGTCGATTCCTTCAAAGCAAGCTCGACTTTGTTTCAAAGGGTTTGATAGAACACAAAAAATTGCAATTTGACGACAGCGTCTAGAAAGAGCCTCTAGCGTACATTTTTTGAGAATGTCTGAAAATGTGAGTTTTTAACAACCTGATAAATGATGTTTGATTATTTATGCTCATGTCCATGCCCATGTCCATGCTCATGTCCATGCCCATGAAAATCAAAGCCCCATAATTCAAGAAAAGGATGAGCAATGAGCACAAGCCCTATACAAAATACAAGTGCTGCGGCGATGTAGCGTGGTACACGCAAAAAGTTTTCTGTACGATGCATAAGCATATGCAAGCTCTTTGCCAGCACACCCACAAGGCATATGGGGAGCGTGTGACCTATGGCAAAAGCCGCATTGGCGCCCACCAGCAACGCAAAATTTTCGTGCTGTCCAAGAAGAAGAATAGGTGCCAAGAAAATAAGCACACACGCGCCGGACAAAGCACCATACACAAAGCCAAGAAAGACAAAGTTGCGGGAATTTTGTGTTACAGAATGTATAAAACGCCCCAAATATCCCTGATTTTCGCCATGCCTGTGGACGACTTCGTCGGCACAATGCGCACAATGCTGACAATGCCCCAACTGCCACCCCATAAGCAAGAATAAAAAGCCAAATGGCACTGTCCAATAATGACCAAGCACAGCAAGCTGATAATTAAAAAATATAAGAATAAGACCAATGGCAAATAATGCCAACACATGTCCCCCCATAAACTTGAAAACTTTGTGACGCACGGGTGCATCGCGTACCTGGGGCATAGCAAAAATAGAAAGCACGGCCATGTGACAAGGTGACAAAAGCACACTCACAATACCCCACACAAAACACATAGCTATGGCAATAACAGGATTGACTTCCATCCATTGTGTTATGCTTTTAATAAAAGTCTCGGTCACACTTCACCTCACTCTAAGGTCATAATAGGTCAAACGCGTGTAATAAATTTTGATAATAAATGTCAAAACTATTGTCAAGGGCAAAAGCATTGCAGGCGCGCGCCACGCACAGCATGCTCATTTCATGTTTTTGGGGGGGGGGGGGGGGGGGGGGGGGGGGGGGGGGGGGGGGGGGGGGGGG
>CAYJPE010000160.1:0-6786 GCA_964371965.1 uncultured Desulfovibrionaceae bacterium
GAAGCGCTGTGTCATAGCTTATGATGACATCTTGCAATGCCTCCACATACGCTTTTGCCTGTTCATTTTCAAGGCCGGCGCCAGTGAGCTTCTTATAATAACTGAGCGTATCAAAATGTGTTTGGGTCATAAAACCTCCTCCCCCGCTCCGTGCAAATAACACGCAACGTACCAGCAAAATATATACCCATATTCTCAACTGACAAGACTAGAGGTTGTTTTTAAAAGTCCGTTGAAAAAGTGCCGTTTGCGGCGTCCCCTTCGGATAGCCCTTCGGATAGGAGACAAAAAGTCAAATCGCTTGTGTATGCCTAATACCCATTGCTCTCGACATCCGTCACACTCGTTCCCCGTGCAACGGCTACGCCTTTGGCGCCCTTTGGGTCGGTCTGCGCGCCTTGACTTTTTTCGCTTCCTTGCCTCCTTACAGAACGAGCATTTTTTGACATTCCTTTTATTTAAGCATATACTTCCTTTCTCGAGTATCACAAAGTTCCCATGTTTTGTCAAAACAAAAAGCCCATTGCCAATAAAATTTTATCAAACATATCCAAAGAGTTATCATGCAATATTCAAAAAAACATCGCCTTTATATTTATAGAATGTTGTGCATTTTTATATACTTTCTTTTGTGCACCGTCTCTTCCCCCGCGCACGTCTACTCGGCGACGTTTGCCTTGCCGCCAAGTTCCTCAAACGGTTCACTATCGGGGATAGATCAAAGCGGCATTAACCCCCTCCCGGGCACCGAAATTACACCTGAGAAAATGCAAGAAGTATTCCCCACTCCCCTTCCCCACGACGCGCCCCACATGAACTTTATGCCTCATGCCGCGCCGCTCATTCCCATTGTACCTTTACAAAAGTCCCCGTCTCCCGACGTGCAACATGTACGGAATCATATGCAAGGCCTGCCCGACTCACAGCATTCTGGCACAACGCCACCGCCAACACCTGCCGCAAAGCCGCAAGCTCCTTCTTCGGGAGCCGAAGCACAGCCGATCATGCAACTCCCCCTCACCATGCCCGCAGCCCAAGGTATTGCCGCGCCACCTGTTGCGGGAACGCACACAGTGCCGCCGCAACAAACAAGACCGGAAAAGAAATCCATTCCCACGCACCCTACCGTCGAAGTCATGGTAGGGCAAATGATTATGGCAGGCTTTTCCGGCACAGATCTCGCCACGGACTTGCCACAAAATGCCCTTGGCACATCCATCATGCAGCTTGCGCGGCAAGGCAAGGTGGGCGGTGTGTTCTTGCAGCCTGTCACACTCTCCCCCTCGACAGGTCAAAGCGCCGGACAAACTGCCCCCCGCTTGACCCAAGGCAATATGACATCTCCCGCTCAAACACGTCAGCTCACAGCCACATTGCAAAGAGCTGCATCGGAAAGCGACACGGGCATCCCCCTCTTCATATCCGTCGTACAAGAAGGCGGTCTTGAGCAAAGCCTCTCCCAAGAATTGGGCTTTGAAGGCCTTGCCGCCGCCGCGCACCTTGGGCGTGGTTCTGTGGAAGCAACGGAAATCGCCGCCAGACGCAATGGGCTCGAAATGGCCGGACTCGGCATAAACTTTGCCTTCGGCCCAGCCGGTGATGTGAATATAAATCCTTTGAGCGAAGATATTGGCAAGCGCTTTCGTTCCTTTGGGTCGGATCCTCAGATGGTGGCACAGCACGTGGCAGCCTTTGGGCGCGGTCTCTTTGCAGCGCGTGTTGTTCCTTGCATGCGTAATTATCCCGGTACGGGCAGTTTTGTGCGCGGCTTTGCCTTAAGCACAGCCAATGCCAATGCCCCCAACTTACTGGACGGCTTGCCCGATGTTGGCAGAACGTGGCAAAATGTAGAAATGATTCCGTATTCATGGAATATTCAGCATAATTGGCCCGGCGCCATACAGCCTGCCCTTGCTTATGTGCGTTCCGTTGATCCCTTACATCCTGCGCCTTTATCACGCACACTTATTGGCGGTATTTTGCGTGGGCAATTGGCCTTTGACGGTCTTGTGGTCACGCAAGACTTACGCGCTTTGCAACCATTTTACAGCATAGAAGAGAGTGTGGTGCAGGCTGTGCTTGCTGGTGCAGACATCGTTTTTGTTACCGAACCTGTGGCAGTGCCGCCACAAAGCGCTGCAAGCCCCATGAATCTTTTTCAGAACAGTGCGTTGGGTACCAGTTTAGACATGGGTTTGGGGTCTCATGCAGGAAGCGGCATGAGTGATGCAGATCAAGTTAAAGGTTTACTTCAACAAGCACTCTTAAAGAATTTGCCCGGAAATATGGGGAGTATGTTTGGCGCCCAGCTCCACACAAGAGCCGCCACAGGCGAGGCTAGCATGGCAGCAAGGGCGTACAATGCCCTCTTGAAATCTGTGCGTGATGGGCGTATTCCTTTGGAGAGAATACGCGCCTCTTGGCAACGCATTGTGCGTGTGAAACAAAATGTCCTTTATTAAAGTGAGGTTGTCATGTCACTTTCTCAATCGCTCCTCCGGTGTCCTTCGTGCAAACAAGCCATTTCTGCCACCGTAAAAGTGTGTCCCCATTGTCATTGCAAGATGTCTTTGTGGCGCGAAGTAAAGTTTTCCATAGAGCAAAGCCCTGTGCGTCTTGCCATCACCATTACCCTGCTTGTGCTACTTGTGGGTTGTGCTTGGTATGTGCGCATGAACAGCGGTTACAAATGGCCGCTCTATGTGGTTCTTGTTGGCGTTGCGCCCTTGGTGCCGTGGCTTTTAAAAAGTGCCTATCTTTTTGCCGGCGCACACGAAGAAACGGCATCCCAAAACCCTCACACAGATGACACACTCAACAAGGATACATAGGCATGCAACGTCGTGACTTTTTACGAGGCTTAACGCTCCTGCCCTTTCTTTATCCTGCGGCTGTATCGCATGCAGCGGCGCCTCTTTCACACGTGCCTCACGAGCGTTATGTGGATCACATACCGTCCATTCCGATTCTTATGTTCTACAAGGTGGACGAAGTGCCGCGTTTTCCCGAGGACATATCGCCCGCGGCACTCTTGCAAGTCTTTAATTATGCGTGGGCGCAAGGGTATCGGCCTGTAAGCATAAGTGACATCTTGCTCAACCGTGTGGACAGCGTCGTGCCCAAGGGATTCAAGCCCCTTGGCATTACGACAGACGGTGCCCATCCCAGCGTTATTTTTTCACAAACAACGGCTGCCAAGGGTACGGATATGGGGGCACTCAGCAATACGAAGTCCTTTGTGGAAGTGCTTGGCGAATCTGCCCATACTCACGGCTTTCTTCCTCGCGCCACGTTCTTCTTAAGTATCGGTTCACGTAAGGCGCAGCAAACAAGTTCATACTATGGTTCCGTTATGCCCCTCAAGGACATTGCCGACGTGCTGGCTGTCATGCCGGGCATAGAGTTTGGCTATGGTACCCGCTGGCATGTGAGTCTTGTGGGGCGTTCAGAGAAGGAAGTGACACAAATTATCGACGAGCAAATGGCTGATCTGCAAAAACTTGCAATGCTGGAGCGTGTGTCGCGCATCATGGCCTATCCCTTTGGGGGCAAGCCGAGCACTGAGGGGATGCTCGCCTTGCGCAATGCCAAATTTCTTGGCGGTGTCCTCACGTATCCGGGCGTCGATGAAGCGCACTATACCACAATCCCCCAATGCGTTTATGATGGCAAGCTTATGATGGATCCTTTTCTTATTCCGCGGGTGGGGATTGGCTCCCATGTGTACGCACGAGGTGTCACACCACAAAATAATCCGCCTATTGATGCCGTAGAGGATTTTCGCAAAGATGTGGAACGTGGTGCGGCTTATGTAAGTCGTGGCGCCACATAAAAGGCTGTTGAAAAACTCTTTTATTGGCAATCCTTTCAAGAAGTGTAAGCTGCAAGGAAGCGAAAAAAGTCAAGACGCGCGGATCGACCCAAAGGGCGCCAAAGGCGTAGCCGTTTCACGAGGAACGAGTATTAGGGATATCGCGAGCAACGCGTATTAACAGGCCGTTGAAAAAAGGCAATCTGCGGCGTCAACGAAAAAATCCAGACATCTTATGTATGTCTAATACACCGCGATGCCTGGATTTTTTCGTTTCCTTGCATCTCACCTTTTTTGAACGGCCTGTGAATTTGGAGTTTTTCAACAGGCTGTTAAACATACGTAAGCGGTTTGACTTTTTATCGCTGGCGCCGCAAATTGCACTTTTTCAACGTGCTGTTGACGACAGCGCCTAAAACGTCATCGTAGCCCAAGAAAATGCCTTCACTACAGAACGCCATATCCGGTATTTCTGGATGAGACAGAAAAAGTTGCACTTTCAACTTGCATGTAAGGTATGTAAAAATACGACAAAAGATATAGTTATGAGTTGCGGGAATGTAGGATACCAGTGAGTCTCGAAGAAAATACCCCATACGCAGTGAACCTGTGGAGAAGTATACTCTTTTATAGAGGATAATGATTTGGAATAATGAGGAAAAAAAATAATAAAAAAAAATATATTTTACTGTTGACAAATGAGCGTTTTTCAACGAGAGTGTCCTTGTCGCGTGGGGTTGTAGCTCAGTTGGGAGAGCGCTTGAATGGCATTCAAGAGGCCGTCAGTTCAATTCTGTCCAGCTCCACCAAAATTTACAAGGGTTTCGTATACTTACGGAGCCCTTTTTTTGTGGGATTTTTCCAAAAGTCGCTCCATGACCCAAATATGACCCAAACTTTACGGTGTATGCTGTGCATATGGTGTCTTTGGTGCATAGTGTGGCTATCAATTTTCTCCCGTCCTTGCGTCCCGACCATAATAATTGGCGAGCTTGTCCTGCATATTATTGTGAGCAAGTTGCGTGAGGTGGGTGTAGCGATTCGTCATTTTGATGCTGGCATAACCTATCATGTCAGAGGCAGTTTTAATGTCACCGCCAGCCATGATGATGCTGGAGCAAAACGTATGCCTCAAGTCATGGAAGTGGAAATCGTCCAGTCCGGCATTTTTTCTTGCCTGTGTCCACGGGCGTTTCAACGTCGTGACCGCCCTGCCGTCCACATGACAACACACAGCGTCACCAAGCCCTTTCTTGTGCAAGGCAAGACGTGTCCTTTCTGCATCAAGCCTGTCACGCCATCGCAACAAGGCTTCGCGAGTTCGTGGCATCAATCGCATGGTACGGCGTCTGCTGTTCTTCGTTCTGAAAAACGTAATACACCCCGCACCGTCAAAGTCAAAATCAATATCTGACCACTTCAAGGACAGTATCTCTTGCAAGCTTGCGCCATGCTCTGCGCCTAACAAAATCGCCGCCTCCAAGTACAAGCAAGAACTCTGCTGTGCGTGGTCAAGTAGTGCGTCCAATTCCTTGGGCGTCAAGAACTGTGTCCGACAATGCTTTTTCTCAGAAAGATAGGTCATATCCTTGGCAGGATTTTTTGCAATCTCCCCTTCCTTCAAAGCCCTTTTGAAGAGCTCTTTCAATATAAAGAGACGGCGGTTTGATGTCACAGCGGATATTTGCGCTGCCATATTCGCGCGTATGCTCTGAATAAGCTCTTCAGTCAGCAAGCCGATTTTCACATTCCCCAAGGGCGGGTGTGTCAGCTTTGCCCCGTCAGGCAGTATTTCCACACGCTCAAACTTGAGCAGACCCTTCAGATGATTCAAATAGCCGTCCAAGGTGCTTTGGCGTAGCTCCCCACTGGCAAGCTTTTCCTGCCATGTGGCCTTGCACAATTCGGCAATTTCGCCCAACGTCAAACCTCGTGCCTTGCGGCGTACTTCCGGGGCAGAGCCTTTATCAATCACGTCACGCAGCGTATGCGATGCCGCCTGCGCGTCCTTCAAGGTGCGATAAGTGGCGTGATACTTCTTTTTGCCCGTATGCGCGTCGACGAAGTACACGGGATAAGACATTGTTCCGTCTTTCTTTTTACGACGTTGTATCGTTACTGTAGCCATGATTATTCTCCCAGACTACAGCCATTTTCTGCGCCTTTCACTTTTTGTTTGTCAAGGAACAAGATAAGGTCGGACTCGTCAACGAGCTTTCGACTACCTATCTGTACATATGATAGATCACGATTTTTTAAAAGTCTACTCACGGACGACCTATTTATTCGCAAAATTTTGGCAACCTCTTGTAATGTCAACAGCTTGTTAAATTCATGCAAATTCTTCATAAAACCTCCATATCAAATATTGTATATTTTTGAACATGGAGCTACTGTAGCGGAACAGATGAAAAAAACACACTGACGGAGTTTTCTTTTTATGTCATATGAATCAAATCTTAAACAATATTTACAAAGTACCTTCAAGAGCATCCAAAGATGCACCCTTGATGGGGCTGTGCAAAAAATTTTGGATGGCGAACTTGAAGCAGAAATTGATTTCCCTCTCCCAAGCGAAGTGCTCTCATGGAGACTTTTATATGCGTGTGTGGCAAAGACATGTACAAGGAGAGCTTGGCCTCAACAGGAAGGCAGCCAACTTGTCAACTTACTGAAGTCACGGGCAGAACGCGAGGACATTGCCAGAGAATTTTTTGAACCGTCAGAGTTACCTTTGTTTTATTTACTAGAAAATAAAACTTCCAAGGATGTCTGTAGTTTTATAAAAAAGAATTACATCGATGACAAAGCAGATGAGGCAGTCTTCCCAAGTACGCTATCTTGGAATGAATTATTCAATGTTGTCAAAAGAACTACTGGCGTTCGGAAAGAATATCGTGACGCACTCTATTCTGTGCTCATGTTTAAAACACGCGACAGAAAATACAAAAATACAATCACAGACTTTTCATTTC
>CAYJPE010000161.1:0-6782 GCA_964371965.1 uncultured Desulfovibrionaceae bacterium
TTTTTGCAGGCGAAAAGTTGCGCCGCCTCACAGAAGGCGCATGTCTTGAGACCACGCCGCACTGCGCCCACTGCGTTTATCAAGCCTATTGTGGCACTGACCCCATCCGAAATTATCTTGAGAGCGGCGAAGAGGTGCGCAATATGTCAGAAACGCATTTTTGCATCAAGCACAAGGGCATTTTTGACGGTCTCTTTTCCATTCTCAAAAACGCTTCCGACGCGGAACAGGCTATTATTTGGAGCTGGATTAGGGGCTGTCTCTAAATAAATTCTTTTGCGCTCTGCCTGCGTCAAACAGCGTTTTTTGCTCCAGTCAAATACCATAAGAGTATATTCCTTCCGCAAAAAAACGTGTTTTCCTTGGCAGAAGCACAAAATTTTTTTATTTAGAGATAGCCCCCACAAGAAATCCTGCATTATTGCAGAAAAACGGGCAAGCGCATGAAAACACTGTCATATAGTAAACCACTGCACGACACGAGCCTTGTGGGCACCATTGCCATGATTGCCAAAAAGCCGCGCCCTCTCGGACAAAGGCATAAATACGCCTACGTTGCGGACAGCAAGCGTGCGTGTCTTGGATACAAAGCCTGTCTGTCGCCGCACATGACGGGCGGCTTTGCCTTGCCTCCCTTTGCGTTGATGGCACAAGCGGACATTGACGGCCTGTCTGACGGTGATGTGGTGCAATTTCGTGAGCATGGCCTCTCTGTGCTCTGGGAAAACGGAGGCCGTGACAACGCGCTCATGCTCACAGAGTCCTGTAATTGCAAGTGCCTCATGTGTCCACAACCGCCTCAACCTCATGACCCGCGCCTCATTGCCGACGCGCACCGCGTTCTTGACCTCCTGCGCGGCGTGAGCGTTCCGACTGTCTGCGTGACGGGCGGCGAACCGACGCTGTGTCGAGGGGATTTTGTCAATATTTTGCAGCGATGTGCCGCAGAGCATCCCGAAGCGGACATAGATATTCTGACGAACGGCAAGCTTTTTGCGGATGCGGCCTTTGCACGGGAAAGTGTCGCCGCGGCACATGCAAAGACGCGCTTTTGTGTGTCATTACACAGTGATGTTGACTGTATACACGATGCCATCGTCGGCGCGCGCGGGAGTCACAGCGCCACGGAGCATGGCCTGTACAATCTGGCGCAGTACGGCGCACACATTGAAATCCGCCATGTGGTGACGAAGCAAAATTGGACGCGCCTTGCCCGCTTTGCGGAATATGTGTACAGCTACTTTCCCTTTTGCTGTCACTACGCCTTCATGGGCATGGAGCTTCACGGCTATGCGGCAAGAAATGAGGCAGAAATTTCTGTGACGCCGCCTGTTTATAAGGACGAGTTGCGGCAGGCTGTCATGCACTTGCATCGGCGGGGCTTGCCTGTTTCCGTGTATAATGTGCCGCTGTGCATGTGTCATGAGGATGTGAGACCCTTTGCGGCGCAGTCCATATCTCGCTGGAAAAACGTCTTTCATGAGAAGTGCGTTGACTGCACATGGCAGGGCGCGTGTGCCGGATTTTTTGCCACTTCTGCCAGCATACCTGTGTCATATATCACACCAAACAAAGGAGAAAAGTCATGAGAAAGATTGTGTATGGAATGTTCATCTTGATGGGCTTTGTCGGGTCATTATTTGTGACGCCTGAAAAAGCGGAGGCCGCTGTGGACGCTGCAAGCTCTGAGCAAGTGTCGCTTTCCACGGGCAGTGCGGACAAGCTGCTCTATTTTTCAGACATTATGGAAAGACAGATGGAAAGACAGGCTGACTCCGGTTTTGTGGCGGCGCACTATAGCCATAGTAGCCACCGCAGTCATAGTAGTCACCGGAGCCACTATTCAAGTCGCTATTAGGGATAATCTTTAAAAGGCAAGGCACGTCCACGGAAGGAGCGTTCCGAAATGGGTATGCCTTGCTGTCCTGCTGTCCTACAACTCGTCCAGCGGCCTGTACCGCGCTTTTTCGTAAGGGGCGTCGGTGAAACGGTTGAAGAGATGGAATCGGAAACAAAACGTGTAAGCTTTGTTTTAACGCCTTGTAATGTTTTCTCTTTCTTGGACTTGCACTGTAAAAAGCGCTCTAACAGCCCGTGAGTATTGGAAAACATATCAGGGTTACAAAATTGGGTTACAATAATACATGCTGTTGGATGCATATGGATGCCCTCAGATGTACTCTAACTCCTTGAAAACCTAGATGGTACGGCACATTAAGGTAGTTATTTTTCAGCGATCTGCTATACTTCACGTGGTCACAATATCAACAGTTTTTGTGTCATTAAAAGTAAGCTCTTAAAGGAAAAGAATCTCGTCTGTGCGGTGATTTTTCATAACATCACCGCACAGGAAGAACTTACTTTTGAACGTCAGCCTTAATCTGATCCCAGATTTTTCTAAAAATAGCTTCTTCGTCAGCAAAATATTTGGCATAAGCATCGCCCACTTTCATGTCCACAAGGATGGCGCGCTCTTCGCATGCTTTCAAAAACTCTTGGTCCACAGCCAGCTTATTGAAAGCCTCCAAAAGCTTTTTCTTTGCATCCTCAGGAATGCCAGCAGGAGCACCATAACCGCGAGATGCACCGGCAACAAGGTCGATACCCAATTCTTTGGCAGTGGGAACGTCGGGCAATTTTTCATAACGCTCCTCGGAGAAAATGGCGAGAGCACGCAAGTTGCCTGCTTTGATTTGAGGATATACCGTGCCCAAATTATTGCAACTCACGTCAATTTTATTACCAAGAGCTGCTTGCCACGAGGGGCCATCACCCTCAAAGGGGATCATTTGCACTTTTATTCCGGCACCCATGGAAAAACGGATGGTGTTAAAAAAGTCGTCACCACCAGTGCCGGCATTGCCCACTGTCACTGTGCCCGGAGATTTTTTGGCAGCATCAATAAAGTCTTGCAAGGTTTTGAAAGGGCTATCCTTAGAAACGACTAAGATGCCCGGGTCTGTGACAATATTGGCAAGTGGCGTAAAGTCTGCGATGGTGTACGCGATGTCCTTATTGGTGATGTAGTTTGTTTGCAACATCGGCGTATTTGTGATGGCTATGGTGTAACCGTCACGCTTGGACGCCTTTGTCAAACGTGTCCAAGCAATAGCACCTGTCGCCCCTGGCAAGTACTGATTTGTAAAACCCTTGCCAAGATATTTTTCCAAATAAGGTTGGGAAAGTTGCGCCAAAATGTCACTGCCACCACCGGGCTTAAAACCCTGCAGGACCGTGATTTGCTTTGTGGGATATGCGGCAGCATGGGCACCGCACACCATGGCAAATACCAGAAAAACACCCATCAAACCTGTGAAAACTCTTGAATGCAACATAAAACGCCTCCAGTTTTGAAGATAGCCACCAGAACTTGTGGCATGTGCACCAAACGCTCAGCCATCACCTCATAAAGTAAGGTAAGGAAAAAAGCAGCGCATACTCGGGTTCAAACATCCATAACATACAGCGAATAAGAAGGCAAATGAACATATCTTTTATTTCAGATATTTACTCTATTCAATATCGTGTTTCCGCAAGAAAGCACAAGACATATATCCCTTTGCGCACGTGAACACACCATATGTTATTCCAAGCCCCCTATCATAGCCATTTATAGGCGAAAAACGCAAGTGTGCACTGAATTACGCGAAAGGCAATATATATGCATACAGCTTATCCTATGTTTTCAATGTATTATAGCTATCTCTCCTCTTTTTAGCCTCTTTGTTGCAAACAACAAAAAACATAGCTATTCCTTAAAACATTTATAATATTGATATGTTACAAGTAAATATTTTTTTCATCAATTTTGTGATTTTTCTTTATTTTTATATCGCTCCTCACTTCTTGATAAAATACTGTAAAACAGTATAGTTATAGAATGTATCAAGGAGCATAGAAAAAAAAGACCATAATTTGCTTGCTCTTTTTTGCAGTTTCGTTTAAAGACGAGGGTTCAACGAAACACACCAGCAACAGCGCATCTTCGGGTGCCGCGTATTGTACAATGAATACATGAGTATTGCGCACGTATGCTTTGTAAGCAGCGACTTTTTGTACACTGCGGTAAGGGATGTATGACGGTTGTGGTGGAAGCAATAACCCTTTTGGAGGAATGTATGGCATATGTCAGCATGAAGCAAATGCTGGAAACAGGTGTCCATTTTGGACACCAGACCCGTCGCTGGAACCCCAAAATGCGCCCCTATATTTTTGGCGCACGTAATGGTGTACACATCATCGACTTGCAACAAACAATTAAGCTTTTCCGCACTGCCTACGATAAAGTTGTAGACGTGGTAGCCGCCGGCGGCAAAGTACTTTTTGTGGGTACCAAGCGTCAGGCACAAGAAGCCGTGGCGACAGAAGCATCGCGCGCAGGTCAATATCATGTAACAAACCGCTGGATGGGCGGCACCCTCACCAACTTCGTCACCATCCAAAAAAGTGTGCATCGTCTGAAGAAACTTGAGGTCATGTTTGGCGATGGGAGCATAAGCCGCTACCAAAAGAAAGAAGTACTACAACTTCAGCGCGAAATGGACAAACTCAATCTTACTCTTGGCGGCATTAAAGACATGGGGCGTTTGCCACAACTTGCCTTCATCATAGATCCACACCGCGAAGATATTGCGGTGAAGGAATGCCGTAAGCTTGGTATTCCCATTGTTGCCGTGACCGATACCAACTGTGACCCAGATGTTATTGATTACATTATCCCCGGCAATGACGATGCCATTCGTGCCATTAAGCTTTTTGTAACGGCTTTTGCGGAAGCCTGCATGGAAGGCGAGGCTATGAATAAAGACGGTGATATAGAAAAAGAATTGCAAAAAACTGCGGAAGAAGCTCCCGTAGAAAAATATGTTGAAACACCGGCGACGGCAGAAGAAGCCGAAGCTGCTGCCGAATAATGGACGAAGGAGAATATAATGGCTGCCATAAGTGCACAAATGGTTAAAGAACTGCGTGACAAAACAGGCGCGGGTATGATGGATTGCAAAAAAGCTTTGCAAGAAAATGAGGGAGACCTCGAAAAAGCAGTGGACTGGCTTCGCCAAAAAGGTATTGCCAAAGCCGCCAAAAAAGTTGGTCGTGCCACCTCCGAAGGTTTGGTAACCGTGGCAAGCAGTGCCGACGGCAAGACAGTTGCCATGAGCGCCCTTTGTTGCGAAACAGACTTCGTGGCTCGTGGTGAGCAATTTCAATCCTTCGCCGCTTCCATTTCTCAACTGGTACTTGACAAAGATCCTGCCGATTTGGCGGCTCTTGAAGCACTTCTTGGCGATACTCTTCAAGGGCAAATTGCCACAGTGGGTGAAAATATGACCCTTGGCTCATTTGCACGTTATGCCGTTCCAAATACTGGTGCTGTGGGCGTCTATATCCATGCCAACAGCAAGATCGGTGTCATGGTAGAACTTGTATGCGCTAAGGAAGCAAGCACCATATCAGAAGTAATCAACACGCTTGGTAAGAATATTGCCATGCAAATTGCCGCTGCCAATCCCTTGGCCGTGGCACCTGATGCCCTCGACCCGGAAACTGTGGAACGCGAGCGTGAAGTCTACCGCCAAAAGGCTCTTGAGGAAGGCAAGCCCGCAAATATTGCAGAAAAAATTGTCGAAGGTGCGGTGAAGAAATTCTATAAAGAAGTGTGCCTTCTGGAGCAACCATATATTCGTGACGACAAAAAGACCATTGCCGACGTACTTCGCGATGCCGGCAAGGACGTGGATGATACAGTAAGCGTTGCACGCTTTGTACGCCTCCACCTTGGCGAATAGCCTCGGCCTTTGTTGGAAACGTCCACCTTTACTGGCCGTTCAAAAAAGATAAACACGTCGCACGTGCGTAGTATAAGTAAGGGTATATATGAAATATATCATTTATTTGTTTTTATGCAAAAGCGTCGGATTGATTTTTTGAACGGCCTCTTGTCGTAACAAGCCTTTGAAAAAATGCAGTCGATGACGCCCTTTATGT
Organism: uncultured Desulfovibrionaceae bacterium; assembly: GCA_964371965.1. Lineage (GTDB taxonomy): Bacteria > Desulfobacterota > Desulfovibrionia > Desulfovibrionales > Desulfovibrionaceae > CAYJAD01. The sequence continues at coordinate 5,986 of CAYJPE010000161.1, forward strand.
TTATATACACACACCCTTGCTTCCTTTTTTCTCTTCCTTAACTACCTGAAGGACGCCGCGGGCGTAGCCGTTACACAGGGGCTGTTTCTAAGGAAACACTGATGAATTATTTTTCTTGAGGGGGGGGAAGGGGACCTTTTGCCAAAACCCAAAAGATTCCCCTTCCCCCCCTCAAAACGCTTTAATTATTCATCTATTGAATAAATTGAAAAGATGAATCCGCAATTACTGAAATAGGAGAAGTTCTTTTTCGCAATTATTTTATAGTAAATTTTATATATATTTTTATTTAATCACTGTTTCCTTAGAGACAGCGCCTAGAGAGCAAGGCTGTATCTTGCACGTTTTGAACGCCCTGAAAATTGGACTGCTTCAACAGGCTGGCAAATGTACTGCCCACTTTTTGTTTTTTCTTAGGGAAACGCTGATTAAATAGAATTTTTGTTCTCTAACAAGGAAAGCGAGTTTTGGGAAGCACGCGGTATATATAGACATATATAAGTCTTTCACAAAGCGAGCTTGACGCAGCTAGAGGGCAAAAAGGCATTTAATCAGTGTTTCCTTAGTATTCACATGTCATTTCCTTACTTGCCCACTGTTCTGCAAAGTTATCCGCCGCTACAACACACAAAAAAACTCAAAGCAAAACCATATAAGGCATGGAACATTTATAAAAACCATTGAAAGCGTAAAGCATGCTTTGGATATCTATTCCGTATCATCGCTGAATACCTATTTTGAAGTATAGTAAGTCAAAATAAAAACTAGTAATTTATAAGAAAACATGCTACAATACA
>CAYJPE010000162.1:0-6757 GCA_964371965.1 uncultured Desulfovibrionaceae bacterium
AGGGTGAATCTTTTGGGTTTTGGCAAAAGATCCCCTTCCCCCCTCAAGAAAAATACTTCATCAGTGTTTCCCTAAATAAAAAGATTTTGTGTTTTTGCCAAGGAAAACGCAAAAGCATTTATTTAGAGACACTCCCTAGCGCACGACGTTTGCACTGGGGGCATTGTGTGCTGTGCTGTTTGTGGCAATGACCGGAGCACGGCGCACCCTTTTGTTTGTTGCCGACGCATTGCCTCACCCTTTGCGCTGCTTTTGTGTGTTGCTTTTCTTGAGCGCGTTGACAAATATGATCGTTTTGTGCCTGTGACAATTCACTTAAGAGCACGCTTGTGGGAATGGTATCGTCTGCTTGCGGCACTTGGAGCCCGAGACGTTTTTCGTGGTTCACGAGGATGGGACCCACGAGGTTGAGTGCCGTGAGTTCCGGTCTGCCGTGGGGCACGGTAACGGTAACGAGCACCGCCACTTGTTTTATGTCTCGTAATTCCAGAATCTTTTGCTCGGCATCGCTCACTTGTAGCCGATACTCTTCCATAAAGCTATAAGGATCGGTCACCAAGAGTCCCAGTTGTTCCTTTTCTATGCTTTGCAAAATGAGCAAGGGGCTGTCTGGGCGTATTTGCAAGAGAGCAAATTCGTGCAATCCTTCAAATCCTGCGAGTCCACGGGGGAAGTGAATGATTCTGTCCTTATCAATACTGCGCACACCCAAGCGGGTGTTTATTTCGATGTGGTTTTTTCCTGCCATAAGTTCGCCACCAGCAAAAGGTCTTCGTTGCGTGTTTCTAAGGCGAGACGATTTTCTTCGGTCACGCGCTTATAGACTTCTTCCCGATAGACAGTGACGTCATCGGGAAGATCAATACCAATTTTCACTTGTTTACCCTGCATACCAAGCACTGTAATGCGTATGTTTTCTCCAACATACAGACTTTCTCCAGGGCGGCGCGTGAGTATTAACATATTTTTTTTCCATTTCGTCGCGGCAAGACAGGCATGGAGATTATTTATAAGTATTGCATGAGGTTCAGTTGCAAAATTTGCGACGTGGATTGCAATACGGTCGTATAAGTCAATTCCTGCTTTGCCAAATTATTCATGAGGGTCGTTAAATCGATGTCCTCGGCATAGCTCAAGCGTTCTTGTTGATCCAATTTAGTGGCACTCAAGACATCTTCTGCCAGATCCAGCCTGTTTTCGATGCCACCCACTTTCGTTGCCTGTGTTAGAACATGTTCCTGAACGCTTGTCAACTCCGCATACATTTTGGAAATACCGTCCACGTCATTATATTCGGTATACGCAATGAGCTTGCCGATGGTCTCAAAGAGGTTTGGCCCATCCACGGAGGTGCCTTGATACATGCCGCCAAAGGTGTCCTTACCCACTTGGTTCACGTCCACATAGGTGTCTTCCATGATTTCGTATTTCAGGTCGGCACGGTCGGGGTGGATGTTGAACTGGGTGCCTTTGTTGAGCGTGCCGGGAACTTGTGCTGTGATATCAACATACCCAGTAGGCAGAGGAAGACGAGCTGTGTCATCAGCACCCACATGAGCGGTGGCAGCTATCCACGTTCTGCCGCCATCGTCGCTATAGGAATAGTTAATTTCGCTGTTTTGCGCGGTTAAATCCACATCGTTGTCAAGACGCACCAGTATATTGTGCTCAAAAAGCCCTTGCGCATTCACAAGTGTATCAGCAGGCGCACCGGCCATGTCCACGCGGCGGGGTTGGATGTCTATTGTCATACCGGTGGGAACGTTTCCTGTGGGTGTTGTTTGTCCATTCGCATTGCGAATGTGCGCATTTGTGAAGTCGAGTTCAATGGTCGCCTCACTGTTAGATGGATCCAACGGCAAGAGAATTTTTCCTGTGGGTGGATCCGGCACCTCTGCGGTCATAGTCACCGTATTCCATGTATTCGTCATGGAATCGTAGCTTGTAACTTCGTATTCCATGGTGCCACCATTGACGGCTGTGAGGTTTTCACCTTGTGTTATTTCTACAATAACGTTGCTATCTACGCTTCCATGAACGGTCATGCCCACTTGCTCGCGAGATGTACCTGCAGGATAACTTGCCGAGGGATAGGCACTGGCATCATTGGCATCGCCATTGTATTGTGCCGTGGGGTGAATATAAAGTAAGGTGCCGTCTTCGGAGTTTCTGTTTTGCGTTTGTGCCGGTAAATATATTTCAGTATCGACGAGTAAAGATGTTATGGGGTGAAACTCTGGGTCAGTGAGAGGATCGTTATCATGGTCACCATATGCTTCTGCATGACTCAAATCAATGGTAACGCTACCGACAGTGCCGCCGTCGTGAAAGGGCAAAGAAATGGAGTTCGTTGGAGGATCCGGCACGACCACTTCTTCATACTCGTCCACGTCCGGCCACGTTTTTCCGCCATCGGAACTTACTTGATACCTAACCGTTGTGTCCGCTACATTCAAATCCGCATCGGCATTGACGATACGAATGGCCATATCCTTTTCAACACCTCGATAGGCGCCAAACTCAACCCCATGAAGCCCCATATTTGCGGGACCTTGATATGTGGGCAACACGTCTTCGTCTTCAGATGCGGCGTGCGCGGATATGTCGATACGCATGCCAGCTGGTAAAGTTGTGGCTGAGGCGTGATTCACATCAATAATGACACTGGCATCATTCATACCATCACTAAAAGGCAAAGCAATGGAACCTGTTGCAGGGTCGGGTGTTGTTACCGATTGAGTAGCTGACCATGTGACGCCTCCATCAACGCTGATTTGATACTCAACAGGAACGTTGGCTGCACTGAGATCTGGATTGCCAACAATCTGTATCGCCACATCTTTTTCAACATTGCCGTAGACATCCAAATTCACATCGTCAATGGGGGTAGCCGCAGGGCTTTCATATGTCATGGGATGTTTTCCATCCCCTGGAAAGGTAATTTCCGTCCCCGGCTGCAAGTCAAGCGTCACCCCACCCACCGAAATGGACGTTTCGTCACCAGCCAACACACCTGTATTCCATGTGGCGCCACCGTCGTTGCTCCATTCATATTCTATGTCCGCAAGCATAAGTGCACCCAGATTGTTTGAATCGGGTATGTAGTTGTTTCCGATGGTCGCCGTGGCAGCATTGGGCGGTGTGCCAACGTCACCTTTATTATTCAAAAAACGTACGGCAAGGCTTTCGTCGCTGGCGCCGGAAACGCGCATGAGGCTTGTGTCGATGTTTTCGTCCTTGGTGCTGACGCCGAGCACTTGGTCAAAGGCCGACTCTGTATAATTATGTCCGCCAAAAATGGAATTGCCTTCGTACTCCACATTGGAGAGGTTGAGCACTTGCCCAAAGAGTTGGTCGAGCTGATAGGAAATTTCTTCCCTGTTCTCTTCCGTCAAGTGTCCTGTGGATGCTTGCAGAGCCAATTCTTTAATGGAAATAATAGCCGTGCTGAGCTGTTGATAGGTGTCGTCTGCCATGGAGAGCCAGCCACGCGCTGTGTCCACATTGCGTTCGTACTGTGTGGTGTTTGATATTTCATTTCGGGTGTTTAATATCAAAGCCGCAGAGGCGGGATTGTCTGAGGGGCGGTTAATTTGCTTTTGGGTGCCGCCTTGAATATTGGATTCTACCAAATCCCCCAGTGACGATTGCATATAATACTGGGAATTATTAAAAATCATGCCGTTGGTAATACGCATGGCCTTCCTCCTAAAAGTGTATAAGATATACGCAAGTCCACGCAAGGTGCAGCGTTTTTCTTAAGATATGTGTTTGAGAGGAATGGAAGCAAGATTTGTGCCGCGGTATATTTTTCCGCAGGGCTGTTTCCTAGGCGCTGTCGTCAAATTGCGAATTTTTGTGTTATATCAAGGAAGACAAGCTTGCTTTGAAGGAATATACTCTTATGGTATTTGACTGAAAAAGCAAACGAAGTCTGACGCAGAGATAACCTAAAAGGCGCATTTGACGACAGCGCCTAGAGAAAAAAAAGAAGGGCAAAAAAAGCAAGGCAAGCCATGCACAAAGCCCACAAGGGTGACGGCGACCAATGAAAACGTGCCGCGGTCTTGCCAAGAAAATCATGACTTGTAGGGCACAGCCATACCAACACACAGGCTGCCACAAGCGTCACCATGTGCGATGTGGGCAAGGCAAAGGAAGCCGCCGTCTGCCACCATGAAGGCAGAAAGACATCCGTCATGCGCAGGTAGATATGACCGGTCAAAGCCACATCCTTCACGGCAAAAAGTACCCATGAAAGGAGTATACACAAGAATGTAAAGGCCGTACTCAGAAAGCGCACGCAGATATGCTGTCGCACGCGCTCCATACGTTCGAGGCCATATTTTTTTTGCAGCCATGTCCGAAAAAGATGGTTGCCCGCCAGCATACAGCCGTGCATAAGACCCCAAGCGGCAAAGGCAAGCAGGGCGTTCCACGTGATGGCGCGGCGCAAAAAAGTCTCATAAGCCATGCCGCTCCACACGCCGCACAGCACCATGACGAGCACAACACTTATGGCGGGCGGGCATTTTCCTCGCAAAGGCATATAAAGGAAGTCACGCATCCACGCCGAAAGGCTGATATGCCAACGGCGCCAAAATTCGATGATATTTGGTGCCTTATACGGGGAATCAAAGTTCTCAGGCAAGGAAATACCGAGCATAAGCGCAAGTCCCAATGCCATGTCCGTATAGGCCGAAAAGAGCATGTACACATGGAGTGTAAAGGCCAGCGCCGTCGTCCAGAGGTGGAGGGCATGGGCCGTTGAAAACACCGTCAAAGGTGCAAGAGCCTCCACAAGAAAGACGTACTTGGCAAAGCCCAGCACAAGGCGCGTGAGGCCCCGACTGCCTGTGGCAGCATGCAGGGGATACAAGGTCAGTAATTGCGCGCTCATATGCTCATAGCGTAACAAGGGGCCTGCCAAAAATGTGGGAAAAAAGCTTGAGAAAAGTGCCACGGGCAGGATGTTTTTCACGGCAATGTCCGATTGCCTGTACGCAGTTACAACAAAGGCCATGTGAACGAGCACAAAAAAGGGCAGTCCTGCCGGCAACACGTACAGGGGCATGCCATACACAGGCAATACGAGGCTTTGCACAAGAATAAAAGCAAGGGGAAGGGCATTAAACCCAAGGCCAAGTATAAGCGCATGAACGCGTTGTATGCGTGGCGGCAGGGTAAAACGTGCGCAGAGAAAGGCGCCAATGGCATAGTTTGCAAGAAAAAATACCACCATAGCGCATATGACAGACAGGTCTTCATACCAAAGGGCGGCAAAAAAGAGCGAGGCACAAAGCAAGACGCGGGGCAAGTAGCGTGGACACAGGCGCCCCACGAGCCACCAGCCGGCAAAGAGCACCGGGAGGAAGAGGAAAAGAAAGGACACTGAAGAAAAAAGCATATTGCCCCGCACACGTTGTTATTTTTAGGGAAACGCTGATTAAATAGAATTTTTGTTCTCTAACAAGGAAAGCGAGCTTTGGGAAGCACGCGGTATATATAGACATATATAAGTGTTTCACAAAGCGAGCTTGACGCAGTTAGAGGGCAAAAAGGCATTTAATCAGTGTTTCCTTAGAGCTTGTCCGTAAATAAGCGCGGCATGTGTCGAGAACAAGGAAAAATTCATTTTTGCGAAAGGAACATACTCTTACGGTATTTGACTGTAGCAAAAATGGATTTTGACGCAGTTATCGACCGCGAAACGCGTATTTACGGATAAGCTTTTATTGTGCTCCGTGTTGTGTAAGTAAAGCGACAATATCTTTGTTACCGCTATTATTTGCCATCATCAAGGCAGTTGTGCCGTCGGGTGTCTTATCATTGCTGTTGGCGCCACTCTTTAAAAGAAGCTCTACGACTTGCACATCTTGCGTATCGATGGCCGCAAGCAAAGGCGTAAGACCATCATTATTTGCCAGATGTATGTCGGCACCATTATCCAACAGAAAGCGAATGATGTCTACATAGCTTTCGCTCGTAGCCATTATAAGCGCTGTGGAACCATCGTTTGACCGTGCATTGATATCTAAGCCTTTTTCGAAAAAAAACTTCGCAAGCTCAAGATCTCCGGAGCGTGCTGCATGCATCAAAGCAGTCCGGCCAGACTTATGTGCTACGTGAAAATTCACGTCCTTATTCATCAAGGCTTTCATAAATTCAGTGTGATTCAATGTCATTGCAACAATAAAAGGGCCCCTAGCTGCGTGTTTTGACAGATTGGTATCTACATCCTTCTCAAGAAGAGCGTAAAATATTTTCGCATTGTCACCGAAAATAGCGAGTGCCAACGCTGTATAACCATCCTCAGCGGCAATATTAACATTCGCTCCAAGATCTAGCAGCATGTGTACCGCTGCATTATCATCGCGGTTGACGGCGCGCATAAGTGGTGTATAACCCATAACTCCGGGTATATTAATATCAGCACCATGTTTGAGCAATATGCGGGCAGCGTCAATATGCCCATGCATGACGGCAAGCGTCAGGGCAGTTTCGCCGTTCTCATTAAGTGCATCGATGTTACTCGTATTTTGTAAGAGGCTTTCCATTTGCATGACGGTAAGCGAGAGTGTTGATTGGTTCGACGCATCACGTGCATCGATGTTCCCCGTATTTTGTAAGAGGCTTTCAAGCTGTTGTACATTGCCTGTTTTTGCGGCTTCATGCAATGCATTACTTAAGGCTGTTGTAGGTAAAAGGCAGAGAAGAAAAAGTGTGAGTGTTTTTAAAAGAGGATACATAGGTAAAT
>CAYJPE010000163.1:0-6743 GCA_964371965.1 uncultured Desulfovibrionaceae bacterium
GTGTGGGGGGAAACTTTTTTTTCCTAAAAAAAGTTTCCCCCCACATGCTTTTTAAAAATAGACATTTAGACAAAACACGTTACTAGCGCTTATAGAAAACTTTTTGCGTTCGCTTGCGGCCTTCTTGACGCTTTGGCCTGCTCTCTGGGCGACGTTGCCGACCACGCCGTGTGTTCTGCGCACTATGCGTTCCTTGACCTTGACCTTGACCTTGACCGAGACTGAACGTGATTTCAAGGCGTCCTAAATGAGCTTCCATAAGGCACACACGCACAGACTGCCCAAGGGCAAAACGTTGACCGCTCATAAGTCCTGTGAGTTCTTGGCGTTTTGGATCGTATTCAAAAATATCGTCACCCAAAAAGCGTATGGGCACAAGACCCTCAACGGGCATGGCGGCACATTCCACAAAGAAGCCAAAGTCTGTGACACTGCTTATGATGGCGTCAAAGCTTTCGCCTTCGCGCCCTTGCAAAAAGAGTGTGGCAAGGCGTCTGGCCATTTCGCGCTCTGCTTCAAGAGCTGCCCTTTCGCAGCGGTGCAAATGGTCACCCCAGTTAGTAAGGCGCGAATGCGGTGGCAGTTTGCCTGTAGTGCCCTTGTTACGGTCTTGGGTACGTTTGAGAGCATGCTTGAGAGCGCGGTGTACAACCATGTCCGCATAGCGCCGAATGGGCGAAGTAAAGTGGCAATAGCATGGCGAGGCAAGGCCAAAATGTCCTTCATTATTGGGACTGTAGCGGGCTTGAGGCATGGTGCGTAAGGTCAGCCTGCTCAAAAGAAATTCGTGATCGCCACCGCGCGCCCCTTGCAAAAGGCTTTGCAAGTCAGCGGCCTTGGCGTTTTTGGGAATGAAGGGTGCAAGAGCCGTTGTGCGCAATGTCGTAAAAAGGCCGCGCACACGTTCGGTATCCGGTTCAGGATGGATGCGGTAAAGAAAGGGCACGTCTTCATTTTCCAAAAAACGCGCCACGGCCTCATTGGCGGCAAGCATACATTCTTCTATAATTTGATGAGCAAAGTGATGGTGTTTTTTGCGAATGTCCGCAATGCGGTTTTGTGCATCAAAGGTGTATTCCGGTTCCGGCATAAGGAAATCGAGGGCGCCACGGGCTTTACGGCACGCAAGCAAGGTGCGGGCAAGGTCGTGGGCGGCGCCAAGCATATGCAGCAATTCTTGTGCGTTGTTGCGTTCTTGTAAAAAGGTTTGCAGGGCGTTTTTGTTCTTATCTATTATTATATCACGCACTTCGTCATAGGTAAGACGGGCAGAAGAACGCAAAACCGCAGTGGAGAATTGTGTTGACAGGATATCGCCTTGCGCGTTTACGTCAAGCTGTGCAAGCATGACGAGCTTGTCTTCATGTGGGCGCAAGCTACAGAGCCCATTGGAAAGTTTTTCCGGAAGCATGGGCTGAACAGAGCGTGGAAAGTACCAAGAATTGCCCCTTTGCCGGGCTTCCGTATCGAGGGCAGAGCGTGGAAGCACATAATGCGTCACATCGGCAATACCCACAAAAAGTCGCCAGCCGCCAGCACTGCCGTCGCGCTCTTCTACATATATGGCATCGTCAAAGTCGCGGGCATCGGCTCCATCTATGGTCACAAAGGGGAGATGACGCATGTCTTCGCGCCCTTCCATATCCACATCTTGCGCGTGGTCGGGCAGCGCTAGCGCTTCGTCAAGAGCAGCTGTTGGAAAGTCCGCCGGAGCTTCATGGTTCAGCTTTACCAGATTCTCCTGCACATGCACGCTGTCTTCGCAACCAAATGTGGCAAGAACCGCAGCGTCCCATATGCCGTGGCTGCGTTGATGTGTGAGTCGAACCCGCGCCAATTCGTTTTCCAAAAGAACTTTATCGGCATGGATTGTTACACGAAAACGCGCATCTACGGGCAGGCAGATGTCTTTGAACGTGCTGTCGCCCACGCCGCGTACCATAAGCTCCTTTGAGGCTGCCTCCAGCACGTGCGTAATACGTCCCTGCACATCAATATTCCTAGCATGGATACCCTTTATTTCTTCGCGCCTATGCTTTTCCAGTCGACCACCGTGTTCGTCCCGAAGGTGCTTTTTTCGCGGCAGGCGCGCATGGGAGGGGAGTATGGTCACGCGTACGGTGTCACCATGCCACGCATCGCCGGCATTATTGGGATGCACATACACCTTGTCATATTCATTGCCATGACGTGCGTGTTCTGGCGAAAGGTGCACATAGGAGGTGGTGGCACTGCACATTTCGTATCGTCCCACAAGAGTACGTGTGCTATCAATAAGAGCCCACGCATTGTTCTTGGTGAGTACCACATGGCCTTGGTGTGCAAGGTCGCGAAGCATGGTGCGCAAAGCTTTTTTATGGTGTCTTTGGAGTTTTAAGTACGACAGTATTTTGTCTGTACGCAGGGGCTTATTGAATGTGCGCAGCGCCGAGAGCAATGCCTCCGGATCGCGCAGGACATGCTCCGGCATTTGGGGCGATGAGTTCACCATGAGGGCTCCGGCTGTGTGAATGTGAAAAAAGCGCGTGTGGCCTCCCTATAACAGAGAGGCCACATAGAATAAGGATACATTTAAGAATAAAAATTTGATGTCATCAGTGTTTTTATAAAAGCATTAATCTCTGCTGCTTCCACCAAAGAGGCGCAAGAGCATAAGGAAAAGATTGATGAAATCAAGGTAGAGTGTCAATGCGCCAAGAATAACGCCGCGACGTATGGCTGTGCCGTCTTCAAGGGGCGCATTTTCGGCGAATTGGCGGATTTTTTGCGTGTCATACGCTGTAAGACCCGTAAAAATAAGGACACCTATGCAACTGATGATAAAGTCCATCATGGTGCTTTGTAAAAATATGTTCACCAGCATGGCTATAATAAGGCCAAAAAGTCCCATCATAAGGAAGTTGCCAAGGCCTGTGAGGTCGCGTTTTGTCACCGTGCCGTAGACACTCATGGCAAGGAATGTTCCCGCTGCCGAAAGAAAGGCATTGGCAATGGCGCCCATGGGGTACACGACAAAAATACTGGCAAGTGTCAGCCCCGTGAGCCCAGAGTACAAGAGGAAGACCCCCGATGCCATGGTGGCTGACATGCGGTGTACTGCCAAGGAAAGAGCAAAGACAAGACCCAGCTGGGCTATTATCAAGCCAATATAGATAAATGAATTGCTAAAAATAAAGTTCATGGCTGCTGGGGAGTTGGCGACACTCCATGCCACAAGGGCAGTCACACCAAGGCCGCCGGCCATCCAAAGATACACTTGGCGCATAAAAATGGCGACGACGCTCAAATTTGTTTGCGCTACAGTTTTGACTGTTGACATAGTCATCCTCCGTCATTAAGGAATTGAATTCAGATTTTTGTATGTGTGCAAAAAACAGAGTGTTTCTATGCACGAGTATTGCCCTTATGGTGCTTCATGTGAGACAATATGCGTGAGGCACGCCCTCCGGACACATGTAGCAGGCTTAATCACTAAGGTTCCTTTCCCTAAAAAATAAGGCAGGAAGTCAAAAAAAGCAAGGGAAAAACGTGTTATATTTGTCGGCAGCCTTAGGCACTGTCGTCAAAGTGTGAATTTTTGTGTTATATCAAGGAAGACGAGCTTGCTTTGAAGGAATATACTCTTATGGTATTTGACTGAAAAAGCAAGCGAAGTCTGACGCAGAGATAACCAAAAGGGCGCATGTGATGACAGCGCCTACAGTGTGTGGCATGACGGCCTGATAATCTCAAGGGTATGTCCTTTGCCGGTGAACCTCCACACAATCACTGCGCCCCATATTGCTTGAGCAGCTCAACAACGCCTTTGTTGTCATTGTTTTGAGCCAATGACAGAGCCGTGCTTCCGTTGGGGTTTTTGTAGTTTGGATTGGCACCATGCTTCAAAAGGAACTCCACGAATTCTTTGGGTTGTGTCGCAGCCGCAACAAGAAGGGGGGTAAGCCCATTGAGGTCTGGGGCATTGATATCGGCCTTATTATCGAGGAGCACTTGTATGGATTGGCTTTCTCCACGGGTGGCAAGCTCGGTTAAAACTGTCCTTCCATCCTTATTCTTGGCGTACATATCCGCACCATTGTCAAGGAGAAGTTGCATGGCCTTAGGATATACGGTGATACCGGCCCACGTTAAAGCCGTATCCCCTTTTTCGGTCGTGGCATGAATATCCGCACCCTTGTCAAGGAGAAGCTGTATGATTTTGACATAACCGCCCCAAGCGGCTTGTATTAAAGGCGTCCAGTCGCGTGTATCTCGTGCGTCGACATCCGCGCCCTTGTCAAGGAGAAATTGCACGGCATGAACATGCCCCTTGCTCGCAGCATGTATTAAGGATTCATCCAGATCTTGATTGTTCGCGCCATTGTCAAGGAGGAATTGCAGGACGTTGACATGCCCGTTCCAAGCAGCCCAGCTGAAAGCCGTCCAGCCGTCCTTGGTGCGTTCGTTAATATCCACCCCATTGTCAAGGAGGAGTTGTATAAACTGAACATCGCTTTCGGAAGCAGCAAGCCTCAAAGCTGTCCAGCCATCATTGTCTTCTATATTGACATCGGCCCCTTTATCAAGGAGCACTTGTATAGCTTCAAGATTGTCATCGCGAAACGCATACATAAGAGCTGTCCAGCCCTCCTCATTCGTTGCATTCACATCCGCCCCCTTGTCAAGGAGCACTTGCATGGCCTTGGCATGGCCTTCGTCGGCAGCAAACATCAAAGCCGTCCAGCCAGAATAATCTCGTGCGTTCACGTCCGCCCCCTTGTCAAAGAGCATTTGCATGGCCTCAGCATGACCTTTACTAGCAGCATACATCAAAGCTATACTGCCATCCTCACTTCGCGTATGGATATTTTCCTCCTTGTCAAGGAGCATTTGTATGATCTCAGCATGACCTGCGTTGGCAGCAAGCCTCAAAGCCGTCCAACTATTCCGAGTTTGTGCTTTCACGTCTGCCCCCTTGTCAAGGAGCACTTGTGTGGCTTCAGCATGACCGTTGAAAGCAGCGTACATAAGAGGCGTCCAATCCTCATCATCGCGTACATTCACGTCCGCTGTATTTTTCAGTAAATCCTCAATAAGAGATACATTGCCTGCTTGTGCGGCTTCGTGCAATTCGTCGCCAAGAGACATCGTGGGCAAAAAGCACATGAGGCACAACGTCATGATGCAGAGTACATGGCGCATGGTGTTCACTCCTTTATAACATGATTTTATGGTAAAATAATACAAAACGACCTGATAAGTATATTGCAATCAGCGCAGCTTTGCAAGGTGTGGTGCGGCTGAGTTTTTGAATGTTTAGTAGGCATTGTCGGCAAATGCGCCTTTTCGCCTTTATCGAAGCGGGCTCTACGTCAGACTTTACTTGCTTTTTCGGTCAAATACCATAAGAGTATATTCCCTCAAAGCAAGCGCGTCTTCCTTGATATAACACAAAAATTCACAATTTGACGACAGCGCCTAGTCAACAGCCTGTCGAAAGACTCCATTTTTGAACGGGCGTCATTTATGACCTTGCATGATCGCATTTTTGCCACTGGCAATGCCGTATGCCGCTCTTTAAAAATGCTCACGATATCTCAGGGCAAACGCATCCAAATGTTTGAACTAATACTTTTAATATGTTGAAAATAATATAAAAATAGTTCAAGCTGTTTTTCTAGCAAAAACTAGAGAGGTGGCCATGAAAGATTTAGCCAACTGCATCATTACTATTCATGACCCGCGTGTGGATAGGATCAAAAAACACTCATTAGGAAAAATTATTATATTAGCTGTTTATGCCATTATAGCCGGAGGTGATACTTGGGTTGACATAGAAGAAATTTGTGAATTACGTCTGCCAGACTTGGAAAAAATCATGGATCTGGAAAATGGGATTCCCTCCCACGATACGTTTCAACGACTTTTTAGCAAGCTTAATCCAAGAGAGTTATCAGATGCTTTGATGTTGTGGAGAGGTGCTCCCCACATCTGTGAGCATGCGTCCCGATGTTATAAGTCCCAAATCCTCCAAACCTGAAGTTTTTTGCCTTGCATCCTTGGCTTTATCGTTGGCATCTGTATTTAAAAAAGCATTTTCCAACAAAAAATCATAATACTGTGATTGGAGCCGTTATTGCCATTCCATGTGAGTCCTGCAGTGTTTGGGAGTTTCCAAAATGCATTGAGAAGCTTGAGCTGCGTTTCAATTTGATAGTTAAGGAAACGCTGATTAAATAGATTTTTTGTTCTCTAACAAGGAAAGCGAGTTTTGGGAAGCACGCGGTATATATAGACATATATAAGTGTTTCACAAAGCGAGCTTGACGCAGTTAGAGGGCAAAAAGGCATTTAATCAGTGTTTCCTTAAACTTTTTTGCGCGAAAACTTGTTGTTCCAAAAGACCAACAATAGCTTTGGTAGGGGATGTTTGCATATGCCATACTATGTCCTTCTAACAGGCTGTTAAAAAATTGAAAACTCGCCACCTTTCTACGCAATGCTTTAAACTTATCAATTAAAAAGTTCAAAAATTTTTAAAAAACACTTATTAATTATTTTTATTGAGGGGGGGAAGTTCTTTTTCGCGATTATTTTATAGTAAAGTTTATATATACATTTTTATTTAATCAGTGTTTCCTTAAGCTGTGTGCCAATGCCTTGTTGAGGCTAAAAGTTGTGTCTTGTATGCTTTTGTCAGTGTGTGCTGTGTTTGTTTGTGTTTATCCGCTTGTGAACGAGTTCACGATATTCATCCTCCCCAC
>CAYJPE010000164.1:0-6695 GCA_964371965.1 uncultured Desulfovibrionaceae bacterium
AACTCGCTTTCCTTGTTAGAGAACAAAAATTCTATTTAATCAGCGTTTCCTTAGGTACTGTCGTCAAGAGAGCGATTTTTCGTGTTATATCAAGAAAAACGCGCTTGCTTTGAGGGAATATACTCTTTTTGACAAAAAAAGCACGTAAAATCTGACGAGGAGATACCCGAAAGGGCGCATTTGACGGCAGCGCCCAGTTCACAACTCTCACAATCCAAGCATGCCCACAACATGTTATATACCCAAGGAGAAGAGTGTAATGCGTCAAAGATCATTTGCACTACTTGTCATGCTGTGCTTTTTTTCTAGCCTGAGCGTCTTTGCTGTGCATACTGCATGGAGTGTCGAGCACAACAAAGCAATACAGATATATTTCCATGAAAATGACAAAAACAATTTCTTTTCTATGGTAGACATTACTCGTTATTCCGATACTACATTCAACATTGAAATATTTGTCCGCGACAAAGGGAAGGGCTTTTCGTGGTCATACGGTAATGAGTGCTCGCAAAATGGGGCAAACTTTACCTGCACAGGGGGCATTCTCAAAAGTTCCACGCACGAAGAGACACCGATAGACAGCCTTGTAGGCACAATAACATATGACGACATAGTCATAACGGGCAATTATCCCGGCAATAATGACGATGTTCGCAGCGCTTTTTAGGGAAATTTAACGGGGTGGAGCCTAAACAAACAACAAGGCATACAGCACGCGTTATGCCCATAGAATTCTTCGATACCGATGATTTTGTAGCCTATGAAGTCGAGAAAGAGGACGGAACCAGTTTCTCTTTGCTGGATAAGAATAATGTCAAAGCCCTCAATGCCTTTAAAAATATGTGGGTTAATATAGAATATATCAAGTTCAATTCGTATTCTTCGTTGGACGAGGCAGACGTCACGTTCTTTGTATTGTCTAAAATCAACGATCAGAATCCCATACTTATGCCACAGTAATGTATTGACGGCAGCGCCTAGGCAGAGAACAAAAAATTTCTTTACTCAACGTTTCCCACAGTTTCACAACTCTTCCTTGGTGCAAATATTTGCCTAGAGGTACTCATGTCACAAAAAGCCATTGCAACCATTTCTCAGGCACCCGCAAATGTCATCGTACAACGCGGCGCACAAACGCTGACTCTTAAGCAGGGCGACAGCATATACGAAAGCGATACCATCATCACCGGCGCCACAGGGGCAGAACTCACGTTCACCGACGGCACCATGACCACCCTCGGCCCAAAAACAACCATGCAGGCCACGGACTTTGGCTTTGGCGATGGTGAAGAACTGGCCTTTGTCATGGACCTTAGCCTTGGCTCCATGCGCTCCATAAGCGGCGCCATTGTGGAACACAATCCGGACGCCTTTCAAATCGTCACGCCCGGAGCCACCGTAAAAATACGCGGCACGGATAAATTCATTCAAGTGGGGTCGGACGGCGCTGTGACAGTGGCTGTCTTCTCCATCGACGCAGACCACAACCTTGTGGTGACCACCCTCGAAGGGCGCCAAATATCCTTGAGCAGTCCCGGGCAGGGAGCGTATGTTTCCACAAGCCCGGACACAGCGGTGAAGGCTCTCACATTCAGCATGCAAGAGCTTCAGGACTTTGCCAACGAGATGTTGCGCCTTGCCCCACCGTTGGTACAGGAGGGTACGCCACTTGAGGGCAACAATAATGAGACGCCTGACGATACGCCTGACGAGACAGCTGGCGATACACCTGGCGCGCAAGACGGCACACACCTAGACAGCTCCAACGCCACGATTATGATGCTCGACACCGCCACCGCAGAAGCCTTGGGTCAAGAAAACTTGCAAATACTCGCCACACTGCTCAGAGACGACAATGTTCTCCTTGCCGTGGAACCCAGCGCGGCGCAGGGCGATGCCGATATGCTTGCAGGCGACCTGCTTTCCGCTCTCCTTGTTGCTGTGAATACGGACACGCAGAACGATGCGCCTGTACTGTCGATGCCAGCGCCGGAATTTACACCGACGCCAACGCCGGAATTCACGCCGACACCAACGCCGACGCCAACACCAACACCGACACCAACACCGACACCAACGCCGACACCAACACCGACACCAACACCAACACCGACACCGACACCGACACCAACACCGACGCCGACGCCCTACAGCATAGAAGAGACTCTCTCACCTGTTGCCAACACACAGTATGCCGCGACAGGTGCCGACGGCGTCAATGTAAAATACACCTATGCGAACGACATCAATGTGAATTTTTCCATTTATGGCGATAGCAGCGGCAGTAGCTCGGTCAAGGGCGGCAATGACGCTTTTGACATCACCTCCATGAGCGCCGGCACCCTTGTGGGTGACGTGAAAAATGTCTCCGACGATGCAAGCTATACCGGCGGCGATGACAGTTTTACCCTCAACGCCAAAACAGGCGGCAATACGCTTTACGGCGATGTGCAAGACATCACGGGAGCAAAGAATATCACCCTTGTCAATGGTGACGATAGCATCACCATCAATGGTGAGCTGAGCAGTTCCGATATTTATGCAGACGCATATATAGACGACAAAACACAGAACCCGGAACCCACAAACAGCAGCATCACCGACGGGAATGACACCATAAACCTTGGAAACATTAACGGATCCGTCAATGATGTCACCATTTATACGGATACGTACACAAGTATCGCGACACCCTCGCAGGCATATGTGGCCGGTAACGACATGTTGACTATTACGGAAAAAGTGGTCGCCTTTGATGGCGGTCAGGTCACCATTGACCTTGGAGCCGGTCGTAATACCTTGAATATAGGTGACAGTGTCAGCATAAACGACAGCACAAGCGCGCATGCGAGTAGTATTATGATGAACGTTGGCAATGATGCAGACACCATTACCGTTGCCAATGGTATGAGCGTCTACGGCATGAGCGGGAGTGGTGCCGGTACGTCAATCATAAGCATGAAAACATTGGGCGGCGGCGACACTGTGACCATAGGTACGGCGGGACATACCGACGACATACTTACTGCCGGCAAAGCAGGTACCGTATCCTTTCAACTGGGCGCGCGTGATACGCTCACTGTGCATGGCAATATGTCTACGCAGGATGACGGCGGTATCAATATTTCCGGCATCAGCGGTGCCCAGACAGTCAATATTATGGGGAATCTGAATGTACAGGATAGCAACGCTTATATCACGATGCATCTTGATGACGGGGATGATGCGGTCACCGTTAACGGAGGCATAGAAAGCAACGGGAATATCGAAATTTCCCTTGGCAATGGGAGCAATACTCTTCACATCGCCGAAAGCGTTCGGGCTTTTGCACAAGAGCTTGCTATCTACGGTGGAGACAATACTGACACTATCACCATCAATGGCGAATCCACCATGGTACGCATTGACGGCGGCGCGGGTGACGACATTATAAACCTCACCATAAGCAACGCGAATACGGTAGACATTGACCTTGGTGCCTCCACCGCTGCCTCCACTGCCGGCAGCAGTGATGGGGACAAGGATGAGATTATCGTCACCCTTGACCCTTTGTGGGCTTTTGGCCATCAGGCAGAGTTAGAAATCACGAACTTTGACGATAATGTGGACAGTATCACCATTCGTAGTGGCGCCAATGAAGTTGCAATAAATGCGCTCGCCGGCTATACGGGAGGGAGAGATGGGGACATAAGCACGGCTTGGGATGGAAGCACCTTAACCATCTCGTTCCCTTCGGGCACGTCATGAGCAAGAAAGTCTTGCAAGAGGAGCCGGTATTTTTGCCCGTGTTTTGCCATCCACAAACTTGACAAACTGCCGGCATATACGTTATTGATGGGCAGGTATCTCTAAAGAGAATACTTGCCCTTTTTATGATTCCCCTTTTGCGCTTGTTATGTTCGAGCGCTCAACCGACGTCCATACTGAGGTAACCGTATGTCACAAAACGCCATTGCAACCATTTCCAAGGCACCCGCACAGGTCACCGTACAGCGTGGCGCAGAAAAGCTGACACTCAATCAAGGTGACAGCATATACGAAAGCGATACCATTATCACCGGTGCCACAGGGGCAGAACTCACATTCATCGACGGCGCCATAGCCACCCTCGGCCCGCACACCACCATGAAGGCCACAGACTTTGGCTTTGGCGAAGGTGAAGAACTATCCTTTGTCATGGATCTTGCCCTCGGCACCATGCGCTCCATAAGCGGTGCCATTGTGGAACAAAATCCCGACGCCTTTAAAATCATCACACCACGAGCCACGGTGGGTATTCGTGGTACGGATAAATTCATTCAAGTATTGCCCGACGGTGCCGTCACAGTGGCCGTGGTCTCCATCGACGCAGGGCATAACCTCGTCCTCACAACCCTTGACGGACGCCAAATGTCTTTGAGCAGTCCCGGGCAGGGGGCAGAAGTTTTGCCGGACATGGGTGCGGACTTAGTGCCCCTCACGTTCAGTATACAAGAACTCCAAGACTTTGCCAAGACCCTGATCAATCTGGCCTCGCCTTTGAGGCAACAGGGTGCCCTCGGCGAGGGCGAGTATGATGACCTTATTCAAGTCAACAATGAAGACGCTCCCGGACAGAATGAACAGGGTGACCAAGGCGATCAGGGTAATCAGGGCGATCAGGGCGAGAACAGCGAAACACCCCCCACAACATCCAATGCCATCGTCATCCAACTCGACGCTGCCGTGGTAGAAGCGCTCGGTGAAGAGAATCTACAGGCACTGGTAAATCTTTTGGTCGAGGAAGACATCCTTCTTGCTGCGGCAGAACCATTAGCAACGGATCCTCCCAGCGCAGAAGCTCCACCCGTGCCAACTTCGCGCATGTTGAGCAATATAGGCGAGCTGGAACCACTACCAACGCCAACGCCAACGCCAACGCCATCGCCGGGACCGGGACCAACGCCGGGACCAACGCCGGGACCAACGCCAACGCCGACACCAACGCCGACACCAACGCCGACACCAACGCCGACACCAACACCGACACCGACACCGACACCGACACCTTCCGGAGACGTGATCCTGCAACCCGCTGCCGGTGAGCTCTTTGCCGCACAAGGTGCAGACGGCGCCAATATACGATATGTCTACAATAGTGACATCAATGTGAATTTTTCCGTGTATGGCGACAGCACCGGCACGAGCTCGGTTCAGGGCGGCAATGACGCTTTTGACATCACATCCATGAGCGCAGGGACTCTCATAGGTGACGTGCAGACTGTAACCGACGGCGCAAGCTATACCGGTGGCAGTGACAATTTTACCCTTGGTGCCAAAACCGGCGGTAATACCATTTACGGCGACGTGCAAAGCATCACAGGAGCGAACAATATCACCCTTATCAACGGTGACGATGTCATCACCATCAGCGGTGAACTGAGCAATTCAAATATTTATGCGGATGCCTATGCTGACCCCGGTCTACCGGCTCCCATCAATACGACCATCACTGATGGACATGACACCATATCGATTGGGAATATTAATGCTTCCAAGAACGAAGTTAACATTCAAGGGGATACCACCCAACCTGGACAACAGCACACGCCGGGCAATGATATACTCACAATCTCTGGCAGTGTGGTAGCTTTCAACGGCGGTAATGTCGCTATCAATCTTGGAGGCGGGAGCAATACGTTCAGCGTCGGTGACAGTCTCAGCATAAACGACAGCGGGAGTGACGGTGGCAGTTCCATATCCATACTCTCCTCCGGCGATAACGACCAAGTGACCATTGGCGACGAAATCAGTGTGTATGGCAACGGCAATCCTAATGTGCTGAGCAACATCTCATACACACGTATTCAAGGCAGCAGTGCTGATATCACCATTGGTACCAGCGGCAGTACGGGTGATGCACTCAGTGCTGGCAATGCAGGTTCACTGTCGATTACGCTGCAAACAGACGACATACTGACAATACATGGGGATGTGAGGTCGCAGTCAGAAGGAGCAATAAGTATCTCTGGGTCATCAAGCGGTTCCTCGATAGTCAATATTGATGGGGATGTGGAGACAAACGGCAGCAACTCGTTCGTACATATGACGTTCGTTGAAGCCAATGATGCGATCAGTATTAGCGGAAATCTGTCTGCTTTCAATACCGGTTCTGTAAACAGTAATTTCGGTGATGGGAATGATACGCTCAACATTGGCGGAGATGTGTCTGCTTCAGGCGGCGGTTCTATAAACATTAACCTTGGTGAGGGGAATGATAACGCAGCTATCAATGGCAACGTTTCAGGTGTGAACCTTAACCTTGGTACCGGCAATGATATTCTGTCTATCAATGGCGGTATCGATAATACAAGTATCAACCTTGGTGAGGGGGGGGACACATTGAATCTCGTCATAAGTGACGGTGATAATGCAAGTATTGACCTTGGTGGCAGTGGCAGTGGCGATGGCGATGCTGATAATATACACATTCGTATGAGTGCATCGGCCACTGGTGGGCAAAGCGGCTCATTAGTAATCACCAATTTTGATGATGGCACGGACTCGATTACCATTCATGATGCAAGCGGTGGTGCGTTGGGACCGACGATAACGGCCTTGGGCTCGGCGCCGACTCTGCCTAGTGGCGTCACTTGGAATGGTTCAGACACCCTCACGATCACGTTCCCCACGGTGTAAAGCCCGGTGTTTGTAAGGAGTTTTCATGGGA
This sequence comes from uncultured Desulfovibrionaceae bacterium, assembly GCA_964371965.1. GTDB lineage: Bacteria > Desulfobacterota > Desulfovibrionia > Desulfovibrionales > Desulfovibrionaceae > CAYJAD01. The sequence goes on from CAYJPE010000164.1 coordinate 6,689, forward strand.
TTTTTTT
>CAYJPE010000165.1:0-6656 GCA_964371965.1 uncultured Desulfovibrionaceae bacterium
ATCAGGTGTTCATAAAATTCTTTAATCCTCGCATTGTAACGCATGGCACTCAAGGCACACATAAATAAAGCTTTTTTCACTTTAGGTCGACCATATCTTACAAACCTGTAGCCTGAAAAGCCGCCACTGTCTCTGGCATATGGTGCCACTCCTGCAAGTGCTGCTATTTGTCGTCGGTTCAAGTGCCCAATCTCAGGCAACAGCCCAATTAAGATAAATGCTGTCTTTTCGCCAACACCCTTAAAAGATGTCAGGATCTCGTATTTTTGCTTTAATTCGCTGTCACTCATAACAAGTTGTTTGATTTCATTTTCTATGTCGGTTATTTGCGAATTAAGCAAATCAATCTGAGCTTGAAGTATCTGTACAATTTTTGCTGGCGTTTTTGGTGCTTGGATGCGATTTTTAGCTTGCTGTAAACTTGCGCAATATCTGCAACTGCTTCAAGATATGACTGCAATTTATCATTTTTAGGCGTATACAAAAACAATGTTTCTTGTAATTTATCCCCAAAAAATGTCAGTGCCCGTGCATCCATCTTGTCAGTTTTTGCAAATTGTCCGTAGCTCTTGAGAAATGCCTTGACACGCCTACCCTCTGCCCGATGGATGTGAAAACCGCACTCATGAAAAATGTCTACACATATTTGCTCATAGCCACCAGTGAGGTCAACCACAATAAGTAAATTATTTTGTGGTGTTACGCTTTCACAAAATCTGCGAATACTTGTCCTGTTGTTTTTTACTTTTGTGAACTCACCCGTTTGTGAATTGTAAATGTCTAATTTATTTTTTGAAACATCGATTCCCAGAAAGCTGTTGAACTTTTGAACTTTTGTCATTATACTACCCATCGTACTTAAAATTGTTAACGTACGCACTTGTCGCGTGGTACAAGCAACCCAACAAGCGATGAGCACCTTGTGAGGCGGAGATTTAGGGAAACGCTGATTTAATCGAATTTTTGTTCTTTGACAAGGAAGACGAATTTTGGGAAGCCCGCGGTATATTAGACATATATAAGGGTTTCACGAAATGAGTCTAACGCAGTAAAAGGGCAAAAAGGCATTAAATCAGCGTTTCCTTAGACAAAACACGCTACTAGTAACAGGCTGATAAAGCCTCATCGCTACACAAAAAAATGAGAAGAAAATAATTAAAAAACAGGGCTCATGGTACTTGTTTTATGAGCCGCAAAGTGCTAAACTCACGTCGTTTTGTAGGATATTTTCTATGTCTTTCGTGTAAGGAGGTTTTGTGACCACTCTTTTACAAACGCCGCTGAGCCAGTGGCATCGGGATAATGGCGCAAAAATGGCCGAATTTGCCGGTTTTGACATGCCAATTCAGTACAAAGGCATTTTACAAGAGCATGAACACACTCGCCGTGCGGCATCGCTCTTTGATATTTGCCATATGGGTGAATTTATGGTGACGGGTACGGGTGCTGCGGAGGCCGTGGCGCGTGCGGTGACCCATAACATCGAAACACTCAAGCCTGGCAAATGCCGCTACGGCTTTTTGCTTAATGCCGCTGGCAATATGTTGGACGATCTCATTGTCTACCGCATGGCACAAGACGAATTTATGCTTGTGGTCAATGGCGCATGCGCTGCCGGTGACTTTGCTGCACTGCAAGAACGCTTGCCGGAGTCGGTCGCCCTCACGGATGTATCGGCAACGACGGCAAAAATTGACTTGCAAGGCCCCCAGTCAATCTATGCGCTAGAGGCAATTTTAGGCAAAAGTTTCCGTCATCTTGGTTATTTTTCCTTTGAAGAATGCCACTTTGAAGGTAAAACCATCCTTGTGAGCCGTACCGGCTATACGGGCGAATTGGGCTATGAACTCTATGTGCCGTGGGATATTGCTCTTGCTTTATGGGAAAAATCTTTGCAAGATTCGCGTGTGGCGCCGGCAGGCCTTGGAGCGCGTGATACGCTGCGCCTCGAAGCGGGCTTGCCTCTTTATGGTCATGAGCTTGACGATAAGCATAACCCGACTGAGGCCGGCATGGGTAAGATGCTCACGAGCACGGCACCCTATGTGGGGCAGGAGCATGTGGGCGAAGTGCGACAAAAATTGTTGGCACTGCGTATTGACGGCAGGCGAGCCGCCCGTCATGGGGATAAAATCACCTTAGAAGACGGAACTGTGGTGGGAGTTGTGACAAGTGGTTCCTTTGCGCCGTCCCTTGGCTTTGTCGTTGCTTTTGCGTGGGTGGATGTTGCCTATGCAGACATGGCGCATTGTGTTGTGCAGACGGCGCGGGTGGCGCTGGATGCACAGGTTGTGAGTGTGCCCTTCTATGCAGAAGGCACCGCGCGTATTAAACTTTAGGAAAAACTGATTCAATGCTCTTGTGTCCTGTAACTGTGGCTGACTCATTTCGCGAAGCTTTTTATATCTTTAAATATATCAAAGTCTTCACGAAACTCTTCCTTTGTTAAAGAACGCAAGTTCGCTGTAATCGACGCTTCCTTATAAAGACTTCTTTTGAGAGGTATATCATGTCAGTTCCTGCAGATTTGAAATATTCCAAGTCCCATGAGTGGATTCGTATTGAAGGTGAAGAGGCTGTTGTGGGTATTACCCACTATGCGCAAGATGCCTTGGGCGATATTACCTATGTTGACTTTCCTGCTGTGGGTGATGTCTTTGATGTGGACGAAGAATTTGGCTCTATTGAATCCGTAAAGGCCGCAAGTGAACTCTATGCGCCTGTGAAAGGTGAAGTTATTGCCGTGAACGAAGCGGTTAATGACGGTCCTGAAATTGTTAATACAGCACCTTATGCCGAGGGTTGGCTTGTGCGCATGAAGCTTGACGGTGTGCCGGAAGGGCTTTTGGATGCGGCTGATTATAAGGCTCTGTGCGAGGAAGAGGCGCACTAGCAGGCTGTTGAAAAACGGCAATATGCGTCGTCCCCTTCGGTGCGGGGATAAAAAGTCACACTGCTGATGTATGCCCAATACGGTTACTCTCGATAGCCGTCACTCGTTCCTCATGTAACGGCTACGCCTTCGGCGCTCTTTGGGTCGGTCTGCGCACCTTGACTTTTTTCGCTTCCTCGCATTTCACCATTTTTGAACAACCTGCCTAAAGTGGACTTTTTCAACAGGCTGTTAGGTGCTGTCTTTCAAAGGAATTTTTTTGCGTTTTGTGCCTACTCTGGGGAAGGAAGCAAAGTTATTTTGCTCAAGTTACGTATGTCTGCACAAGTACCTTGCGCAAGAAAACGCGTTTTCCTTGGAAAAATACAAAATTTTACTTCTTTAGGGGCTGTCGTCAAATAGCGAATTTTTGTGTTATATCGAAGACAAGCTTGCTTTGAAGGAATGTACTTTTATGGTATTTGACTGAAAAAGCAAGCGAAGTCTGACGCAGAGCCCGCTTCGATAAGGGCGAAAAGGCACACTTGACGACAGCGCCTAGAGGCAGCCCTGAACAGCATGTGTCCAAAAAGTGCGCGAAGGCACCTAGCCGCAGGTCAGCACACAAACTTTTGAAGATATTTTCATCATCTTTTTAAGATTTTAGGGGCTGTTTCTAAGTAAAGAGATTTTGTGTTTTGCCAAGGAAAACGCGTATTTTGCGAAAGGCGCGTATACAGACATACGTAACTTGAGCAAAAAATACTGTTTGCCCCCTTCGGAGTAGGGGCAAAGCGCAAAAGAATTTATTTAGAGACAGCCCCTAGTAAAAGGTAAACATATGCCCTTTATACCTCATACCCAAGAAGAAGTTCAGGAAATGCTTGCGCGCATTGGCGTTGCCAACATGGACGATCTTTTTGCAGACATCACAGCGCCCTTACGCCCCAAATCATTCAATCTGCCCGCAGGACAAAGTGAAATGGACGTCTGCAATCGTTTGGAACAACTTGCCGCAAAAAATGTTCCTCTTGTCAGCTTTTTAGGCGCAGGGTTTTACGACCACGCCATCCCAAAAGCCATCGATGCACTCACATCCCGCAGCGAATTTTATACCGCCTATACACCGTATCAACCGGAGTCTTCACAAGGCACGCTGCAGGCTATTTTTGAATATCAAACGGCTGTCACCCGCCTGCTTGGTATGGATTGTACCAATGCATCCGTTTACGACGGCGGTTCTGCCATTTTTGAAGCACTCATGATGGCCATTCGTCAAACAAAGCGAAAAAAAATGGTTTTCGATGCCAGCGTCAACCCCATTTGGCGTCAAATGGTGCATTGCTCGTGCGCCAATTTGGACATTGAACTGGTGGAAGTGCCGCATAAGGACGGTCGCCCTGACTTGAACGCTCTTAAGTCGGCGGTGGACGCCTCTTGCGCCGCTGTAGTGGTGCAAAATCCCAACTTCTTTGGCGCCATTGAAGACTTTACAGATTTGTTTGCCCATGCGCGAAGCCAAAAAGCCTTGGGCATTATTTCCGTTTATCCCATTTTGCAAGCCGTTATGAAAACTGCCGGAGAGATGGGTGCCGATGTGGCTGTGGCAGACGGTCAAGCACTTGGTATGCCTCTTTCCTTTGGTGGGCCATATCTTGGCATTATGGCGTGTCGCAAAGAGTTAATTCGTCAATTCCCCGGCCGTATCGTGGGGAACACAAGAGATGCCGATGGCAAACGCGGCTTTGTTCTGACGCTTCAGGCAAGGGAGCAACACATTCGTCGTGCCAAGGCGACCTCAAATATTTGCTCAAACCAAGCCCTGTGCGCCTTGCGCAGTCTCATGTATATGTCGCTTTTAGGCACAGAAGGCTTGCAACGTGTGGCTGTGTTGAGCATGGAAAACACCCGTTATGCCGTGAAAAAATGGACATCGCTCTCGGGTGTCAGTGTATTGCACGATGCCCCTTATGGCAATGAAGTGGCGCTGCGTTTGCCTGTGGATGCACAAAAATTGGCAAGCACCATGCTTGAGCACGGCTTTGCCATAGGCTTTCCTGTGGGACGCTATTATGAGGGAATGGACAATGTTCTTTTGGTAGCGTGTACGGAAAAAACACAAAAAGCACAGGTAGATGCCCTCATAGGACGCATTATACCCGAACTGAATAAACTGTAGGGGAGAGTTGAGGATGAAGACACTTTTTGAAAAATCTGTCCCCGGTCGCAAAGCTTGTTTGCCAAGGGCGCCTGAAGGCAGTGCCGCGGACTTTTTGCCTGCTGGGCTCCTACGTGAAAACGAGCTCCGCTTGCCAGAACTTTCTGAGCTTGATGTGGTGCGTCATTTCACCTTGCTCTCCAAAAGAAATTTTGGCGTGGACGGTAATTTTTATCCCCTTGGTTCCTGCACCATGAAGTACAATCCCAAATTTACGGAAGCCGTGGCGGCATTGCCCGGTTTTTCGCAACTGCACCCTGCACTGGCACAACTTGAGGGGGGAGAACATTTTACACAGGGCGCTTTGGAATGTATTTGGGATTTTGAACAACTATTGTGCGAAATCACAGGCATGGATGCCTATACCCTGCAGCCCATGGCCGGTGCCCATGGCGAATTTGCCGGCGCCATGCTCATTGCCGCTTATCATAGGGATAAGGGCAACAAAAAAAATAAAGTCATTTGCCCCGATTCCGCCCATGGCACCAATCCTGCTTCGGCTGTACTTGCCGGTTACGAGGTGGTTAATATCCCGTCACGTGATGGGATTATTGACCCGGAAGCCCTTGAAGCGGCGCTGACAGACGATGTGGCCGCCGTTATGATGACATGCCCAAATACATTGGGACTTTTTGAAACGCACTTACCCACCATTGTGGAGAAACTGCGTCGTGTGGATGCCTTGCTCTATTATGACGGCGCCAATATGAATGCCATCATGGGTAAGATGCGTGTGGGTGATGTGGGTTTTGATGTGGTGCATTGGAATGTGCATAAAACCTTAGGCACACCCCACGGTGGCGGCGGGCCCGGTGCGGGACCTGTGGGTGTTTCGGCGCGTTTGACACCTTATTTGCCCACGTCGCGCGTGCAAAAGCGTGGTGACGGCACGTTCTTCCTTGACTATGATTTTCCCAAATCCATTGGGTATATTGCTCCCTTCTATGGCAGTTTTGGTGTGCTTGTCAAAGCCTATGCCTACGTACTGCGTCTTGGTGGTGAAGGGCTTACGCGAGCGTCAGAGCATGCGGTTTTGAATGCCAACTATCTGAAAAAAATTGTAGAACATTTTCTTACGGTACCCTATCCGCGCATTTGCGCCCACGAGTTTGTGGCCTCGGCACCTGAGGGTGTGCGTGCTCTTGATATTGCCAAGGGTCTTCTTGACAAGGGGTATCATGCACCCACGGTGTACTTTCCACTTATTGTACCTGAGTGCCTTATGGTGGAACCTACAGAAACGGAAAGCAAACAGACCATGGACGAATTTGCTGCGGCATTGGAAGAGGTTGTCAGTATGGGCTTGGCAGATCCGCAAGTGCTTTTGCAAGCGCCAACAAAGACATCTGTGCGTCGTCTCGATGAGACGAGCGCAGCCAGAAATATGATATTGACGCAAGATATGGGTGATATGGGAAGCCCTGAATGATAGGCTGACAAATATCTTGCTTTTATTTGTGTGTGGGGGATGTTGTGGAAAAAAAGCCTCTTGATATACCTCCCGCACATCTTTAGCAGGCTGTTGAAAAAGTGCAATCTACGGCGTCAGAGAAAAAAAGTAAACAA
>CAYJPE010000166.1:0-6580 GCA_964371965.1 uncultured Desulfovibrionaceae bacterium
CCCTCCTTCCCCTTTCAAAACGCGCTTACTCCTCACTCCCTTCACTCACATATTGTTATGTACAACGAGGAACAAGTGGTACGGATATCAAAAGCAACGATGGTCTGAAGGAAAAACCCTTTGTTCACAAAAGATTCTTCTCCGCATGCTTTGAAAAATACATATTGAGACACAAAAAGTGCCTAACCTTTTGTTACATCATCGGCGTCATCGGCGGCGCTATACTCTGTTTCCATCAAAAAAGCATCATATTCCTCTAAAGCTTTTTGAATCATATCCTCCAAAAGTTCACACCATCTGTGCAGGCCATCCATGCGAAAAAGCAGGTTTTCATCTATAAAAATATGACCAATACGTTCCAACACAAAGAGGAAAATACCTGAAGCAAGCTGCGCCGAGACCTCAAGATTCATTGCCATGTTTCCTGAAAAAAGTCCAGGAACATCCCATGTTTCCTGCATTTCGTCAGCTCCAAAAGCTTGTAGATGTCTATAAGGATAATCGCCGAATGCATCGCAAAAGACTTTGATACCAGAGAGTGCCTCAATACGATGAAATGGAACAGCCGTCATTCTTGAAGAACTCAAACGCTTGTCTGCTTTAGCCCAAGCATGGCTCCCATTGTCCTCATGGCTATACTTTATGTAAGCCTTTGCGACTTTTTCTGACTGCTTACTCGAATGAATAAAAAGAAGAGAGGTAGATAACTCATACATGCTATAGAAAAGCGTAAAAGCGCCTTCAACACATCCATTGTCCAAGAGCGTTATCACGTCGTTATACAGCTGACAAAGTCGCTGATATATATATACAGTAACTGTCTGCAAGTGCTTAAATTCAGAAAATAGATCATCTTGACCATACTCTTGAAGTTTACTTTCAAGCATGAATTGCACATCAACATGAAGAAAGTACATATGCTTCATAGTCTTCAAGACTTCTTTCCATGGCTCACGGTTTTTGTGAAAATATGCCGTGAGTTCTTCGTGGGCTTCTTCCAAATGTTGGTCGATATTGTCTCTTTCCGTTTGAAACATTTCGTTGCAGGTATCTTGAAAATCTTTACAGACAGATTCTATATACTCCTCTGGTGTCATACCTTCTAGATTAATACTTTCCGGTTCATTACGTATTTTAAAAAAAAGAAAATCTTTTAAAATGACAATTGCTGCTGACATGGAGAGTCTCCCGCTACGTTAGAAGTGAAAAATGCATACAGTATCAAAAAGCAAGGGTTTTTCTTTGAGAGCTTTTTCTCTTCAATGGATGACATGCTATTGCGTACACAATAACATCAATGTCGCCGTCCATAAGAGTCTCTCTTACTTTCATTGCCCAAACAGTATTTTTTTTCAATAATGGTGAGAAGCAAGGACGCGAAAAAAGTCAAGGTACGCAGTGTCTTGAGTACACGGCCTTGCGTACTTTTTCACCTCCTTGCATCTTTCACTGTTTGACAGCCTGAAAATGTGCGTTTTTCAACGCTCTTCTCTGCCATCATGTTGGCGCCATGTATCCAAATGCTCTTGTATAAAGGTACACACAGCATTGTGTGCCGCCTTTCCATTGTCGTTCACATACATGGGCGCACCAAAGGCCAAATGCACAGGGGTTTTTGAAGAGAAGGTGCCAAAATCCCGCATAAGCTTGCCTTGTCCCCACGCATCGGTTTTCAAAGCCAAGGGAACTAAGGGGCACCCTGTATTACGTGCCAACTTGGCACCTATGCTGTTGAACTTTGTGGCATCAAATACTGTTGAACGTGTGCTTTGTGGAAAAATAATAAGCGACATACCTGATTCAAGGCGTTTTTGGCCTTCTTCTAACATGGCTTTTAAATCTTGACGCGGGTTTTCTCGACCCACAGCAATAACATTGCGCGTCGCCAATATGGCACCAAAAAAAGGCATGCGCATGAGGCTTTGCTTCACCACAAATGTGACAGGCATATAAGGACGCACAATGCCGGGGAGCAAAAATGTCTCCAAGGTGCTCATATGATTGCCCACAATAATACAAGGGCTCTGCTTGGCAACATGCACAAGATGTTCCATGCCTTCCACAAAAATGTGCGTTCCCAATTTTTCCAAAACCTTTGCCACGTGCACACTTTCTTGCGCCCATTTCACATCATCGCACAATCCCACGCGTGCCGCATGGCATAAGCTCACAACGGGGCCAAAGAATGCGCGAAGATAAAATGTTATATTTGGAAATGTTTTGTCAAAAAATGATGGAACCATGGGAGGACTTTCATAGTCTTTTCCTGTCAAAAAGTGCGTATCAAAACGCATATACTCTGCTGTATGGTAGTTCATATTTTTTCACCTCGTTTTTGAGGGAGCGTGTGCACGACAGCGCCTAAAGGTTATGCCACATGCCTTGTAAAAACACACATTGAGACAAAACACGCTACGAGAGACTGCCCCTAAGCTTATGCCACCAGTGGCTCAAGCGCACCTCATCCCCGTTTTGCCGTGCTTCGTAAAAACGACGTCCAAGAAGTTTTTCCGGCAAATATTCCTGCTCCACCCAACTTCCAAGAAAATTATGTGGGTATTTATACTCCTTGCCATAATTCCATTCTTTCTGCAACTGTGTAACGGCGTTGCGCAAGTGAATGGGCACAGGCTGTTTGCCATTGCGTCGTATTTCTTGTTGTACTCGCAAATACGCGGCATAGGTACTATTGCTTTTGCACGCCAAAGCAAGGTAGACAACCGTTTGAGAAAGCGGAATAAAACCCTCGGGCATACCGACAAATTCCACAGCTTGCTGACAAGCCACCGCCAAGGTGAGTGCCTGCGGATCTGCCAAACCCACATCTTCAGAAGCAGACAGAATAAGCCTGCGACAAATAAAACGGGGGTCCTCGCCACCCTCAAGCAAGCAGCCAAGATAGTACAAGGCCGCATCGGGATCGCTGCCACGGATAGATTTTATGAGTGCCGATGCCAGTTCATAATGACTGTCGCCATCCTTATCATGACGACTCACCATATCCGGCAGGCGCTTTTTTATGGCTTCAAAATGACGCTCGTCATCCGGTAAGGCTGCGATATATTCCACAAGATTTAAAAGCGTGCGTCCGTCACCGCGGGCAAGGCGTATGAGCGCATAAAGCACATCATCATCCAAAGTCATGCCTTGCGCCCTTGCTCCGCGCTCAGCCAAATGCCCTAAAGCCTCTTGGCTTAAAGGCGCCAATTGCCACACCTGCAAGCGCGACAATAATTGCCTTGTCACGCTGAAGGAAGGATTTTCTGTGGTGGTGGCAAGCAGAACAATGTCGCCGGACTCCACAAGAGGGAGAAAAAAATCTTGTTGCGCCTTGGAAAAACGATGTAATTCATCAAGCACAAGAATAGTGACGCCGGAAAGGGTGCGTCGCAACTGCTGCAAACCTACCTCAGGCGCGCTCAAACGCACATAATGCTGCCCTTCGCTCTCTTTTAAGCGCGCAAGCAAGAGCGCAAGCGTGGATTTGCCACACCCCGGAGGGCCAAAAAATAAAAGAGAGGGGAGACGATTGCCTTGTTCTTGTCCACGCACAAGGGCTTGCAAACGCTCCTGAATGTGTTCCTGCCCCACAAATGCAGCCAGCTCTTCGGGGCGAATGCGCTCGGCAAGAGGAATGTGCGCCTGCTTACTCATGCTCATACATCTTGGTCACAGAGGCTTTGTGTTCAGATGACCACCAATGGATACCAAGGCACAACAGCGCCGCCGTTTCGCAGCGAAGCACCCTCTTGCCCAGACTCACAGGCATAAATGCCGCCGCCTTTAAAATATCTATCTCCCGAACGGAAAAACCCCCTTCAGGGCCAATGGTGTACACACTTGTGCCGACTTGCCCCGCCATCTCAGCCGTGAGCATGGGCAGCTCTTCCCCTTGCACTTCCCATGGGACAAACTTATAATCACATGTGGCACTGCGTTCGACAAGTTCAGAAACACCGCCGGTGAGCACGCGTATGGAAGGCAACCACGGATTCTTGCTTTGCTTCATGGCCGCAACACACTGGGCATGCCAATGCTCCTTCACATGCGCCGGCACCTTGCCTTGGCTATGATCACCCTGCCAAAGCCACACTTCATGCACACCAAGCTCCACAGCCTTTTCCATAAAAAAACCGCGGCGCGTCGCCTTGCTCAAGGCCAAAGCCATGATGGATAATGCGCTCGGCTGTGGCACATATTCCACAGACTCCAAACGCACACGCACCTCTCGCTTATGAAGAGCAACAATACAACACAACGCCTGTCGCCCCTCGCCATCAAACAAGAGTACCGCATCTCCTTCGCGCAAACGCAAAACATATGCCATATGCTGCGCTTCTTGCCCTGTCACGTGACACATGGCGCCAACACAAGCACACGTGTCGCCGTGTGGAGTCGGCCACTGACGGCAATCCAGATAGAAGGCATGATGCATGTTTTCTCCCTTCTCCTCTCTTGTTTCTCTTTGTTCACGTGACAAGTCACACTGCCTTTGTGGTGTTTCCATGTCGCGCTTTGCGAACTGCAATAAAATTATCCCGCAAGGAAATAAGCCGCCGATAGTTTTTTCGAATGTCAAGCCCCGCCGCCGAAAGTATACTTTCGGGCACCTCAATATATGTGCGCACAAGGTAGCGGTCGGCCAGCATGGCATCGATATTATTAATAATAGTATCAACAAGAGGCAGAAAAAAGGCCACAATCTCATAGCTGAGCTCGTGCAATAAGGCCGTACACTCTTGCAGCATTTGCCTATATCCTATGCGTACACCCTTTACTTGGCGTTGACGCAGCTCTTCAAGCATACGCACTTTGCGTGCTTGCTGAATGTACGAATAGCGATCTTGGACTTCACAATACAATTCACGCAAGGTGCCAAAGGATTCCTCTTTGATTTCAGACGTCAAGTATCCTTCCATAACTTGGCTGATCTTGGCAAAAAAATCGTCACTGTAACTTATAATGCGCCTCTGGTGCTTTGAAAGCCACGTATATAAAAACTTCAGCCTTTTTTCTTCTGTATCGGTATTTTCCACCACTTCCGTACGCTTATACAAAATACGCCCCGTAAATTCGCCGCGCACAATGTCATTGAGCCGCAAAAACATATTACTGCTGTCACGGATAATATTCAAACCCTCCAATGGCATACCCGTCAGAGGGTGCAACAATTCTTGCTTTGCTACAGAAATAGCACGCTCTTGCCGCACATTATTAGGATCATAGGCATGCTGACGATAAGTCACGCGAATAATAACGATTCGCCTTTCTGCATCAAGAAAATAATCATTGTTTTCGATAAGTTGCAATGCTTCTATTTGATCTTTATCCACACTCACAAGGGCAATTTTTTCCACATGGGGATAGCGAGAATTGTCTCCATGCCCAATGTATGTGGTGATGGTGCGATCTGTTTGACCAAGTACACGCAAAAGAAACTTTTCGCCCATTTTATGGAGTTTACGGGCAAAAAGGGCGCTTGAGGTACGACGCTCTGACACGACGGGAAATCCATACAATTCCATGAGATATTGATAGACAAACATGCGATTGCGTTCGTACATATCATTGTCGCCGTATTTAAATTTGCCCATGCGCATGCCAAAGCGTTTCAGCTCGCTGTCAATATCTGAAGGAAGAGATGCAAAAATGCCTGCAAGATAAAATTGCCCGGACGTATCTTGCGCCATAATATGCGCACGGTCAAGATGCAGGGCAAAAGGAATAAAGGTAGGGTAGTACTCAAGCAAGGACGTATCAAGTCGCCCGCACGTATAACGAAATTCATCATGCAAAATACGGGGCAAGCGGGAAGCAATGGTCTGGACATTGCGCTTAATAATGGGTTCTTCCAAGGGGCAAGACTCCCCCTCAGTATCATACACGGCATTTAAAATGGGATGTATGGCATCATATTGAAAAATTTCTGAAAAATACTTAAGGGGACGTGCCAAAGCCACCATGGAAAAACCCGGCAAGTTACTATATTCCCACATATCGTTGTCAAAGGACGGTAAAAGTTCGCGCCCCTCTACCACAGGATAGTTTTTTGTTGTTTGATAAGGCTTGACAAGACAATAGCGGATATGCACCGCATTTAAAAAATTATAGAGTTCTTCTAAAGATTGTATGGAAATAACATCCTTAAGGGTCCTTTCATCTTCCCACGGTAAACCATCTTTAGAAAAGACCTTTTTCCATAAAAGCATACTCTCTCCAACCGAAAAAAAACTGTCTGACAAACATTTATGAGAAACACTGTGTGCCTATACATTATTTTTTAAGAAATTGCCAGCATCTTCTACATATAAAGTAAAATATTTTTTATATATTATTTCAGTATATTAAACGAAAAATACAAAAGCTCCATCTTCAAGATTTTTATTATTTTTCTCTTGAGGGGGGAAGGGGATCTTTCCCCTTAGGAAGGGACAGGTGCCAAAACCCAATAGATTCACCCTAACAGGCCGTTGAAAAAAGGCAATCTGTGGCGTCAACGAAAAAATCCAGACATCTTATGTATGCCTAATACACCGCGATGCCTGGATTTTTTCGTTTCCTTGTATCTCACCTTTTTTGA
>CAYJPE010000167.1:0-6539 GCA_964371965.1 uncultured Desulfovibrionaceae bacterium
TTTTGTAACCGTTACTTCTTTCGGAAAGCCTGAAAGTACCGTGATACCTTCCGGCAATGTGACACGAATAGGCACCCGCGCACTTTCCCCTGCATTTAAGGGTGGTGGCGTTACTGTCACAAAAGCCTGCCGTAAATACTGTACATCTTGGGATAATGCTTTGGGTGTTTCCACTTCAAAGTACAATATGGCTGGCTCAACAATAAACTCTTGATTTTCCTTGGCATTTATGCGTATTGTTCGCTTAATGTTCACGCGATCACGCTCACTTAAAACCGTATATGTCACTTGTATGACAGTGGGCGTGGTTATCACTTGACTTGGAGTGTCAAGAACAATGGTTTGCGTATGAATACCCGGACTATCATCTGGGTTAATGCGCACCGTCACCGGAATAGACTGCATTGTCTCAAGCAGACTGGCAGGACCGCGCACAAGCACATTGTCTGGCCTTGCATATACATTTGTCACTTGCATGGTGGATTTCAGCAGCGGAGAGACTGTCTTCACATCTAAGTTCATATTTTGTTCTTGGATGATATCGGCAGTAATAATAATCCGTGAAGGTGTTATTTCATGTACTTCAAAAGCGCGCAAAGCACCATCCATTCTGGGTACCGGAAAAGGAATAATATTTTCTCCACGATGCAAGCCAGAAAGATCTACCACGTGCACGAGGGAGCCTTGGGGTGGATTTTGAAAAAGGGCTTCCGGCCCACGCAAACGTACGGTTATTTTATTTAATAAACCGTTGGTAACGATAAGATTATGCGGAATATTTTTATAATCTACCCGTAATTCCAGATGAATATCCACTCTGTCACGCATGGTAAAAGTATACCAGACAAGAGTCGCCACAATCAACGAAAGGCAAAACACTGGAATGTTCACACCAAAAAGGCTATAACGCATTACCAAGTTCCTCCGTCAGTCGGGCGGCACTTAAAGGTGCTGACAGTTGCCCTTTTTCAGCTACAACTATTTCACCGCGTTCTTCGGAAATAACAATACACAGGGCATCCGTTTCTTCCGTTATGCCAAGGGCAGCACGGTGCCGTGTCCCAAAACTCTCACCCTGTACTACTGCCAACGGCAAGATACAGGCCGCTGCAGAGATACGTCCTTTACTGATAATGACCGCTCCATCATGCATAGGTGCTTTTGGATAAAAGATGTTGAAGAGTAAACGATGAGAAAGGGCGGCATCCAGACGTACCCCGTCTTGCCGAATCATATCCTCCAAGGCAATGGAGCGCTCAAGTACGATAAGTGCCCCTATATGCAGTCGAGCCATTTCCACACAGGCAGAAACAAGCTCTTCAAGAGAAGAAGTATCAAGTGTCGAGTGTTTCCAAAAACGTCGTGTGCCCATATCTCCCAAGGCTCGTCGTATATCTTTTTGAAAAAGAATAATCACCACTAAAAAAATCGATCCCACAACATGACGCAAGAGCCACACTGTAGAATACAAACCAAGCAAAGAAGCAATAAAGTATAATGCTAAAAGCAGGCCAAGTCCCAATATGGCAGCCATGGCACGTGTTCCCTTGACCAAAAGAATAATTTTATACAAAAAAAACGTGATTATCACGATATCAAGGGCATCGCGCCAATCAAAATCATGCAAAATACTTATAAAATCAACCATACATAATTCCCCACTCCCCTCCTGGGTACACACCTTTCCAACTTCCTCATATTAGCAAAAACATATGCATATGGCAAGGTCACAGAGGAACATACAAAAAGCGGAGCGTTACCGCCCCGCTGTTCATCAAAATTTCATATAAAACTATTTATTTTCCACACACTCATCATAACTATCCACGTGTGCCACCTTGCCCCGAAGTATAAAGAGCACCAAGAAGCCCACTGCCACCGCAGCACCAATAATATTGGCCGTCGTAATGGATAAACCAAAACCCATGGCAGGTTCATAGGAAATATACGTGAATGTGGCCGCCGTCATAAATGTGGCGGGCAAGGAAGCAATCCAATGGAGACGATTTTTTCTATAAAGATAGGCCGCTCCCGCCCACAGCACAATCATGGCGAGCGTTTGATTGGCCCAGCCAAAGTAACGCCATAATATATTAAAGTCCAGTTGACTCAACACCGCCCCCAAGACAAACAAAGGTACGGCAATGGTCAAACGTTTAACCACGTTCACTTGTGGGAGTTTGAACATTTCAGCAATGGTGAGGCGTGTGGCGCGAAAGGCCGTATCGCCGGATGTAATGGGAAGAATGATAACCCCCAGCACGGCAAGCAAACCACCAACGGATCCCATAAGTGCATAGGCCGAATCACTCACAACTTTACCAGGGCCGCCTGCGGCAATAGTTTCCTGTAAGGCTTCAGGCCCCTGATAAAAGGTCATACCCACCGTTGCCCATACAAGTGCTATAAATCCTTCAGCGATCATACTGCCGTAAAATATTGGCTTCCCAAGGTTTTCATTGGCCATGCAACGCGACATAATGGGTGACTGTGTGGCATGAAAGCCGCTAATGGCGCCACAAGCAATGGTGATAAACATAAGAGGCCATAAAGGAAGAGCTTTTGGATGCTGATTTGTCCATTCTGCCGCTCCATAGAAAGGCTTGCCATCCACAAAGAGCATAACTGTCATGCCCACCGCCATAATAAGCAATAAGGCGCCAAAGAAGGGATAAATGCGCCCAATAAGCTTATCAATGGGCAAAATGGTGGCGAGGAAATAATAAGCAAAAATGACAACAAGCCAAAACATGAAGTTCATCCAGTCAGGCGTCAAATTGCTCAAAAGCTTGGCAGGCGCTGTAACAAAGACAACGCCAACGAGCAATAAAAGAATCACAGAAAAAACACGCATGAACTGCTTGGGGATAGAGCCAAGCGTATAGCCAACAACGTTGGGCATATTGCTTCCGCCATAGCGCACCGAGAGCATGCCCGCCAAATAATCGTGGACGGCACCCGCAAAAATGGAACCAAATACAATCCACAAGAGGGCGGCAGGCCCATACAAAGCTCCTAAAATCGGACCAAAAATCGGACCTACGCCTGCAATATTAAGAAGTTGAATCAGCCATATACGCGACGGTTGCATTTGCGTATAATCCACACCGTCGGCCTTAGTAATGGCCGGAGTTTTAATGCTTGGATCTGCTCCAAAAACCTTTTGCACAAATGTGCCATACACGATGTAACCAAGAACCAAGCCCGCACAGGCGAGTAGAAAATAGACATAACCAGGCATCTGTCCTCCAAACAAGCAAAAACACGTAAGAAAACGCTGATTAAATAGAATTTTTGTTCTCTAACAAGGAAAGCAAGTTTTGGGAAGCGCGCGGTATATATAGACATATATAAGCGCTTCACAAAGTGAGCTTGACGCAGTTAGAGGGCAAAAAGGCATTTAATCAGTGTTTACGTAAGGCGCGACCCCATTGCATATGAGGCATATACGCTTTTCCTCAAACCTTAAAGAAGACATTGTATCTTCTTCCACACAAACCTGCTAGCACATTTTTGACATTTCGTCAAACATGTATCAATAAAAAAGACGCGAATAAGCGAGAGTAAAGCCTTTGCACAAGAGGCAAATGCAGCACACGCTTATTTCGCGTCCCAACAAATTTTCAAAACCTACAGAAATAATCTTCCCAGAGTTATGTGAAAATTATTTATCTTCTTCTATCCATGCACGAGAACGCTCAATGGCACGGTGCCATTGATGCAACAAAGCTTCGCGTTGATCTGCAGACATTTTTGGCTCAAAACGGCGATCAAGCTGCCAGTTCGCCACAAGCTCTTCTTCCGTCTCCCAGAATCCCACGGCAAGACCGGCTAGGTATGCAGCGCCAAGAGCAGTCGTTTCTGTTACAGTCGGACGCTCCACAGGCACACCCGTCAGATCAGCTTGATATTGCATAAGCATGCTATTACGACTGGCACCGCCGTCCACACGCAAAGCACGTAAGGGCACACCGGCATCTTTTTGCATGGCGTCAATAATGTCAAGCGTTTGCAAAGCAATGCTTTCCAAAGTTGCTCGGGCAATATGTCCACGCGTGGTACCGCGGGTAAGCCCCACCATGGTACCGCGAGCATATTGATCCCAATAAGGCGCACCCAAGCCCACAAAGGCAGGCACAAAGAACACACCGCCATTGTCAGGTTCAGTGGATGCAAGACCTTCCATATCGGAAGAATCTTTAATAATTTGCAGACCGTCTCTGAGCCATTGCACCACAGCTCCGCCCACAAAAACGCTCCCCTCAAAAGCATAGTACATGCCGGAGGGATTTTGCCACGCCACTGTGGTGAGCATATTGTTCTTACTCTCTTTAGCTTTTGTGCCTGTATTCATGAGTAAGAAGCAACCGGTACCGTATGTATTCTTGGCCATACCTTCCTTAAGACACGCATTCCCATAAGTCGCGGCTTGCTGATCACCTGCAACGCCGGAAATGGGCAATGCCGTTCCAAAGAACTCCGGATGCGTCTTGGCCATGACGCTCGAAGAAGGGTGTACTTCAGGCAACATATTCCGAGGAACACCAAGAATTTCCAAAAGTTCATCATCCCACTGACCCGTGTGAATATTAAAAAGCAAGGTACGGCTGGCATTGGAAGGGTCCGTCACATGGGATGCACGCTTGCTCAAGTTCCAAATCAGCCATGTATCAATGGTGCCAAAAAGCAAGTCTCCTGCTTCAGCCTTGGCACGGGCACCTTCCACATTGTCCAAAATCCAACGGACCTTTGTGCCGGAAAAATAGGCATCAAGCACAAGACCGGTTTTTTGGCGAATAAGGTCGGCCTTGCCTTCGGCACGTAATTGATCGCAAAAGCCGGCTGTACGGCGATCTTGCCACACGATGGCATTATACACAGGCGCACCCGTGGTTTTATCCCATACTACTGTAGTTTCACGTTGATTGGTAATACCCACGGCAGCTATGTCATTTCCCGTAATACCAGCGGCTTTTACGCAATCACGCGCCACATGAGCCTGTGTATCAAAAATTTCCGTAGGACTATGCTCCACCCAACCGGGTTGTGGATAAATTTGCGTAAATTCCTTTTGTTGCACCTGAATAATATTGGATTTTCTGTCAAAAAGAATGGCGCGGGAAGACGTTGTGCCTTGGTCTAACGCCAGAATATACTTTGCACTCATGCAAAAAACTCCTTAAAAAATTTAAAAATTGCCCTACCCAAAAAAGTGTCTTTGTGTCAGCACAAATCTCGTTGTTTCCCAAGAAATACACCTGACACAATTATGCTTCAAAACACGAATAGACCAGCCACTGTTTACATGGCGCCCACAAGCTTGGCAACGATAACTGCCAACAAACCGCCGACAAAAGGAGCCACAACAGGCACCCATGCATAATCCCACCCGGAATCGCCCTTGCCGGGAATAGGCAACACAAAGTGCGCAATACGAGGGCCAAGGTCGCGGGCAGGATTGAGTGCATAGCCCGTCGGCCCGCCAAAAGAAAGACCCAAAGCCCACACAAGCATGGCAACCATATAAGGACCATAACCCGCAGGTAATGTGCCATTATTGGCATGGAATATCATGAATATACCAAAAATGAGCAAGAAGGTGGCTAAGACTTCGCACAGAAAGTTAGCGGGGATATTGCGAATGGCTGGACCGGTACTAAAGATAGCAAGCTTTGCGGCAGGTTCTTCCGTAACAGCCCAGTGTGGCAAAAAGGCCAACCATGTAAAGACGCCGCCGGCAAATCCACCGGCAACTTGAACAATCATGGTCACAAAAGCGTGACCCGGCTCATAGACACCCAATATTGTTTTTGCAAATGTTACCGCAGGGTTAATATCTGCCTGCGGTGCGCCAAGCGCTACAGCTGTAAACACACCGAGCATGACGCCAATGGCCCAACCAGTAGTAATACAAATCCAACCACCGCCATAGGCCTTAGATTCTTTCAATATTGCATTTGCAACAGCACCTGTGCCAAAGGCAAGCAATATCGCTGTGCCCATAAATTCGCCAACTAAATTCGTCATACAATCCTCTCACTGAGGCGGGCGCATATAATAGGAAACAACACACCAAAGCGCGACAACACTACCAAGACGCCCCTTTCATTGGTAGACTTATCGCTCATTTGTTAAAAAGTATCATGTTTGACATTTTGCGGCAAGTCTTTTTCTATAAAAAGAGAAGAAGTCAGTAGCAATTCCTATTAACCTGTTTTCTTTGCGCTGAGCGCTGATTCTGAGGAAACATTGATTAAATAGCAAACATATAAAATGTACTATAAAATAATTCAGGAAGGGAACTTCTCCTCTTTTCAATTCATTAAAATGAGGAATAATTAAAGCGTATTGAGAGGATGGGGGGAAGGGAGTTTGAGGGGAGAAGGGGAAGCTTTCAGGTTATGGCAAAAGTTCCCCTTAGCCCCTCAAGAAAAACATTGCTTCAGTGTTTCCCTAAATGTGTATTTTTTAAAACATGTGGGGAGCGTGTGCCCTTTAGAGGGAAACTTCTATGAGGAAAAAAACTTTCCCCCCACACC
>CAYJPE010000168.1:0-6467 GCA_964371965.1 uncultured Desulfovibrionaceae bacterium
TTTCCTAAAAAAAGTTTCCCCCCACATGCTTTTTAAAAACACACATTTAGACAAAGCACGCTACTAGTAACCATGTTTTTCTAAAATTTTCACCGTTTCACCAATAATGTCTGTGCAGAATGTGGTGAGTAAGTGACGCGCAGCGTCAAAGCCTTCCTTCGTCGTAACGTCGTGTCCAAGCAGGTCACGGCAGCGTACACATCCAAATTTCTCACGAAAATCTGCGACAATAGGCGCAATTTCTTGCTTACAGCGCACTTTTGCTTCTTTTATCTGTGCGGATTCTTGCGTGACGACACCACCATGCTTACATCCAACAATCACAATGGCTCCTGCAAGAGCGCCACACACTTCTGCCATCTGCAAGCCGGATCCAAAACCACAGGTCATACGTTGCATATGCTCACAAGAGATGCCGTATTTTTCACAAAAGACTAAGGCCACTGATTGGGCGCAATTAAAGCCGTGTTTTTGCAGAGCTCGCGCGGCTTCATGACGGCGACCTTCGTACTGCATCTCCACGTCATTTTCCGCGAAAACGTTCATACTACTCTCCTTTCTTGACGTTCCAAGCATCCTCCACACGGTTCGCAAGGTTCGTATCTGCATATAAAGTACGATAAAAAACTTGTTTGAGCTCGTCCATATCAATGGGTTTTGCAATATGCCCATTCATACCCACAGCACGGCTTTCTTCTTTGTCTTCTTCCATGGCATTGGCAGTCATGGCTACAATAGGGACAGTTTGTGCATCATGCTTATGGTGCGCACGAATACAACGCGTCGCCTCCATGCCGTCCATAATTGGCATCCGCACGTCCATGAGGATAAGAGCGTAGTCTTTTTGCTCAAACATGGACACCGCTTCCTTGCCATTACTCGCCACATCCACACGCACGCCAAAATCTTCAAGAATAGCCAAAGCGATTTCTTGATTGACCACATTATCTTCCACTAACAAAAATTCATAATTATCATAGCGTGCCGACAGCCAAGGCGCATCCGCAGCCAGATGCACCTCAGACGCACGCATATCCGGTGCCAAAAACACATGGAAAAAGAAGGTACTGCCCTCACCCTCCTTACTTGCCACACCAATTTCGCCATCCATAAGTTCTACTAAGGCTTTGCAAATAGACAAGCCAAGCCCCGTACCGCCAAACTTTCGAGACGTGGACGTGTCTGCCTGAGAAAAAGGTTTAAACAATTCTTGTTGTTGAACCAAGGTCATCCCAATACCAGAATCCGTCACGCTGCAATCCATACGAACCGTGTGTTCATCAGGCGTTGAGGCGCTCACTTTCAAAGTTACTGTGCCTTTTTTTGTGAACTTTGTCGCATTACCAAGCAAGTTCAAAAGCACCTGCGAAAGGCGTAAACTGTCTCCTACGGCATACTCTGGCACAGACGTGTCTAAAAGTACTTTTAGCTGTGTTTCATTTTCAGCGGCGCGGGGCAAAATAAGCTCCCGCACTCTCTCAATAACTTCGTGAATACTAAAGGATTTGTGTTCAATGGTCATGGCTCCCGCTTCAATGCGCGAAAAATCCAAAATATCGTTAATAATGCCTAAGAGCAAGGACGCCGATGATTGAATCTTGTTTAAGTAATTTTTTTGCTTAGGCGGGGGATTTTCTTGCAGGGCAAGGCGTGTCATACCAAGCACACCGTTCATGGGGGTACGGATTTCGTGACTCATGCGCGCCAAAAAGTCGCGTTGCGCTTGATTGGCCGTTTGTGCCGCCACAAGTGCCTTACGATCAGTCACATCAGTTGCGACGCGTAAATGAACATAACGTCCATCATGCCACATAATAAGACGATCTGCCACAAGAAAATCGCGTTCCAGGACAACATTATGCTCTTCGTGGTACAAGACAGCATGATTTGGCGATCCATCATCATAAAAAAATGCGGCTTGAGGGCACCCTTTGCATGGTTCCGAAAGTCCATACAACACTTCGTAGCATACTTTATCTTCTAAAGATTCCACATTGCACAGTTTTTGCACATAGGGGTTGGCGTAAACAAGGCGGCTTGAGTTGGGATCGCACACAGTAATGGCAGCCTCCATATTACTCATGACGCTTTGTAAGACATCCCTTGCCCATTCGGTTTTTCGTGTTGCTAAAAAGACACTCTGCGCCATATCATTGATACTTGTAACAACATCTCCGAGGTCTCCTTTTAGAGAGGGAATGCGATAGCTCAAATCATTCCCTACTTTATGGACTTCTTCGATGATTGTGTCAACGTCACGCGCTGTACGCCGTGAAAAAATAAGCAAAACAACAACCATCAAAACAAAAGTAACAGCGAGTATTATTTGCGCATCATCCATGATCGCTTCAACTTGTGACGAAACACTTTCTTCCAGCTCATTGGCCCATACATAGCCAATCACTTTGCCATTGCGTATCAGGGGCAGCATGGCATTCATGATATTGCCACGCACCATTTCACCGCGTCCGAGCATGTACTGCCCTTCATCCATAACGCGGTGAGCTTTATGATTTTCATCAATGGATTGTCCCACCAAGTGCCCATTAATATTCTCGGGACCATAGGTGAGAATACTGTCCAATTCTTTACAGTAATATCCTACTCCCAAGCCTTCAGAGCCTGCGGCGACCTTCTCTGTAATGTCACGCAAAGCATTGTGCAGTATCTTAATTTTTTCATCACGCCCCGCATTTTCTCCATCGGCAGCCTGCAAAATCCCTTCATAGCCGCCTTCGTCAAGCATGGCATCTAGTATGCGCGTGATAGACAGAAGTTTATTTTCTTTCTCATGGGATAAGGTTTCTTCCACAAGACGTATTTCCAGCTGTATCATGACCAAAAAAGCCATACTGACAAGCAAAAATAACATAAGACTCACTCGAAATTGAAAAGTGAGATAGAAGGGTTTTTTCACAAGAACTCCAAAAATAATGATAACAATGATATAACAATGCTTTTATGCCTTTTTCAGTACGATAGCACCTACGCCATCACACCATGTTAGACTATTTCAAGCAAACTGCCAAGTAATAAAACATCAAAAGCAAGAGCAAGGTATCTTGCTGTTTTGTAGCATAAAAATTCAATTAAATATTTATTTTTCGATACGTTAATAAAAAAGCTTACACCTTTCAAATCAACAAATACACCCTTGCATAAAAATTTTGCGAATCTACACTTGTGTGCTACTCTTTCAACGTTTAAGAATCTGTGGCTAATATTTGACATTTGCGAAAGTTCTTGACAACTGAGGCAAAAAATGTTGAACAGAAAAGGTATTTTTACTTCACTTTTGCATTTATCTAAAGATATGAGAAACATGCTTACACCATACTTTCCCCTCTTACCAACGCCACAAGAAATGCGCCGCTGGGATACAGACGCCATCGCTTGCGGCATACCTGAGTTTTCTCTTATGGAAAATGCTGCCCGTGCTGCATTAGATGTGCTTTTACAAAGTGTTACACAAGAAAAGCATATACCTGCGCATGCTGCATATCGTTTGCCAGTGGCGCTCTTCATGGGAAACGGCAACAATGGGGGAGATGCCGCCTGTCTTGCACGACATCTGCTCGACATCGGCGCGCGCCCATGTGTCTTGCACACAAAAGCTCTTGGTGAGTATCGTGGAGTTACGGGACAGCATGTACGCTTGGCAAAACGGCTTGGCGTTCCTTTTGTGCGTTTGCCAAAAAACACCTCACATCTCGGACAGACCTACGACACTGTACGCCATAACATATGGCAGGGCGCATGGGCGAGCATCGTCGTAGACGGACTTTTGGGCACAGGCTTTGACGGTAGCCTACGAGCAGATTATGAAGCATACGTGCACTTTATCAACGCCCTCACGGCGCATGCTTTTATATTCTCTTTAGATGTTCCAAGTGGCTGCAATGCCCTCACGGGTCGCGCCTCTCCTGTGGCGGTGCGTGCCCATGCCACCGTATGCTTCGCGGCAGCAAAACCGGGGCTTATTATGCCCCATGCCCATGAGTGGACAGGCACAGTGTCTGTGCGCTCAATCGGCATACCGCGTAAGGTGCAAGAGGACGTAGGTGCATCTTTTTATACGCTCACAACAAAAAACACGTACAGGCCTGCACAGCAAGTCCTCGCTCTTCTGCCACACACGCAATACGACAGCCACAAAAATTCGTGGGGACACGTCCTTGTGCTTGGCGGCTCCAAAGGTCTGACAGGCGCTGCACACCTTACAGCTCTTGCCGCCCTACGCACAGGTGCTGGCCTTGTAACCGCGGCAGCTCCCGAAGCATGTTGCGCAGAAATCAAAGGCGGCATGGCAGACATCATGACATTGGCGCTTGAAGGTCATAACTGGCCTTCACATATACCAAAAACCTTGGTAGAACGTTTCCAAAAATGTCATGCGCTGGCTCTTGGGCCGGGTATAGGGATGCATGCGCATGATTTTGTACGAGCGGTACTCGAATGTCCACAAAGACCGCCGGCAGTCATTGATGCCGACGCTCTGAACATTTTAGCGCACAGGCAAGACTTATTACACCTTGTGCGCCCCGATGATATTTTAACACCGCATCCCCTTGAAGCTGCACGCTTATTGACAACACAGACACAACAATGCTCTTGCAACGCGGTGCAAGCTGACCGTGTGGAAGCATTGCGTGCCCTCATGGACAAAGCCCCTTGCACATGGGTACTCAAGGGTGCTGGCACCTTGGTGGGGCAACGTGCTTCCCCCATTGGTATACTCCCCCATGATATTCCGGCACTGGCCGTGGCAGGCTCCGGCGATGTGCTGACCGGCTGCACTGCGGCTCTTGTGGCGCGCATGAGGCAAGTTCCTGATACAAGCGTCAATAGTACACTTTGTGCCGCTCTTGGCGTCATCGTTCATGCACATGCGGGCATGAGCGTACAGCAAGATTTCCCCATTCGCGGCAATGGAGCCTCCGACGTGGCACAGCGCCTCCCGAGTGCACTGCAAACTGTCGTGGACTGTGTGTAAAAGAACGTATGCCCTCTCTCAGAAAAACAAAGGAAACATTGATTAAATACCTTTTTGCCCCTAGCTGAATTCAGCTCGCTTTTCTTGTTAAAGAACAAAAATTCTATTTTATTAACGTTTCCCCAAAAAACACCTCAGCAAAGGAAGAGATTATGCAATCCAAAACCGTGCCTTATCGTTGGATTATCCTTGCCATTACTATTTTTACTTATACCATCGTTATTTTTCACCGCATGAGCCCAGCTGTCATGGCAGACGACATTATGCTCGACTTGGGCACCAATGCCGCGTTCATGGGGCTTTTGGCCTCAGCATATTTTTATCCATACGCTGTCTTGCAAATTCCAAGCGGCATTATGTCAGATAAATACTCCCCACGAAAGCTCATATCCGGCGCCCTTGTTTTAGCCTGCCTTGGCATCATACTTTTTTCACTGGCACAAAGCACGACAATGGCTTTTGTGGGAAGGCTCAGCGTGGGCATTGGTTGTTCCATTATTCTTATGCCGGCCTATAAAGCGCTTGCCAACTGGTTCGATCCCAAAATGTATATGATTATAGTGACATCTGTGTTAGCATGCGCCGTAGGCATGGCATCCGCTCTTGCAGGTGCGCCTCTTTCATACTTTATCGACACATTTGGTTGGCGTGTATCTTCTCAAGGTTTAGGGGTTATCACTCTTGTAGCCACCGTTTTAATGTGGTTTTTCTTTAAGGATGCGCCTCAGAGCGAAGCTAGAGAAGAAGCAAAGCCGGAACAAGATACGACAACACAGATTACTATTCCGGAATCCATAAAAATCGTCCTGACACGGCGCAATTTCTGGCTTTTAACCTTGGCTTTCACGGTCAGCGCGGCTATTTTGTTCAGCTTTATAGGCCTTTGGTCCGGCATCTATTATACCCATGTGGTTGGCCTAAGCCGCGCCGAAATGAGTACACTCTTGAGCATCGCCGCCACCATTACCATCATAACCCCCATTATCTATGCCGGTATTGCTGCCAAGGTTCCTTCGCGCAAAAGCGTCATCGTTGTATCAAATGCCCTTCTCTTTGCCGTTATGCTCTACCTCTTTTTTCAAAACGGTCACTTTGGCACCACAGAAATCTTTGTTTGGGGCATCGTCCTTTCCATTGTGGTGACAGCACCCGCAGGACTCTATATGGCAGCCACACGAGAACTTTTTCCCAAACATATTGCCAGCACGGCCAATGGCCTCGTATATTCGTTCAGCATGTTTGGAGCGGCAGTCTTTCAACCCCTCATTGGCGCTTTATTGGATAATGCCGGCTATACCGACACGCTCACGGCGGCCATGTTCAGCCCTGTCTGCTGGCTCTATATGCTTTCATCAGGTATCGCCTTTGTGGCCATGCTCTTTATGGTTGAAAAGAAAGATCAGCTTCTTTAGGCACTGTTTCATTATTTTTTTTGAGGGGGGAAGGGGATCTTTTGCCAAAACCCAAAAGATTC
>CAYJPE010000169.1:0-6431 GCA_964371965.1 uncultured Desulfovibrionaceae bacterium
CGGAATGCTCTGCACTGTCATGCTCTATGATGGAATGCTCCTGATGAAAGACGCTCTTTTTCCCACCGATCTCTTCCTGAAGCCCCTGCTCTTCATGCGTTATGGATGATTGTGAGACAGTGTGTGTATCACGAGCGCTATGCCCCCCCTCTTCTTGCTCCTGTTCGCCAGCAAGATGGCCTCCTTCCAGCGCCCCATGTTCAGTATGAACTGCCCGTTCTGTTCCCTGTTCTGGTTGCGGTTCTTTCACATGTTGCGCTTGGACTTCGTCCGTTTTCACGTCTTCACACTTGGCATCGTCCTCAGCACGCAACACACGCCGAAGCACCTTGCCAACTATAGTCTTAGGCAAGGACTCACGAAATTCCACCGTTCGAGGCACTTTGTACGAGGCCAGCTTACTGCGACACCATGCAATAACCTCAGCCCGTGTCAGCGTTGCGCCCGGTTCTAGCACCACAAAGGCTTTCAAGCTTTCACCACGCGCCCTATCCGAAACACCCACCACCACCGCTTCCATAATGAGCGGATGCTCCAAGAGAACTTCATCCACTTCTCGAGGATACACATTATAGCCGGACACAATAACCATATCCTTCTTCCTATCCATAATGTGGAAGTAACCTTCCTCGTCCATGGTAGCAAGATCACCTGTATACAGCCAGCCATTGCGCAAGGCCGACGCTGTTTCGTCGGGACGATTCCAATAGCCGCTCATGACTTGGGGGCCACGAATAACAAGTTCCCCCAATTTGCCTGCCGGTAGCGTTAAAGAACCGCCTTCCATATCCACAATACGCGCCTCTGTACTTGGCAATGGCATGCCTATGGAATTGATTTTTTGATTGGTAGAAATAAGAGGATTAATATGCGTAATAGGGGAAGCCTCTGTGAGTCCATAGCCTTCAATGATAGTGGCGCCTGTCAGCTCTTGAAAGCGCATAAAATGCTCTTGCGGCAAGGGGGCAGATCCGGAAATACACAATTTTATACATCGCAAATCATAAGAAGAAAGGTTTTTTTGCTGCAGCAATGACATGTACACCGAAGGTGCCCCCGGAAATATGGTAGGCTTGCGCTTTTGGATAAGTTTAAGCACATCCTGCGGCACATAGCGTGGCATGGGCAGCGTCGTCCCCATAAGCGCCGTGGGAATACCCACACCAACCGCAAGGCCATACACGTGAAAAAAGGGCAAGACCGCCACAAAAGAATGATGCTCCTTGGCAAGTTCGTGAATAACGCTGATTATTTGCTTATAATTGGAACCCACATTGCGGTGTGTCAGCATGACACCCTTTGGCAGGCCGGTCGTACCGCCGGTATATTGCAACAAAGCAATGTCATCGGCGCTGATGGCACTATTGGCCGAATAGCGCTCCGGCGTCACAAACATATGCTTCCACGATACAAGAGTTTCGTCATCATAAGGTATGTCTTGGGGTTTATTACGTCTTTCTCTAAAGCTATATATCCAATTGAGGGGAAATGAGAGCGCATCCGCTATGCCTGTCACGATATATTTTTCCAACGGCAAACGCGAACGAAGCGGTGCAATTTTTGGCCAAAGCAAGTCAAGCAAAATGAGGTGACGCGCTCCGGAGTCGTGCAAATGATGAATAATTTCCGTTTCCATATTCAAAGGATTCATCATGACAGCCACAGCACCGGCTTTCATAATGCCCCAAAAAGCCACAATGGTTTGGGGTAAATTGGGCATCATTACCGCCACCCTGTCCCCATGGTTGACACCCATAAGGCGCAAGGTGGCGGCAAAAGTTTCTGCCCTGCGCTTAAGTTCTCCATAGCGTATGGTGGTATTTTGAAAAGTAACGGCAGGACGCAAAGAATGCCGCGCTGCCGCTGCATCTAACAGCGAAAAAAGCGGCATATCAAAAGGAGGCACAGCTTGCGGTACACCCACATCATAATGCTGCAACCACGGCTGCGTAAAAGATGATGCCGGCACTCCAGAATTCATTGCTCCAGAAACAGACGATGCTTGTGTCATGTTAACCTCATAGATTGAATCACCAATCCCAACTGGCCTTCAAAAAAATTTCATACAAAAGCCCTCTGAAAGCAGAGAACGTGCAAATTGCATGCAAAGTGTTCACTTTCAAAGCAACATCGACTTCTCAAAAGACACAAACAACTCCCATATAAGAATAACGCACAAAGAAATATGTGTACGCTGTCTACATTGCTTCTTTGACTCTACAAGCGGTACTTTATTCAAGGAAACGCTGATTAAATAGAGTTTTTGTTCTCTAACAAGAAAAGCGCGTTTTGGGAAGCGCGCGGTATATATAGAAATATATAAGCGTTTCACAAAATGAGCTTGACATAGTTAGAGGGCAAAAAGGCATTTAATCAGTGTTTCCTCAAGAATTTGGAAGAACAACAGGTTGTTGTGCCACACTCACAAGTGCCACAACCTTTATGCCTGCACCGCTACCCGTAAAACCAAGCCCCTCTTCTGTCGTGGCCTTCACATTAATACATTCCGCCGGTATATGTAATATATGGGCAAGGTTTTTCACAATAGCCTTACGCTGTGAGCCTATTTTGGGTTTTTGCGTAATAACCGTCACATCCACATGTACAAGATATGCATGCTTGGACTCAACCATCAAAAGCACTTCCTGCAACAGTGCCGCCGAATCCGCATTGGCATAGACTGCCTCTGTGTCCGGAAAATGTACGCCGATGTCTCCGGCTCCAACGCACCCAAGAAGCGCATCCATCAGCGCGTGCAAGAGCACATCCCCGTCGGAATGCGCCGCCACGCACAGTCCACCATCCATGAGCACACCACCCAATTTCAAAGGTCGGCTGCCACGATCCGATGACGCGACAAATCGGTGCACATCATAGCCGAAGCCCGTACGCTGCACACGCTGGGAGTTTGCCCCCTCTTGCAAAAACGCCATATCTTGCGGATGTGTGACTTTGACATTGCCCGCACAGCCTTCCACAACCGACACCTGTCGCCCATAATGCTCAAGAAGGCTTGCATCATCGGTCACATGCCATTGTGCCCGCACAGCCTCCACATGCGCATCATAAAGAGTCTGTCGTACAAAGCCCTGTGGCGTTTGTACAGCATAGAGGCGCGCGCGATCAAGTGTCTTCACCACAACCGTGTTGTGCACTTCTTTAATCGTATCCACAAGACCACAAGCCGGCACAACACCCTCATGCCCCGCCTCAAGAGCTTGCACAACACGCTGTATCAAAGGAGCACCGGCAAAAGGGCGCGCCGCATCATGCACCAGCACATGCGCACACGTCAGCGGTACAGCCTCAAGGCCAAGGCGTACAGAATCCTGACGGCGCTCTCCTCCAGACACACAACGCCACTCCACGCCCAAGGGCTCAAGCGCATTCAGGCGAGCAATGCGCGCCCGCTCTTCGTCCACATATGCCGCCGGAAACACAAAAACAAGACCCGCCATGCAGGCACAATGCCGCGCCACTTGTGCGCTATGCCAATATAACGGAACGCCCCCGTGCAACACAAACTGCTTAGGCACGCCTTCCGTATGAAGCGCAAGGCGCGTTCCCATACCGGCCGCCACTAAAATCATCCAAGGTCGAACACTCACAGCACTTGCCTCGTACATATATCATTCATCAGTCCGTTGAAAAAGTGCAATCTGCGGCGTCAGCATAAAAAAGCCAAATCGCTTATGTATGTCTAATACACTGCGCGCCTTGACTTTTTTTGCTTCCTTGCATCTCATACTTTTTGAACGGACTGTCAAAAATGGAGTTTTTCAACAGCCTGTCATGCCCTTGCCCCCTTCAGGGCATTGAGAAAAGGCTGATTTAATTGCCTTTTTACCCTTTAACAAGGAAGATAACTTTTGAGAAATCCCTAGTATACTTCATATAATAAGAAGTTCACGAAATGAGCCTGACACAGTTAGAAGGCAAAGAGACAGTAAATCAGTACTTTCTTGAAAAAACATTACAAGAGTCGGGCTATAAGCCGGGTTCTGTCATCGTTATCCAAAAGACAACGAGAGACCGTCATTCCTCTAGGGATGCAGTTACCCACATCCTCAAGCAGCCTACCCGAAAGGCATGACCGGGCCAGTCTCCTTTCCTATTTGGCCTTGCTCCCAATGGGGCATGCCTGGCTTACCATGTCACCACAGTAACCGGTGAGCTCTTACCTCACCCTTTCACCCTTACCGCCATGCAGAACTTCTTCATAGCGGCGGTTTACTTTCTGTTGCGCTTGCCGAGGGTTACCCCTCCTGGACGTTATCCAGCATCGTGCCCTATGGAGCCCGGACTTTCCTCTCCGCATAATGCGCAGCGACGATCCGCCCAACCCTTGTAAATTTTTAAAAAACCAAAGAAAACCTTGATTTAATCAACTTTTTTCTTCCTTGCATGCCACCTTTTTGCACAGTTGTCATTTTGGACATGTGCATCAAGCTTTTAATCAATGCGTGGAACCAGTTAGGCATCAGGATTCGCAATAAAAATCTCTGGCTTTGCCACCTCCGCCTCTACCTCAGGCGCTTTAAAATGCTCGCACCAATAAATAAGGCGTTGGCAGTTGGGACAACTCAAAATTTGTTGCCCGCGCTGCAATTCGATAAAGGATTGCGGCGGTATGGCAATATGGCACCCACTGCAAATGCCCTCGCTTACAGGCACAATCACCGGATGTTCCAAACGGTTACGAATAAACTCATAGCGCTGAAAAACAGGTTGAGGAACGCCGGCGCCCGTATTTGAACGCACACCTTCAAGCACTTGCAATTTCGCTTGTGCCTCCTCAATGCGACTTTGCAAACTCTCGTTCTTTACTTCAAGCTCTGCCTTCAAATACAAATAATCCTTATCAACCTCAGCAAGGGCATCTTCTTGCAATACGAGTTCGTCCGCCATGGCCATTTTTTCTTCTTCTCGCGAACGATTCAGCTTTTCCATATTGTCCATTTCGCGCATAACAGCGTGATGCTCGCGCTGATTAGTCACCATGGTCAGCTTATTACGGCTTTTTTTAATGCGCGATACATCTTCTTCAATGTCAAAGGCAATGCGCTTTTGTTGTTCGAGGATATGTGCAATTTTTTCTTCAATTTTATCACGCTGACCTTGAAAAGCAGAAAAACGCTCTTGAAGAACATCAAGTTCTCTTGGCGCCTCTGTCAACTCTGTAGTAATCTCGTGAATGGAATTGTCAACCTTTTGCAAGTCAACAAGCTGTTCAATCTGGTTCAAATATACACTCATCTCTTTCTCCCTTTCATGAAGAGCTGCTCACAAGCTTTCATTATCGTTACCCCGTAAAAATTCCATACAAAAAGCACTCTCAAAACATGAGGTTTATGTAGATAAAAGCGCCGGACGCAATGGTGAAACGGATGGCACAAAAACCACACGCACATCAACCAGTTGCGCTTCCAAAAAAGTCGCAAAGCGGCGCATCATCTCCTCTTCCAAACCATGATGCCCCACATCTAACATGCACAAAGGACTTTCAAGCGCATTATGATACTTCACATCACCTGTTATAAAAATATCTGCCCCGTGCTGCAAAGCCTTTTCCGCAAAAGAAGCGCCGGAACCTGCACAATAAGCCACGCGCCTTATGGTACGCGGCACATCCCCACACACAAGGGCTGTGCTCATGTCCATAAATTTCCGCAAGCATGCTACAATATCATCGTAAGAGTAGTGCTGCGGCACGTTACCCACAAGACCAAAACCAAGAGACATCCCATCTGCTCCTGTACCCACAGCTTCCAAAACAGCACCATTTTTGAGACCTAGCTCTCGAAACAGCCATGCCACCGGACCTTGGGGAATCTGCGGAAAACATGTTGCGGCAACATTTTCTGCATCGCACTTGGCTTCAGTCGTAATAAACCCACCCGTCACACTCACATCAAGGGACGTATGCGCCGCATATAAAGCCACATCGTGCATAAACAAGGTACGCAAAA
Organism: uncultured Desulfovibrionaceae bacterium; assembly: GCA_964371965.1. GTDB lineage: Bacteria > Desulfobacterota > Desulfovibrionia > Desulfovibrionales > Desulfovibrionaceae > CAYJAD01. The sequence continues at coordinate 5,970 of CAYJPE010000169.1, forward strand.
CACGGTGATACCCATCAAGCTTGTCCGGCAGACGCCCTTTGAGCAAGAGGGGATGATGAGAGACAACAAGTTGCGCTCCCAAAGCCACGGCGCGCTCCACGGATGCAGGGCTCGGGTCAAGGCATACAGCCACACATGTCACACCTTTATTATGTGAGGCCACTTGAATGCCGCACCTATCCCACGATGCCGCTCCGTGCGGCGGCGCAATCTTCTCTATGAGCGCCACAAGGTCATGAATGTCCATGAATTCTTCCCCTCACTGGATGTATCTCTTATTTCCACTCACACTGTCTTTTTAACACAACATTTCGCATGTTTTCATAGGGCACATCATTGACCTTTGTCAAGCATTTTATGGTGCACGCACCTGACAGAAGTCACGGCATTCAAAAAAATACTGATGATTTTTTTCTTGAGGGGGGAAGGGGATCTTTTGCCAAAACCCAAAAGCTTCCCCTT
>CAYJPE010000170.1:0-6393 GCA_964371965.1 uncultured Desulfovibrionaceae bacterium
CAAAAGATCCCCTTCCCCCCTCAAGAAAAAATTAAAACTCCTTCACCCCTCAAGAAAAAGGATTTTCCATATGCACAACAAAACAACACACCATAAAACAACAGACACAAACGCAGCAACCACTGTTCGCATAAACAAAGCCTTAGCCGATGCAGGTATGTGTTCCCGTCGCAAGGCCGAAGAATATATTGTCAAAGGACGTGTGATGGTGAATGGCGTTGTTGTGACCGACCTCGCCCATAAGGTGGGCACCGATGACAGTATTCACGTTGACGGTCAAAAAATTTCACGCAACACAAAGCACACATACCTTATATTACACAAGCCCATCCAATCCATCTGTACCGCCAACGACCCGGAAGGACGCACGACCATCTTCGACATTTTACCGCCGGCATGGCAGTCAGAACGCCTTTTTACCGTCGGCAGGCTGGATTACTTTTCTGAAGGGGTGCTCATCATTACAAACGACGGACATATGGCGCAAAAACTGGCTCATCCGAGCCATCATTTGCCGAAAACATACCATGTCACAATCCGTGAAAAAGTCACCGAAGAACACATAGAACTCATGAAAAAAGGCATGCGCCTTGCGGAAGGAGAAGTCCTTGCGCCCATAAAGGCACGCCTTCTCAAACACAAGAGCGACGTACACAATGATGCATACATATTGGAAATGACCTTGCAACAAGGCATCAATCGTCAAATTCGGCGCATGTGCAGAGACTTGCACTTGACCATCTTAAAGCTTGTGCGTGTGGCTCAAGGACCCATATGTTTGGGCGATTTACCCGTTGGACACGCAAGAGCATTAACAGAGAAAGAAGTGGATTTGCTGAAAAAAAATCTCTCAGCCTAGGCGCTATCGTCAAATTGCGAATTTTTGTGTTATATCAAGCCCATTAAAACAAAGACAAGCTTGCTTTGAAGGAATATACTCTTATGGTATTTGACTGAAAAAGCACGCGAAGTCTGACGCAGAAATACCCTAAAAGGCGCATTTGACGACAGTGCCTAAGAAAGCGGGGACACATACAAGACAGGGAAGGTTTGTGGCCTTCCCTACCCTACACACACTAAGATCATTCTGATTCCATATTGCGAAATGTTTTTTTCGTCGCCTTACACACAGGGCAATGCCACTCATCGGGCAACTCCTCAAACTTTGTGCCGGCAGGTATTTTTGCCCTTTTGTCACCACGATCAGGATCATACATATAGCCGCAATTGGCAATTTGACACCGCCACATATCTTTTGGTTCTGCCATAATAACAACTCCTTGTTAGACTAAAATACATAGAGTATGCTGCACATTTTGTGGGCATCGTCACGGGAAAGATGCCCGTGCCATACCAAGGAAGACACGCCTGCTTTGAGGGCATATATTCTTATGGTATTTGACCGAAAAAGCAAGTAAAGTCTGACGCAAAAAAACCTTAGACAAGAGCGAAAAGGCGCATGTGACGACAGCGCCTAGTGCTTTTTTGCACACTGACTGCACACACCATCATATTCAACACGCGCACCCGTTACGATAAAACCATCAACGTGTACATTATCAACGCTTGGCGCCACCTGCGGCTGCATAACATCCCCAATGCACCCACAGTGTACACAACGCACATGCTGGTGCCATGAAGTATCGCCATCAAAACGCTTAATGTTTCCAGCAGCTTCCAGCTTAAGAATGGCACCCGTCTCAGCCAAAAAATCCAAATTACGATACACCGTGCCAAGGCTTATTCTTGGCAAGTGCTCCCGTACCATCCCATAAACCTCATCGACTGTCGGATGCGTCTTCACCTTGCGCAGTTCTTCCAAAATCACGGCACGCTGTCGTGTCATTCGTGTTTGAGCCATAAAAACCTCCTTCAAATAAAAGCTATTCTCAAATATACCTTTTGTCAATAAAAACATAGTTAAAACATAGATTAAAAGCATTGCTTTAACAATAAATCATCTTACATTTCAAGTTGATATAAACAATAAAGGGTGAAAAACATAAAAAAATATTTTTCACCCTGTACAGGTAACATTCTCACTTCATTTTTTTTTGTGGGGGAGGAAGGGGAATCTTTTGGGTTTTGGCACCTGTCCCTTCCTAAGGGGAAAGATCCCCTTCCCCCTCAAGAAAAATAATTGTTCAGTGTTTCCTTAGACAAAACACGGTGCTAGGCCACAGCTCCTCCCATGCTCCCCCCATTCGGATTTTTGGGATCATGAGGCATGAACTTTTGCAAGACATAGACAGATATCAACGCTACTGCTCCTGCAACATCTGTCATAACGCCGGGAATAATGAGCGCTATGGCGCCGAAGGCAAGGATGGCACGTTCCCAGATATACAAATTCCGTAACCAATAGCCCACATTGGCAAAGGAAAGGGACATAATGCCCACAGCCGCCGTGGTGACGTAAAAGACGACTTCATACCACGTGGCATTTATCATTAAGATTCCGGGATTATAGCAGAAAATATACGGTATGAGGAAGCCCGCCAAGGCCAATCTCACCGCCATAAAGCCTGTTTTGTTTGGATCTGAGCGTGCAATGCCCGCTGCGGCATAGGCAGCCAAAGCCACAGGCGGTGTCAAGTCAGCCAAAATACCGAAATACATGATAAACAGGTGCGCTGCCAAGGCCGGCACCCCAAAACTCATGATGGCCGGCGCGGCAATGGTGGCCAAAACAATATACTTGGCTGTTGTGGGCAGACCCATACCTAAGATGATTGAGGCCAACATGGTGAACACAAGCGTGAGCATGAAGCTACCGCCGGACAAAGTCACAATGGCATTTGCAAGCTTTAAGCCCATACCTGACAGCGTGACGACGCCAATAACGATACCCGTACAGGCACATGCCGCAGCCACACCGAGGGCAAGGCGTGCGCCATTTTCCATGGCAGTCAAAATGTCTTTTGTGTTGAGTTTATTACACTGCACAAAAGCTTGTGCCAGAGGCATGCTTTGCTGCTTGGCGCCGCTGTATGTTTTCCAGTTATTGGCCAAAACAGAAATAATCACCGTGGTCAAAATACAGTAATAGGCTGATTTCAGGGGTGTATAGCCCTGCATAAGGAGATAAATGAGCACAAAGATGGGCACGAGCAAGTAGCCACCTTCACGCAGAACATGCATTGTGACAGGCAAACGTTCTTTGGGAATGCCTTGAAGGCCAAGGCGTTTGGCCTCCATGTGTACCATAAAGCCCACGGCAAGATAGTACAAAAGAGCCGGAACAATGGCAGTTTTTGCAATTTCATAATAACTGACGCCCAAAAATTGCGCCATAATAAAGGCCGCAGCGCCCATGATGGGTGGCATGATTTGACCGCCTGTGGAGGATGCCGCCTCCACCGCGCCTGCAAAGTGAGAGCGATAGCCAACGCTCTTCATGAGCGGAATGGTAAATGTGCCCGTTGATACCGTATTTGCAACGGAGCTTCCCGAAATGGTGCCAAAGAAACCGCTTGCAAGTACCGCCACCTTGGCAGGACCACCCACATATTTCCCCGCAGCCGCCAAGGCAAGGTCGATGAAGAACTTCCCAAGACCTGTGCTGTGCAAAAAGGCACCAAAAAGCACAAACAAAAACACAAAAGAGGCGGACACCCCAAGGGGCATGCCAAAAATCCCTTCTGTTGTCAAATACATATGCGATACGATTCGGGATACACTAAAACCTTTATGCCCTAAAATGCCCGGTATAAAATTTCCAAACAGGGCATAGAGCAAGAATAAAAAAGCCACCAAGGCTATGGGAAAACCCACAATACGCCTTGTGGCCTCCAGCACCAAGACAATGGAGAGAATGCCAAAAATCAAATCTTGTGTGGTGGGCGGACCTGCTTCCAAAACAATAATATCATAATTATACACAAGGTATCCACAAACAAGCACACCAAGAATGGCCAAGATAACGTCATACCAAACAAGCTTCGTCAAGTCGCCCTTAGAGCGGGAAGGGTATAAGAGATACACAAGACATAACACAAAACCCAAGTGTACGGAACGCTGGATTTGTGGTGCAAAAGCACCGAAGGCCGCTGTGTATAAATGAAAAGCAGAAAAAGCAACACAAAGTACGCGAATAAATATATCAAGCATGCCTTTAAATTGCCTATAGTTCGCTTCCTTATCATACTTTGCCACAATTTCAGAAACGTCCACTGTTTCTTGTACTTTTTCCGCCACAGAGGCATCGAGCTTGCCCTCTTGCAAAGTCGAGCTGCTGTTGCTTTCTGAATTAGGCACACCTGTACTATTGTTATGACTCACATGGGCCTCCTTGTTTCAAAGATTTTTCTCTTGCATTGGCCACTATAGGGTCACATACGCCCCATAACGCCACAGTACCTCAGCCAATGAACACGAAACTATGGAAAAAATGAGTGTTTTCCCTTGCTCCTCCCACGTTTCAAGAAGTATGGAACCATGTCCGGATGTAAAAACACGTGGATACAAAAGCTCATGCCGAGCCACACGCCCCACGCGGACATGCAACTTTTCAATCATAAGATCATACCCTGTAAGAATTATTTTGCCATTGTTCACAGTCATACTTTGCCCAGGCAATGCTTCATGCGGCAAGCCGGCACCAAAGTCTTCGTACACTGTTCGTCGCAAAGCCACGTGCCCTTCATGGGCTTCAAACCACTCTTCCACAGGCGTCAAGGCCACAGAATGGATAAAGCGAATGGCAAAAGCATCACCCTCAAGTAAAAGAAAACATGCAACGGTATCTCCCGAACTTTTTTGTGCCATAAGCCATGTATTTGGTATAAAAAGAACAAAAGATAAAAAGAGCAGTGTGCCGCCTATAAGCACACGCTTGACATTGCTCGTAACACCTAACGCACACACCCTTTCGCCCTCCTATCAGCCTCAATCACCAAGTTCTGCCACGCATTGCCTCAAAAGGCTCTTTACCACACATCTTCACAAAAAACAATGCTCTACAGACACAAATCTGAGCGCAGTACAATGAAAAAGACAAAAAAAGCACAGTGGTACTCACCACTGTGCTTAAGCAAAGCAAAACGCTTCAGGCACTTTCTATGAACACAGCACTGCAAAACGCCATGCTTGGCAGTCCGTTCAAAACACGCCCTTGTGCGAAAGTCGCAAAAAAAGGTAAAAAATCATCGAATCAGCGCCTGTTCTCTCTCAATTACATGGCACCCTTTTCTTTCAAATACTTTTGAGCGCCGGGATGGAAAGGAATGGTTATGCCATCTGTGGCTTTGTTAATATCAATTTCCGCACCCTTGTTGTGTGACTTTGCAATGTCATTGACATTTTCAAAGAGCAACTGTGTCAACTTGTAGGCATCTTCATCCGACATATCCTTATTGACCACCAAGATGGCCTGCACAGACAACGTCGGCACAGGAACATCCTGTCCCTTATAAGAACCCGCAGGAATGTTATCTTTGACAAGGTATGGGAACTTAGCCACAACCGCGTCACTCTTCTCACCGTCAAGAGGCACAAAGGTCACGTCTTGTGCCGTGGTAATATCTTGGATGGCAGGGTTTGGCGTGCCAATGGTGAACACAAAGCCATCAAGGGCACGATCTTTGAACTGGTCGGCAGTCTCGCCATAAGGCAAGAATACAGGATCAATGTTTTTGTAGTTGAGGCCATAAAATTCAAACATTTGGCGACAGTTCACTTCGTTACCGCTACCACGGGCACCCACAGAAACCTTCTTGCCCTTAAAATCTTCCAACTTTTGTACACCGCTATCCTTGCTTGCCACCACATGGACATACTCAGGATACAAACGGGCTATGGCGCGCACATCTTCAAGCTTCGATTTAAACGGCGCAAGACCATTGTAAGCCGAATGCGCCACGTCATTTTGCAAAATGGCGAGATCCACTTCCTTCGCCTCTATAAGACGCATATTCTCGCCGGAAGCTCCAGTTGTCTGCGCCGTAATGGAATAGGCACCTCCGCTCTTTGCACTCAAGACCTGGCTTATAGCACCACCCAAAGGATAGTAAACGCCAGCAGTACCACCGGTACCCATGGTCAAATGTTTTAAGTCTGCCGCAAAAGCCATCGAAGAAGCCAACACAAGGGCCGCTGCCAACGAATACAAGACAAGTCGTTTCATGAACTTTCTCCTGACATAAACGTTAAAGTGAACGAGACAAAGACGCAAAGCCACCAAAAAACAACAGGAAATCTATGGCAAAGCGCAAAAACAAAAATACCCATGGATACTGTAGAACACAAAAAACACATTTGCAAGGAAAAACTTACCATAATGAAAGCCTTACACAAAAGTTTTGTCTCTTACACAAAAAAACACTGACGCATTATTTTTTTCTTGAGGGGGGAAGGGGATCTTTTGCCAAAAACAATTTGAAAAGCATGTGGGGG
>CAYJPE010000171.1:0-6366 GCA_964371965.1 uncultured Desulfovibrionaceae bacterium
GGATAAAAGTCAAGTAATTTTAGTGTGATATTGCTTTTTCAGGGTCAACTAAATATAACTTGCGCTTCGTTTTTGTCTACTATGGGGGGTGCAAGTATGTGATGCCACACAAGGGACTCGCTCCCTTGTGTGCCTATCTGTGGTAGCACTAGACTGAATGCTTTGTGTGATACTCATGGCTCGTACAGCTTCCTCTTTGCCAAAAAAATTGACAACGCTTTGACCCAGAACTTTGACCCACTTTTCAAAGTATGGTCAAAACGGGCAATAGTTACGTCCAAGAGCATTTTTATTTGAATAAAAAAGAAAAAGGGTTACAGCCATTTAGCTATAACCCATAAGTTCTTCTTGGTGCCGAGGGCGGACTTAGAAAACTATGTTTAAGGCATTGCTTTTCCAGAAAAAGTAAAGATAAAAAATATTTCATACCCCCAAAAATACCCCCAGCCTCTGATGTTGCAAGAAATTCTTTTTTGCAATGAAAACACAGTCATTACGCATCTTTCACATTGCTGTGTGTGCACAAATCATCGTTGATTTTTATGGCTAATAATATAATTATATGTAATAATATATTATAATTTTGTATATGTTCGTCATCGTTTTTTATAGCTTGTTGGATGCCATGAGCATATTTGTTCCTCAAGTCGTGACCATTCCTAAAATCAGCTTTATTGAGAATAAAATTCAAATAGCGTGTTTCTTCTGTTGTGAAAAGCCTCGAGTAGTAATCTATATATCCTTCATTATATAGTCGCTGAATACTATTTTCATATTTTTTGTAATAAAATATAGACTTTATGCTCCCTAATTCAAACAAGTGTTTCAAAATAATAATTGCGCCATAATCTGAAAATTTTATCTCCTCAAAAGTGTTTGTCAATAAAAATTTATTACTAACAAGCCAAGTCAAAGATTTTTTTTGTTGTATATCAAAATCAGAAAGCAAAGGACACGAATATTTGATTAAATCAAAAAAATTTTTGTACAAGCCATTATTTTGAGAAGTATACACTAGAGAACTTTGGTCTGAAAATAGTAAATGTGTTGCCTTTGCATAATTGTCACCCGCACCGAAAACATATTTATTTTCTATGAGTGTTTTTATTTCATAGATTTTTTTTGAGTTTGACTGCATCGTCAAGATTTCATGGTCAATGTAACCATATTCAATATAGAGTTCATATTGCTTCAATATTGAATCGATAACAGTTACTAAAAATGTACATTTTTCTAAATATGATGAATCTTGTGATGGCATATGAATGTTGAAATTTTCAATTTTAAATTCATCCTTTAAGTATTCGCAAAAAAACCATTCAATAACACTAGAAAGCGATATGTTGTTTTGATGAAGTACATCGGAATAGCCTATCATCTGTAACAACATAATCCTAAATTTTAAATTAAAACTGGCACTAGTAGGGTAATATTTTTCATCAGAAGGAGCTAGTAGCCGTTCAAATGTGCCCATTTCGTGATTACAAGACATGCCATTGAAAATGCATTGTATATTAACGAATTCAAAAACATAGATGAAATTATTAAGTAGTGTAGGATAGTCAGTGTTTTTCTCAATCCAATCTTTGCTGTAGAATAATTCTGTCTTTGCTCCAGAATTTTTACAAATTGCATACATATATTGCTTTTGAAATAATATTGTTAGTTCAAAGTTTAGTGTTGCGCCATTTTGCAAAACTAATTTTTCAATTTCTTGGCATTTTTTCTTTGCCTTTAACTTAATCATGGGATGAATCGAAAAATCTCTTGATGGCTGAATCTGTATAATTAAATCTAGTGTGCTTGGATGCACATAATTTGATTCTATATATTTGCATATAATTTTTTCTTTGTCATCATTCGTCATGCTTTTTGGTAAAAATATATTTTTACTGTTCATTGTGTTATGATATTCCAAAATAATATTGGCTGAATGAACATAATCTAAAAGATTTTCTCTGATTGTGTTATCATAATGTAAGACAATTTTTTTATATTTTAAAATTTTTTCTAGATTTGTAGTATTGTGATTGGCCGCAATACCAAAGTTCTCTTTGGATATTTTTTCATAACACCGCTTGTAATTAAAAATATCCCAGAATGCATCTGTAAGGTAATATTCAATGCTTTTAAATATTTTCACAAAATTATCATCATTTAAATTGTCGAAAAATATAAAAACTTCTTTTTTAAGTTTTTTTGCTTTCTCCTGATAAGCATTGAAGTCATCATCTGACCATGTATTCAACCTCATTCCTTCATCAAAATATCTATTTATGTTGTAAACTTCAATGTTATCATTTGCATCAGCAGGTGTGATGCCTGCGTCTAACAACTGAACGGCATGCTCAAAATTAAAACCGCTTGCCAAGTCCTCCTTAGCATAAAACTGTACTTTTCTTCTCATTACGACTTGCTCCTGTACAGAGTCAAAAATTTTGGCATTTTATTTATGTTATTGTGCCGATGAACATATTTTAAGGCGAAATATAAATGGCTTAGAAAAAAGTATTTTTATATTAATCCTACATATTCTCAGTCATATAACGTACTCACAGGCTCTTGTCAAACTGCGCCGTAAACACGTCATTCCGATTTCCCTTCACTCCTAAAATATGCTATAACTTCGGACAGGTGTTCAATCTCAAATAAGTTTGCCTCTAAAATTCTTGATATAGGGCGATGTTTTTCAAGTGATGCCTGATAACATTTTGCCAAGCTGAGGACAGATTTCCTTATAATATTAAGATTTTTTTGGAGTTCCATATCGCGGACGCGTGTTTTATCCTCCAAAAAATGAACGTCTAAGAGCCAGTGCATTGACTCTATCCCCCATTCAGCGCGAGCATGAAATAGCAATTCTTCCGCCGTCATCTTTTTACTTGATATGTAGTAATGCCAAGTTGTTGTTTTTTCGCCTTTCTTATCAACCTCTCGGCAAATGCTGCCAGCACATGCTAACTTCGGCCATGCTTTATGATCACCTATATTTTCTATTTTATGAGTCACATATGCCGTGCGCACTTCGATGCGGCCTCCATTCTTATCTGTAGTTGTGTGTTCATCAATTTTTTGATTATGTGTTACTAATTCAACACTTTCTCGAAGATTCTTGTGATTGTCTTTCACAACAAAAAGATAATCGGCTTTTGCATCAACAACAGCTTGTGCGGATTTTTTTTGACAATGTAGCGCGTCGGCTACAACAACAGCATTTTCTATTGATAGACTCCGTATAATTTCGCGAAATGCTCCAATTTCCCCTTCTTCCTTATTTTTGCATTCTTTAGAAGCAATAACAATCCCTGAATTTGTTATCATGGCACTTGCGATCGTAAGCACTTTATTGTCATGCGATAGCTTTGCTGTTGAACAGATAGCTTTGCCATCAATGGCAACTGTTACACCTTTCATTTTGTCTTGAGCAAAGGCTTGAATCCATTTTTCAAATTCGATAGCAAACTGTTTGTGATTAACCATAGTTAATATATTGTAAAATTGTGATTTTTTAGGAAGTCTTTCAATGGAAAACTCTTCTTTAAGAAAAAGTCTGACACGCTTTGTCTCGCTCCAATGATAGATGCTCTCTGTAGTTTTTAAGCCACAGAACATGCCTAAAAGCATAACAGTTAAAATGTCCTCTATGCGATAACGGTAGCCGCGGTAGTTTGACGCTTCCGCTACTTCACACATGGCAACATGAAATTTTTTTACCATAGCACTTGCCCCTCAAATTATTTGCGGCAAGCATAACAGGATGAAATGTTTTTTAAAATGTTTATTTTTTTAAAGATATTTAAAGTGCTTAGCTACTGTCAAGGGATATGAGGACTCTAATACAAATCGGAATCACGTGGCGCCGTAAAAATGTACCAGATATTTTCCCTTGACAATTCCCCCGCGCTCGTAAAAACTAGCCTTCCCTAACCTAAAGAGGCGTTGCCGTCGCCTTTGTGTTGCCCCACAACACGAAAAAGCGGTAATCACTGTTTTGCCACTTGAGCACCTCTTTTTTTGAGGTGGGTACATATTGGCGAGGCAACGTCCAGTATCCGTGAGGACTGGCGGCTTCTTTAGGGCCGGGGAGCGTTGCTTTGCCTTTTTTGTTTTTCCCCCAAACCTAAAGAGGTGTGTTTATGACCACACAAAATGATGCTATCCCCAAAAAGTACGACAAAAGCCCAAAAAAATCCCCAGAAAAATCCCCAGACAAACCCTATGATTTCGATGATGTTTTTCTCTTAGCCGTCTACAATAAGGGCTTAGTAGACATCTTGGACGATGTCTATAACGGGAGCATTCGCCTTGACGGCAATTCCAGCGACGACTTGAATAAAGTCAGCGCGTTAATTGAGGCCATTGTCAGAAATGCCAAAAAGCTAGAGAAAAAATGCCGTAGAATCGTAGACTACGAAAGCGCATAGGAGCTCGACCATAAAAGCAGCCACCTTTCACCTCCGTGCCCTGCCACAGATTGAACAAGTGACGGGGCACGACTTTTATCGCGCTCTTTCTCTGTTCGCGGCAACACTTTGTCCATGCGCTGCCCTTTGCTCAACACTTTTCCAATACTCCAACGACTTCGGATATTTCATCAAGGTCACATCTCCCGCCACGCCGAAGGCATATTTCACAGTCCTTTCGGCGTATCGCGTCCAGTCTCGGCCTTTTTCATCGCTTTTGCGAATAGTAGGGGCGCATTGCCTCAAAGCCTCTCTCACTGCCTCTTGGCTGTGCCCAGTTGTGCGCATCCGTAGGGCAATCATAGAATCTATGCGTGATAAGTCACCAAATGACGCATGCTTACGGATGTTCTCATAATGGGCATAATACGCGCTTATGGCTGGCGTACCTGTAGAAGCACCATGTCCACGATGCGACAGGGCAGAGTGCGACAAGGCGCTACTCGGCAAGGCGGCGGCCTTTTCCTTTTCTTGCCTTGCTTTTTCAAGCGCTTCAAATTCCATGGCAAATTCACGCGCCATCAAGTACGCTTTACTTCGGTGGTCATCGTGTTGCTTTTCAGCAAACAGAAGCTTGACACGCGGAAATGAGCCGTCTGCGCGTTGGTGTTTGGGCTTCATATTGCCAAAGCCCGGCGCACGGTGGGGGTGAATGCAGCCTGACAATTTCGGGTCGCCATAACGCTTGTTCAATTCTGCGGTCAAGCGATTACTGGCCTCTCGTCCCCATTTTGCTAAGGTCGGGCTGTCCGCTTTGCGAATGGTCAATATACATTGATAATTATTCGGCGAACTTTCCAAAATAACAGCGGGCGCAAAGCCGTCCTTGCGCAAACGCGCCACGCTCTCAGCGGTCATGTCATCAATGACGATATGATGCTTCCCATCAGACAGGGGCGTGTAGTACACATTCTCACGGCGCGACTGCAAACGCAACATTTCCGGCATGTTCTGCACCACTTCCTTTGCGGTGAATCCTCTGGTGACGCCATTGCTTTTGTCCAAAATAAATGCCTGTTGCCTCCCATCGGCCTGCATCTTTATACAGGTCACACGGAAGCGGTCAGCGTCCACAGCGGCGGCGTAACGCTCAAATATCTGTATTTCTGGTGAATTTTCCGCTACTTTCACCTCTGTGCGGCGCGGCCTTGCCTTCTGCGCTTCTTCATACGCCTGTCTATAGCGCCATGTGTCCGCCTGCTTGTGCAAGCCCTGCTCTTTGAGCCATGCGGCAAAGCGTTGACGGCGCTTGCCAGTGCCTCTACTCTCTACCGCATCTTTTTGATATTCCTCCCACTCTTCAGCATTCACGGTGCTGACTGGTTCTGGCATTGTCTTTTTTTGCGCCATCATGTCCGCATCGTACTCGCCCGCTTCAAAGTCCCCAAGGCGTTTTCGCAACTTTCCCATACTGAAAGCCCGGTCAATGGACGACGCCTTGACCGCAATGTCTTCCCCTGCTGTCGGGACAAAGACAATGCCCCCAGACCCCTTTTTTTCAAAACGCAAACCCACATCGGCAAGGCCGCTGTGAAGCTCTGCCCACGATGCGGCTTTGGCAATGATGCTGTGTCCGCGTTCTTGAGCTATACGCTGTGCCGACTTCTCTCCCGTCGCATGTTCAAAGTCCATCGCCTTGGGGCGGGGCTTTGCCTTTTTGCCCGTAGTGTGCCTTTTGACGATGTCGCCATTTTCAAGCACGGCGTATCGCGCATTATCATTGCTGCGCCATCCCTGCTTCTGTTCTACAAGGGCAATGATTTTGTGCGCCTCTTCAATATCAAAGCCTTTGTGGGGCGTGATGACCTTCAGCGTTTCCGGATGAACGCGGTTCACGGCAATATGAACGTGAAAATTGCTGGTATTATGGTGCAAGCCATAGACGACCTGATGGCCTTCAAGC
>CAYJPE010000172.1:0-6232 GCA_964371965.1 uncultured Desulfovibrionaceae bacterium
TCTTGTGCCTCAATAAGTGCTTTTGTAAGGCGTGTTGTGAGGAGGGGTAGAAGACATTACCCCTCTTCGCAATTTTTTTGTAGACAAGTCCTCAGCGCACAAAAATACGGAAAAGCGAGGTGAAAGGCAATGTTTCACAGTGGCAACCGGCATATTTTGAAAACAGCGCATTGAATCTCTCACATCACAGTCCGAAACCACGCCACACACAACTTATTCCCCCCCACGCAATAATCACCAAGAGGATGCGCTTAAAGAGTATGAGCGGAACTTTTTTTGCGAAGGGTGTTGCACAAGCCACGCCAGCCACAGACGCCACGGAGCCGGTAAATGCAAGGTGCAACACTTCAGACGTATACAGTCCCGCGCCTGCTTGGATGATGCACGTGAGCGCAAGGAGTATGAGTGCCGCGACATTCATGGTGCCTACAATGTGCGTTCGCTCCCATCCTAGATGTAGGGCGTAAGCTGCTATGGGCGGCAGGCCAATGGCAATTGCAGCATTAAATACCCCTGCAAAAAAACCCACGCCAACGGTGGCCATAAAGTATTCCTGTCTTTGCATGCGGAGGCTTTGTCGGTGCATGCGTTCCTGTGTAAGCTGTAAGTATATGAAAAACAGCATAACAATGCCCACCATAAGGTGTATGTATTGTGGCTCAATATAAAGCAATATACATACACCCAGCATGGAACCGGGCAGCGCACCAATAAGCATTCTTTTGATAACAGGTACAAGACAATCTTTGTAATACAGGCATGTCATGTGTATGGTTATGGAGACTGCCACAAGGCACAAAACCGGAAAAAGTACCATGGGTGGAAGAAAAGCGGCTAGAACAGACACAGCCATCATGGAAGCGCCCATGCCACAAATGCCGTTCACAAAACCCGAGATAAACCATGTGGATAAAAAAATTATACTCGTTGATTCCATACAAGATAATACTTTTTTTTGCACGGGCTGTCAAAGCGTTAATTTTAATTTTTCAAAAAGCTGAACATTTTGTCAATAGTGATTTTTTCCGAAACTTTACTTGCAAAACCAAAGTATTCTGTATAATATTCTTTTTGGAGAGTAAGAGTATATACCATCATTGGTAATTTTTTCACATCTTAAAATCTTGTGAGGAGTATGGAATGCGATTTTTAAAGTATGCATTTTTGTTCGCTTTTTCCTTTGTGGTCTTGGGCGTCAACCCTGTCCAAGCGGTAGAACCCATTAAAATTGGTGTTTATCTTCCTCTGACAGGGCAAAATGCCTTTGGCGGACAACTTGAGCTTGAAGGTATTCAATTGGCTCAAAAACAGATGCCTACTGTTTTGGGACGTCCTGTGGAATTGGTTGTGGTGGATAACAAATCGGATAAGGTAGAAGCTGCCAATGCAGTCAAACGCCTCACCGAACGTGACAAAGTTCTTGCTATCATAGGAACCTACGGTTCTTCCTTGGCCATGGCTGGCGGTGAGGTGGCAGAAAAGGCAAAAACGCCTGTGGTGGGCACATCTTGTACAAGCCCCTTGGTGACACAGGGAAAAAAATATTATTTCCGCGCATGCTTTATTGACCCCTATCAAGCTCTTGGCGCTGCCCAATATGCTTATGATAACCTTGGATACAAAAAAGCTGCTATTCTTATGGATGTGGCCAATGACTATGCTGTGGGTCTGTCTGCATTCTTTAAGCGCGCTTTTGTGAAGCTTGGCGGTGAAATTGTGTCAGAAATGAAGTACAGCTCCGGCGACCAAGATTTCACTGCACAATTGACAGAAATCATTTCTCAAAAACCAGACGTGGTCTTTATGCCGGCGTATTTTGCAGAAGGCGCCATCATTATGAAGCAAGCGCGTGAACTTGGAGCTACGTTCCGCCTCATGGGTGCCGATGCCATGGATAATCCTGACACGGTGAAAATTGCCGGTAAGGCTGCTGAAGGCTTTATTTTAACCGGTTTTCCTTATGCCGCAGATATGCCTAATATGAGCAAGGAAGCAATGGCTTTTCGCGATGCATGGAATGCCGTCTATCCCAAGAAAGAATCTAATATGAACGGTGCTCTTGGATATACAAGTTATATGATGATTATGGATGCCATTACGCGTGCAGGCAAAGCTGACTCGGAAGCTGTGACGGCTACTCTTGCATCCATCAAAAATCTTTCTACTCCAGTGGGTGTGCTTTCCATAAATGCCACACATGATGCAGAAATGCCCATTGGTATTATTGAATACAAGAATGGCAAGCGTGTCTACGTGGGTGACATTCAGCCTAAGTAAGTAATTGTTTTGTCAATGAGTTTTTTATGACGGGGGATTTTTCCCCCGTAATTATTCCAACACTTTGGCTAGGGGCTGTTGTCAAATGCGCCTTTTTTGGTTATCTCTGAGTCAGACTTCGTTTGCTTTTTCAATCAAATACCATAAGCGTATATGTCTTCAAAGCAAGCTTGTCTTTCTTGATGTACCACAATAAATCGCAATGTGACGATAGTCCCTACGTAAAACGGTGGACGCATGAGCTTTGAAATGTTCCTCCAGCATTTTTTTAATGCCCTTACGCTGGGATCTCTCTACGCCCTCATTGCCATAGGTTATACCATGGTATACGGCATATTACGACTTATCAACTTTGCCCACGGCGACATATTGATGGTAGGTGCATATTTTGTGTTTTTTGGCACATTTGCCTTCGGCCTGCCGTGGCCGCTTGCGGCCGCCGTGGCCATTGCCGGTGCCAGCCTCTTGGGCGTGTTTGTGGAGCGTATTGCGTATCGCCCTTTACGGGATGCACCTCGTATTTCCGCACTCATAAGCGCCATTGCCGTATCGTTTTTTATTGAAAGCTTGGCAGTTGTGGTTTTTACAGGATTGCCGCGCCCTGTATTGCAGCCGGATTGGCTCATGGAAAAATGGAGTATCGGTAATTTACACATCCTCCCTCTCACGGCTTTTGTGCCCGGCGTGACCATTATTTTGGTCAGCATTCTTTTGTGGATAGTTTACCGCACAAAGCCCGGCCTTGCCATGCGTGCTATTTCTAAAGATATAGAAACAACGCGGCTCTTGGGTGTGCGCGTCAATACCATTATTGCCCTAACATTTTGTATAGGCTCTGCCCTTGCGGCAGCGTCCGGTATCATGTGGGCACTGCGTTATCCTAAAATTGATCCTTATATGGGTATAATACCCGGTTTTAAAGCGTTTATTGCAGCTGTTTTCGGGGGCATAGGTTCCATTCAAGGTGCCGTTGTGGGTGGTCTGATTTTGGGTTTTATAGAAATCATGACTGTGGCCTTTATGCCACATTTATCCGGTTATCGAGACGCTTTTGCCTTCATCCTTCTGGTTCTTGTGCTTCTATTCAAACCCACAGGGCTTTTTGGCGAGCGCATGGAAGAAAAAATTTAGTGGAAAACACGTTGTGATGGAGGAAACCACATGCGATTAAATAAATATACCTTGGCAACCATTGTCGCCATGTTGCTTGGTGGTCTGCTTCTCACCAATGCAGAATTTTTCTTGGGTGATTATGAAATTTATATTTTAAAACTTATTTTTATCAATGCCATATTGGCTCTGTCGCTCAATTTTATTTATGGATTTACCGGCTTATTCTCTCTAGGACATGCAGGTTTTATTGCCATTGGTGCCTATGTTTCGGCTTTGTGCATTCTCTCGCCCGCGCAAAAGGAAATGATGTGGATTTTAGAACCCATTATCTGGCCTTTTTCTGAAATGTTTACGCCATTTTGGGTCTCTGTGCTGGCTGGCGGCTTTGTGGCGGCGTGTTTTGCACTCATCATTGGTATTCCCGTTCTTCGTCTTGGCGATGATTACCTTGGTATAGCTACCTTGGGCTTTGCAGAAATTATCCGCGTACTTATTGTCAACGCCACATCCATCACCAATGGCTCCCTTGGCATTAAGGGGATTCCAAGTTACGCAGATTTACTGACAAATTACTTTTGGCTCCTTGTGACGCTTGTGTGTATTGTACGTCTTGTCAACAGTAATTTTGGTAATGTGCTTAAATGTATACGTGACAATGAAATTGCTGCTAAGGTCATGGGTATCAATGTTTTTTTCTATAAAGTATTTGCATTTTGCTTTGGTGCGTTTTTTGCGGGCATTGGTGGTGCGCTCCTTGGCAGTCATTTGTCTACCATTGACCCAAAGATGTTTAATTTCCTGCTGACATTCAACGTGCTTATGTTTGTGGTGGCAGGAGGTCTTGGCTCCATAACCGGTTCTCTTCTAGGTGCGACGGTGATTACCATTTTATTGGAATGGCTCCGAGTTCTTGAAGAACCTATGAATTTTGGTTTTTTTGATATTCCCGGCATTCCCGGTATGCGTATGGTTGTTTTTTCGCTCATTCTTCTCGGAATTATTCTTTTTCGGCGTGAGGGCATCATGGGTATGCGCGAAATTACGTGGAGTGGCTTTGTTAGCTTGAAAAATCGTTTTGCGAGGAAAAATACATGAGCTCTTCCTTTGTCAAACCAACACCAAATGAGGCCTTGCTTTCTGTCAGATCCATCATTATGCGTTTTGGGGGTATTATTGCTGTCAATGAGCTTGATATGCATATTCCTCAAGGCAGTATTGTGGGGCTCATCGGCCCAAATGGCGCAGGCAAAACCACTGCTTTTAATGTCATCAGCGGTTTTTATACTCCGCAAGAGGGCGATGTCTATTTTAAAGGAAAGAAGATCACAGGTCAGCCGCCCTATCAAGTATGCTCGGCGGGTATGGCTCGCACATTCCAAAATATACGTCTTTCGCAGCATCTGACCGCTTTGCAAAACGTTATGGTGGGCTGCCATGTACGCCGTAAATGTCCCTGGTGGATGGCACCGCTTGGCCTTCCTATGTATTATAAAGAAGAAAAAGCCATCGAAAAAAAAGCGAGCAAACTCATCGAACGTCTTGACCTTACTGCCTACGCGCACGAAAAAGCCTACAGTCTTCCTTATGGGGCACAGCGGCGATTGGAAATTGCCAGAGCACTTGCCACAGATCCCACCTTCCTCTTGTTGGACGAGCCGGCTGCCGGCATGAATCCACAAGAGAGTATGGAACTTATGCACTTTATCTGTCATATACGTGATGAATTTGACTTGACCATATTATTGATAGAGCATGATATGAAGGTTGTTATGGGTGTGTGTCAATATATTTGGGTCATGGAATACGGGCAGCTCATTGCAGAAGGCGATGCCGAGGCCATACGTGCAAACCCTCAAGTCATCAAAGCCTATCTTGGCGAAGATATGCTGGCAAACACGGCAGAAGTGGCGGTATAATATGCTAAAGATACAAGACCTTAAAGTGCGTTATGGTGGCATTGAAGCTGTGCAGGGCGTCAATGTGCATATTCCTCACGGCAGCATTGTCACACTTATAGGTGCCAATGGAGCCGGTAAGAGCAGTATTATCCGCTCCATTGCGGGGCTGAACAAAGATGTCAGTGGTGAAATCCACTTTCAGCGTCATAAGCACGTATCTACTGTTGCTCTTAGAGATTTGCCGCCGGAAAATATGGTGCGCCACGGTATCTCTCTTTCGCCGGAAGGCAGGCGTATTCTTCCCCACCTCACAGTCAAAGAAAATCTTTTGCTTGGTGCCTATAGTCGCAAGGATACGCAAGCCATTCAAGAAGACATAGCATGGGTGTACGAACTTTTTCCACGCCTTCAAGAGCGTTCATGGCAAAAAGGCGGTACTCTTTCGGGCGGAGAGCAACAGATGCTCGCTGTTGGGCGCGCGCTCATGAGCCGACCGGATTTGCTTATGCTGGACGAACCCTCCTTGGGATTGGCGCCTTTGCTTGTGAAGGAAATATTCAATATTATTTTAAAAATAAATGCAGAGGGCAAGACTATTCTTCTTGTGGAGCAAAACGCCTTTGCCGCGCTTTCTATTGCGCACTATGCCTATATACTGGAAGTGGGGCGGATTGTGCTTGAGGGGACCGGTAAAGAGTTGCTCGTGAATCCCAAGGTGAAAGAAGCTTATCTTGGAGGATAAAAAGTCCTTTTTTATTGTTTTGTGGGGAGCCTAAGGAAATACTGATTAAAAAGACTTTTTATTTTTTTAACAAGGAAAGCAAGCTTGACTTACGTGAGAGGAAAAAAGCACGTCATTCCGATTTCCCGTAGCTCTTAAAATATGCTATAACTTCGGACAGGTGTTCAATCTCAAATAAGTTTGCCTCCAAAATTCTTGATAG
>CAYJPE010000173.1:0-6154 GCA_964371965.1 uncultured Desulfovibrionaceae bacterium
GAATGCAATCAGAGCTTTTAGAATATACAAGGTACGAGTAGCGTGTTTTGTCTAAGGAAACACTGATTAAATAAAAATATATATAAAATTTACTATAAAATAATTTTGAAAAGAACTTCTCCTCTCTCAGTGATTGAGGATTCCTCTTTTCAATGTATTGAAAAGAGGAATAATTAAAGCGTTTTGAGGGGATGGGGGGAGTTTGAGAGGGGAAGGGGCGTGTGCCCTTTAGGGTGAAACTTTTGGGTTTTGGCAAAAGCTCCCCTTCCCCCCTCAAAAATACGTAATCAGTACATGATTGTAGTGTGAAATTCAAATGCTAGTAAGGAATATATCATGAAAAACCGTATGTTACATTGTAGCCCACTGAGCACAATGTTGTCTTTTTCAAGGGCATTTCTCAAATCACCCCTTTCTATGGGAATGCTCTGCCCCAGCAGTTCTTACTTAAGTCAAAAAATTGCCAAGCAAGTAAGTAATGACGTTATCCACACACTACAAAGCCAAATTTTGATGGAAAACGACAGCCAACAAAGACCCACTGAGCCACAAGGATATATTTTTGAGCTTGGAGCAGGCACAGGCGCAGTCACAAAGGCACTGCTCAAACGTGGTATTCCTGCCTCAAGGTTATTTCTTTTTGAAACATCTCCCATACAATGTAAGTTACTGCGCAAAAATTTTCCTCAACTCCGAGTCATACAAGATGATGCCGCACAGATGAAAAAGTATTTGCCCAAAAATGCCTATGTGGCGTCCATTGTTTCGTCATTACCCTTTGTCTCTTTGCCACGGGCTGTGAGTATCGAAGTGATTGTGGCAATAAAGTCTTTGCTTGGCAAAAATCCCCTCATTCAATATACCTATTTGCTTAATCAGCGCACACTTTTGGAAAAAAACGGTTTTGTGGTGTGTAATAAACATACGGTATGGTTTAATTTACCACCTGCAAGGGTGCTGAGTTACGCTCTTCCTCATTAAACACCGAGTGAGGATTTCTTTTTGTGTTTTGCTGAAGAAAGGAAAACTAAGGAAACGCTGATTTAATCGAATTTTTGTTCTTTGACAAGGAAGACGAATTTTGGGAAGCCCGCGGTATATTAGACATATATAAGGGTTTCACGAAATGAGTCTAACGCAGTAAAAGGGCAAAAAGGCATTAAATCAGCGTTTCCCTAAGCTTTTCGAGTAGGCAAGCCACATGTAGCGAAAACACGCTACTAGGGGCTGTTGTCACATGGCGAATGTTTGTGTGATATCATGGTGCGGCCTGATGAGGGGAAGGCAATCGGAAAAGGCTTTTTTAAGGAAAAAATGAATACAAAATAGGGCTTATGACAACAGCCGGGAGCATATTGGCAATGCGGATGTGCGTGAGAGCGAGGGTGTTTAAGCCAATGGACATCATAAGAATGCCACCTGTGGCGCTTATTTCGGCAGTAAGAGCTGCTATGGCGGCATCGCTAAAGACATATGTCAAAGCCGCCGCCGCAAGGACAATGCTTCCTTGATATAGAAAAACAGAAATGCCCGAAAAAAGTACGCCAAAACCAAGACCTGTAGCCAGAATGGCGGCAGCAAAAAAGTCAATGACAGATTTTGCGTATACAATATCGCGTGTGCCGCTCAAACCTTCTTGTAAGGAAGCCACAATGCCCATGGCACCGATACAAAACATCAAAGAGGCATTGACAAGCCCTTCTGTAAAACGCGGATTAGGCGAACCCACACGCTTTTTAAGGGCATCGCCTATACGAGAAAGCGTGTCCTCTATACCCAACCATTCACCCACAACACTGCCAAGCACGATGCCCATAATCGTTACCAAGGGACGCGTACCCTCCAGTGCCGATTGAAGTCCTAAAACAAGAATGCAGAGTCCGAGACCCTGAAAAACAAGCTCTCGCATTTTTTCAGGCATACGTGCGCCCAACACAAGGCCAATGGCACCGCCAACAACGATAGCCAAACCATTTACCAAGGAACCGAAGGGAAATATCATCGCTTAGAAGCCTGTTGCAAATTTATGAAAAGTTAGTAGGGCAAGCCACCCGTATACGATTCAAAACTGCACAAGTCAAGTATATTCACGTCGTAATGAAACCTTTCAAGACGGTATCACAGTGTTTTAAAATTGTTTTTGACGAAAAAGCTGCAATCACATGGAATTTCACTATAGTTGCACTTGTCCACAGTGCGCGCCGTGACTTTTTTCGTTTCCTTGCATCTCACACTTTTTGAACGGACTGTCAAAAACGGCGTCTTTCAACAGCATGGTGAGTCTCAGCGAATGTGCTGAAAATCATGGTGGAGAAAAAATACTACAGGCGATTTTTGCCACACTTGTAGTAAATGCCATCACTCTTTTGGGCTGTGCATAAAAAACGCACAAAACAGAGTGACATTTCGGCATAACCTACGCAGATAGTCGAGCTGTTTCTATTGCCTATTCATATCTTTTATCATAACATAAGTGGTTTGACTTTTTATCCCCCTATCCGAAGGGGACGCCGCAGATTGCACTTTTTCAACGGGCTGTTAGATGCTCTGCTCATGTTGCACAAAATTCATGCTCATTCCAAGTGCTTGTGAGATAGAAAGTAAGCTTTTAAGCGTTGGATTTCCCGCAGCAGAAAGAGCTCTATGTAAAGTTTTTTCATTGAGCTTCGCATCACGCGCCACTTTTGCCATACCACCTGTGGACTCAACAATACGGCGCAGAGCAAGTAAAATTTCCTCTTGGTCACCGTCTTGCAAGACATCATTCAAGTACATAACAGCCAAATTGCGGTCTTTTCTGAAGCTTTCAATGGTTGCTTCTTCGTGTGAAATGGAACACTTTTGTTGTCTATTCATGACAATACCTTCTTCTCATCGTATATTCTACAAAATATGCTTCTGTGTTAATAATATCTTCTTTTTGTGTTTTTTTAGCTCCGGCACAAAGCAGTAAGACAATTATATTGTCAACATGCGCATAGTACACTCGATGACCTTCC
This sequence comes from uncultured Desulfovibrionaceae bacterium, assembly GCA_964371965.1. GTDB lineage: Bacteria > Desulfobacterota > Desulfovibrionia > Desulfovibrionales > Desulfovibrionaceae > CAYJAD01. The sequence continues at coordinate 3,000 of CAYJPE010000173.1, forward strand.
CCTACGTCTACCCGTAATTCATAAATATGCTCGCTAAGGCGCTTGTGGTCGCCAAAGTTCCCCATGCGTGCTTTATCGATGCGTCGCAAAATTCGGAGATGAGCCAATTTATCTTTCATGCTATCCAAATAGTCTTGAAAAAAGTCTTTTCCAAATTCATTGCTATAATGTTCTATTTGGTATATAGCCACTCCGTACATATTTTACCTATAGTAGTCTATAAGCGTACATTGTCAACTATCAAGCTAATTGCATGTATTTATTATTTTTTAAAATATCGCCTTTGAGTGATGATACAGGCATTCATATCTTTTATCATACAGGGGTCAACCAAAAATGTTGACCTTGGCAGAACGTGGTGCTGACCATCCCAAAAAAAATTGGGCAGTCACATAATCTGCAACTGCCCAATTCCATTTGATAAAAATGGTCGGAACGAGAGGATTTGAACCTCCGACATCCTGGTCCCAAAGCACGATTTTTCGTATGCAAGCATTGAAAATATTAGAACTTTTAAAAAAGATAACAACATTTCTTCGGTGGTGTTAAATGTCTGTTAAAGGGATTCGGTTGACCATGAGGTTGACCACCTTTCAGCACTGGTGGATGAGATTTTTTGAACTAAAAAAGTCGAGGTGGTGTCATTGTTTTTACCAAGAGACCACCGCGACATATTTAATAAATTATCAATATCTCCGCAAATAGAACAATCCTCTCACGATGAGTAATGTAAGCAGTGTGAGAGCATAAGTGCTTGTATTGACAAATAATGTTATTAAGAGTGACGATATGGCAATTATAGCTGTTAAAATGATAATTGCTTCGTAACGTGTTTTTATTGTTTCTCTTTTTTCTGTTTCAATGTCAATTATCCCCTTTTCACATATCTTTGCCAAGTCAATTTCTTTTTTGTTCTGTGTGTCGATAACGGCAATCTTCCCTTTATCTCGTACTCGTAGGCATGTTGCTATTGCAATTCCGATTGCTCCAATCATTGGAACAGCTATCATTGTCACTACAGGTAATGGCATATCGTCCTCCCATGTTCAAAATGATTTTAAAGAGTTTATCCAATAAATATACAATATATCAACTGGATACTCTTATATATCTATCCCACTTTGAACAAAACAAAAGAACTCCAGCACTACAAAAAAAATCCACATTTTCTCGTGACCAATCCCTAAGCTAAAGGATATATTGGACATTGCTCTGAACCTATACAGGAAGGGACTTTCAGAGAGTAGTAATTTAGTAATCGCTACTAATAATTTCATTTTACATTTTTTCTATGGATATTGACCTCTTGAATGTTTTTTCCAAAAGGTGCTATGTAGGGAAATATGTAAAAAAACATTTTACACGTTCTGAGGGTGAGTATGATGGATATGAGCGACTATGAATTGGTGTACTCGTATACGAGGAAACAGGCCATTGCGGACGGAGTGTTGATTGACGTGACCAAGGAAGCCCTAGAGAGCGGTTTTAAGGTCTCAACTGCGGTGACAGACCATTTATATCATCGTTACCTTATTCCCTCTCCAGAACTCGAAAAGGAAGGGCAATCTACACGAGGTCGATTGCATGACCTGTTCATGATGACGATGGCTGCCGCATCGGTACGGTGGAACGGGAACAGAGTGTACTTTGATGTTCTGTTTCTTACAGCTCCACGAGTTCTTAAAAAGGTGCGGTGTCTAGCTATCGTAGGGCCGAATGATGACCTTAGTCCTTGCTTGACAATCATGTTACCAGAGGACGAATAAGTATATTATTTCAGAATGATATTTGATACAGCATATAATAAATGCAATTCTTCATTATCGGCATTTTCTATTTGCTGTAAGAGTTTTGCTCTAATATCTTCAGTGCTTAGTCGAAACTCTTCCAGGTCAAAGAAGCTTGGCACTGGTTCATCAAGTGCTGATGCGAGATTCTGAATACTGGTCAACGAGGGGTTTCTTTTTCCTCGTTCGATTTCTCCAATAAATTGAATAGATAAATTGGAAAGTTCCGCTAATGCTTCTTGGGTCATTCCCTTTGCTTGTCGGATATGACGTAGTTTTTTACCGAATAGTTCTTGTATGTTTGACATATTCTCTCCTCTACAACAACTATAGTAAAGGTTTTGTCTCTGTATAAGCAATGATGGTGTGTATTTTGCATTGCCTGTAGCAACGATAGTATATAACGGCGGGATTTTCCTAGCGCATGGGAGAGTATTATGTCTTTAGTTGTGAATCATAATCTTATGGCTACTAATGTGACTCGTAATTTAAGCAGTCATTATGGACAATTAAGTACGTCCACAGAGCGATTGGCTTCTGGTTTGCGTGTCAATAGTGCTGATGATGATGCAGCAGGACTTGCAATCCGTGAACTTATGCGGGTAGATATTACCGCATTTAATCAGGGTATACGCAATGCGAATGATGCTATTTCCATGATACAAACAGCGGATGGCGCATTGCAAATCATTGACGAACTTTTAATACGCATGAAAGAACTGGCTGAGCAAGCCGCAACGGGGACATATGATTCAACGCAACGCCTTATGATTGACTCTGAGTTTCAGAGCCTCGCGTCAGAAATCAACCGTATTAGCTCTGCCACAGATTTTAATGGGATTAAATTATTAGACGGTAGTCTTTCTGGAAGTCATAATGGAAGCAGCCTCAATGCCACTGGTGCTATGAAAATTCATTTCGGTACAGCTAATGACAGTGCTGAAGACTACTATTACATAACTATTGGTGCAGCCAACACTTTTAGCCTTGGATTAGAGGATATTCCGCCAGACGGAACATTGCCAGACCCACCAGACCCTCCAGAACCACCCCTACCAGCAGGGGTGGAGCTACTTTCTGACAAATTAACCAATGGAGTAACAGCTAATTTTACATCTGGAATTGTGACATTTGCTGTTATTCCAAAGGGAACAAAGAACCTCAAGCTCCATATGAATGATGATGGAATCAATGATTCTGTTCAAATATTTACAAGGAGTGGTACGCACCTTATAGGAACGTCACATACGGGTGCTGACTGGGTATCTGCTGGAGTCAACAATATCAGTGATGTCAATTCTAAAGTCATAACAGACTCAAACGGATTTTTAACAAGTGCCACATATAGCAATGCAAACTTAAACGACA
>CAYJPE010000174.1:0-6097 GCA_964371965.1 uncultured Desulfovibrionaceae bacterium
AAAAAGTGTTCCCCTTCCTCCCCCACACCCCCTCCACTAGCATGCTAAAATATTTTTATGTAAAACAAAATATAGTACTGAGGCAAGTTATAAGTATTTTATGTACATAAAAAATGCCAGCATACACAATAAAAGCAACTCAAATTTGACGCAGAGCCCGCTTCGATAAGGGCGAAAGTCCGCATTCGCAGGCTGCTAATCAAAATATCTTTGCTCAAATTCCTCCATAGGCATGGGGCGGGCAAAGAAGAAGCCTTGAGCAAGCTCTAAATGGTCTGCATCGAGAGGTTCAAAGTGTTCTGAAAGTTCAATGCCTTCTGCCACAATGCTCATATTGAGGTCATGTGCTATGGCGCTGATACCGTTGACAACGATGGAACCCCTTTTGTTACCTTGGCTATTGGCAAAAAAGCTTTGGTCAAGTTTGAGCACGTCCACCTTAAAATCTTTGAGCATGCCAAGAGAAGAATAGCCTGCGCCAAAGTCGTCAATGGCAACAGTGAAGCCTGCTTCATGCAATTCGTCAAGCAGTTTCGTGAGATCGGCAGCATTTTCTGTGATGGCCGTCTCGGTAAATTCCACTTCTATAAAGTGCCGAATATCGCCATATACATCGCACACATCTTTAATGTGCTCCACAAAATGTGGGTTTTTTAAGTGTACGCGGGAAAAATTGACGGATATGGGAAGCACCTTGTGCCCTTTTTCAATCCATGATTTAATACGCATGCAGACAGTATTGAGTACAAAAAAATCTATTGCGACCACAAAACCGTTTTGTTCAAAAACAGGAATAAACTTTTCCGGCAAGAGCATGTCGCCTTTGTCCATGATCCAGCGCACCAGAGCTTCTCCGCCGGTAACTTTTTCCTGTTTCAAATTGTATTTGGGTTGAAAATATACGATAAATTCTTTGTTTTCCAAGGCACTCTTACTCATGTTAATGAGTTCTGTCCTGCGGCGTACTTCTTGTCGAAATGTATCGTCATAATCCCATGTATGCATATGTCCAAGGCTTTTTGCCTTGCTGTGGGCGAGCGTTGTTTTATTGATCATGTCTGTCACGTCACGATCGCCTTTTTGTATGAAATATCGACCATACCTAAAACAAAATTCATAGGTGTTGAGTTCCGGTAGGAGAGTGCGAAAACGGCTTTCAAAGGCATCGCGTATTTTGTCGTCATCTAAAAAACCATAGACGGAAAACATGATAAATTTATCGTTTCCCATACGTGCGCACAAAAAACTGTCATCGTTCATGCTTGTTAAGGCTATGGCAATTTTTTTGATGACAAGGTTGCCTGTTTCGTAGTCAAACATTTCATTAATGGCTGTGAAGTTTTCAAGATCAATCATTTGCATGACATATTTCATATTGGGTGTTTTTTTGATAACCTTTTCGACTTCTTGCTTAAATTTGACAATATTGTGCAATTTTGTCAATTCATCATAAAAAGCAATGGCTTTGACTTCTTGCAATGTTTTACGCTTGAGAAAAATAATGTAGGCACTTAAGAGCAAAAAAAGGAAAAACATACTGCTTGCCAGCATAATAAGTTCTTTGGAAATATTGCGCACGGGATTTGCCAAGATATCCCGCGAAACGCGGAAAAATAACCATGAATTAATGTCCAGTGGGCGAAACTCGATGATGCGTTTTTCTCCATCGAATGTAAAGACAGCGCTGCCCCATCGAGTGCGCGTGGCAAAGTCGAGAAATTGCGCATAGGTCATGCCATTGTCAAAGTGTGCTTTTTGTAAAAAATTTAATGAATTGTATATCTTACTCGAAGAAGCCACGGTGTGGCCTGTACTGTCGAAAAGATAGGCGGAATCGCCGGAACTTGTATAGGCAGTGAGCAGTCTTTTGATGAATTTTGTATTGTATTCTATGATGAGTGCGCCTGTGACCGTGTCGCCGTGTCGCATGGGCACGCCTATTGTCACCACATCATGTGCTGTGACTCGAGAAGTGTGGATTTCTGTGGCAGTAATTTTCCCCTTCATGGCTTCTAAAAAAACAGTGGACGTACTCACGTCAACGATTTCTTGTGAGGAGCGTGTGGCTTTGCCTTGAGCATTTGCCATGAGAATGAGTGTGGATGAGTGGTTTTTTTCAAGGTTTGTCAAGAATGTCATTTGCTTCTCAGGCGTTGCGGCAAGCGCCTGGAGGTCTTTGGCAATTGTGATCAAGGAAATGGTGATATTACGAATTAATCTGTTGAGTGCCACTTGTTCTTGCGTGGTGATGGTACTGATATTTTCTCTATCCGTAATATCCAGCTTGTTGTTGATGCTCTTGTTAAAAGCAAAGAAGGCAAGGAGCACAACGCAACTGCCAAGCACAAAGGGCATAATAAAAAAAGGGATTTTTTTTAACTGCTCTAAAGGGAATGTTCTGTGTTCTTTGAGCCAACTGCAAAGCGTAGGAAGTTTATTGTAGAGTTGCATCGTATTCTCCCATGTAAGATTGCTCAAATTCAGATAAAGGCATGGGTTTTCCGTAATAATAGCCTTGCACTATTTCGCATTGGACACTTTTGAGAAATTCCACCTGTTCTGCTGTTTCAATGCCTTCGGCAACAATTTTCATGCCGAGAGTTTTTGCTATACGAATGATATTGCGTACCACGATGTTACCCCGCGTATCGCCTTCATGTTCATCAAAAAAGCTTTTGTCAAGTTTGAGGCAATCCACGGTAAAGTTTTTAAGCATGCCCAAGGAAGAATAGCCGGCACCAAAGTCGTCAATGGCTACGGAAAAGCCGGCCTCGTGCAGTTCATTCAGTATTCTTTCAAGTTCGTCCACATTTTCGGTGGCAGCAGACTCGGTAAGCTCAACTTCTATATATTGTCGAATATCACCATAGGAGTCACACACATTTTTGAGATCTTGAACAAAGTTTGCGTTTTGGAGGTGCATGCGTGAAAAATTGACCGAAATGGGCACAGGTGCATAGCCTGCCTGTAGCCATACCTTTATTTGTCGGCATACACGTGTCAGTATGTACATGTCAACATTTACAATAAAGCCATTTTGTTCAAACAATGGTATGAATTCGTTCGGATAAATCATTGTGCCGTCAGGTTCTATCCAGCGTACCAAGGCTTCGGCGCCGCAGATTTTCTCTGCAAAAATATTCATTTTTGGTTGAAGATATACTTTAAACTCATTGTTTTTGATAGCATTTTTACGTTTATTGGTAATTTCTGCCATGCGTAAGATGCGCTTTTTGTAGTTTTCGTCATATTCGTAGATTTTATGTTCTTTATTCATTTTGGCCATACGATGTGCCATATTTGTTTTGTTGATAATTTCCATGATGTCATCAGCATTATTTTCCACCACATAGCGACCATATCGAAAGACAAATTCGTGTTCGGCAAGTTCGGGAATCAAGGATTTAAAGTGCGCTTCATGCGCTTCTTTGGATTTTTTGTCTTGAGCCAATGACGCATTTTTAGAAAAAATGATAAATTCGTCGGCGTCTACCCGCGCACAAATGAAGGTTTCATCATCCGAAGCAAGAATGGTTTTTGCCAGTGTTTGGATGACAAGATTGCCGACCTCATGGCCAAACATTTCATTTATGGCTTTAAAATTTTTAATATCCATTTTTTGCATGGCAAACTGCACGTCTGGATGTTCCTTAAGGAAAACTTTAACTTTTTCTTTAAAATATACAAGATTGGGCAATCCTGTCAGTTCGTCGTAAAATGCTACTTTTTCAATATCTTTGACGCCTTTGTGGCGTAAATACATGGTGACTGCCAAGAAAAAACAAAAAGAAAGGACTATACCCACAAGAAGGTATTTAATGCCTTCGGAAATGGTGCGAATGAGCGTGCTTGATACGTCATCGGAAACGACAATCACACTCCAGTCATTGAGCTTGATGGGACGAAATTCCAGAATGCGCGATTCGGTGTCGCTGTGAAGAATGGAGCTTACAGTTTTTGAAGCGCTGTCGACAAGTTGTTGTAAATGTTCTTTATATGTGAGGCCGTTTTCAAATGTGTCATTTTGAAAGGGGATGAAGTACTTATCTTTTTGATGTGTACTTGCAAGGACGTTACCATGCTTGTCTACAAGGAGGGAATAGCCTGTTGCATCCGCTTGGTCCACAATGGAAATGAATGTTTTTTTGATATATTCAAGAGGGAATTCGATGATGACCGCACCGGTAATCGCATCGTCGGACTGCATGGGGGTTGCGGCAGCGATAACTTCTTTGCCCGTATACTTGGAAAAAAAGGGCGCGGTCACGTGGGTCTTTCCTTCAAGGGCTGCTTGGAAGGCTTTATTCTCTGTAACATCCACTTTGTTGAGGTTGGAGAGCTGTCCTATACCGTGAGTGTCTGCAAGTATGACATTATCAACGCCGAGCGTTTTTTCAAAATTTTGTAAATAATTTGTAAGAACGTCTTTGTCGTGCCAAATAATTTGCAAGGTTGTGGGCATTCTTTTTAAAGCACTTGCATGTCCCAGCACAGAAGCATTGATGGCTGCCTGTTGCTGGTTGGCAGCGAGGCTGACATTTGCGACTTCTGTGGCTATAAGTTCCTTGTTCACGTGCATGTAAAAGAGCCAAATGAATAGTACAACAACAATAAAACCTGCACCAAAGTATAAAAAATACGAAGGAGGGGGATTACGAAAGGTCATATGCTCTCCATTGTTATTGTATCGTGAAGCCGCACAGAGGTACTCATCTTTTTACGGTGTACGCATTCGACTTATGTACTTATGCTTTCATGGGCATTTTTCTGAGATTCGTGTGTCTTGTTTGTGCTTTTTTTTATCAAAGAAGTTTACATGACGATGAGATATGTGTTGAGGAACAGCTTTTGTGAGGGCTGTTCCCTTATCAGTCCGTTGACAAAGTGCAATGTGCTTCGTCAGCGATAAAAAGCCACATCGCTTATATATTTCATACGCGTTGCTCTGACACTTTTTGAGCGGACTGCCAAAATGGTCTTTTGCAACAGCCTGTTATACGGCGTTCGATACTTTATATATAGCAGATATTATTGAGGTTTACCTACTTCTTGCAATATCATGACCGTATAGTTTGTGGGAAGATACGGTGCCATAATTTCTTGTACTTTTTTGGCTCCCGATGCTTTGACCACATTGGCAAGGCCTGCCGATGCGCAATAGAGTCCCACATTTTGATACATGGAGCCCACGTGGAACTTGCCATACTCTGTATTTTCTGCCGCCAAAGCAAGAACAAAGGAGGCGCCGACAATATCACTCATATCTTTTTCCAAGATACGATGAATGAGGTTGTTTTCGGCATTATAAATCCAGATGCCACCTTCCATAATGACGTAAACAGCAGCATTTTGCTTGTTTCTGCCGGTGGGGATGGTACGCTTGCCATCTTCACGGTTGATGCCCCATGCGGCCCATAAAATATTGGCGATGTCTTGATGACTTAAAGCCTCATCACTCATGGAGCGTTGTGTGTGCCTTTTCGACAAGGCTTCCATGAGGGGCATGCCGCCACTTTTGTTCGGTTCGGGGAGTTCGAGTCTTTGTGCATGAGCATTGTGTGCAAAAAAAGTCAGACTCACAAGGCTGAAGCAGCAGAAGAAAGCGATGAGTAAGTGTTTATTCATGTGATTTCCTTTGTTTAGACATTTGCGAGAAGCGTTGATGTGTGCCCGGTACACCCTTCAGCAAGACAGCCGCACTGCAAAAATGTGTGATATTACGTGAACGTATCAAAGTTTTTGCAGCAGTGCGTTTGCAACAACAAAAAGGTAAAAAGGTATTAAATCAGTGCTTTCTCAAGTAACACGTGAGCCATTTGACCAAAAGATAGCGCATTGGTCAAGCGACAATTTTTGTATATTTTGTGGGGGTGTTGCGTTTGTCAAGTATTTTCTTTTGAAGCTTTGTCGTTACATGTGTCATTTCGCCCTTATTGAGGCGGGTTTTGCGTCAGATTTTGCTGGCATTTTTTATTTCAATAAACATACTTCCAACTTGTCTCAGCACTCTATATTATCCTATATAACAATATATTAGCATGCAAGTGGAAGGAGTAAGCAGTAAGCGCGTTTTGAAAGGGGAAGGAGGGGGTGTGGG
>CAYJPE010000175.1:0-6057 GCA_964371965.1 uncultured Desulfovibrionaceae bacterium
GAGTCAGCTCATCAACTAGCACAAGATTTGGCACAAGATTTGGCACAAGATTTGGCACAAGATTTGGCACAAGATTTGGCACAAGATTTGGTGCAGCAATCTCGCGTGGAAGGGCACGCACAAGGCATGCACAGTATGCTTTTAAAGTTTGCAAGTTTACAATGGGGTTCGGCAGACACAGCGCTTATTGAAAAGCTTCAGCATATCACAAGCACAGAGCACCTGGAAGACCTTGCGTCAGCCCTTGCGAGTATGGACACATGGCAAGACTTTGAACATGCTGTGGATCACATACTGCGCGACAATATGTCATAACCATGAGGTGCAAAGGTATTTAAGGTTTACTTCCATAAAAGTGACCATGGCAGACCCCAAAAAATGGAAAACAACATGTCAAAACCACATATTCTCATCATGAATGGCCCCAACCTCAAAGCATTGGGACTGCGTCAACCGCATATCTATGGAACAGAAGGATTGGAAGATATTCCTCATCTTGTGGAAAAGCTCTTGCCGCAACGGGTGCAACTTTCATTTTTTCAATCTAACAGTGAAGGTGCGCTCATTGACAAATTGGAAAAAGTCTACCACGCACGCGTGGCATCACAAGGCAGTGCTTTCTCCGATACCCCCCCAAATGCGTCAGATTTTCCAACGCCCCCTGCGCCTATTGACGGTATCGTGCTCAATGCAGGCGCCTATACCCACACAAGCCTCGCCTTGGCAGATTGCCTTGCATGGATTGATATACCTTGCGTCGAAGTGCATGTAAGCAATATTTGGGCGAGGGAGGAGCCCCTGCGCCAACAAAGCCTCATGGGCAGGCATGTTGTGGGCGTTATAGCGGGCTTTGGTATTTTTGGCTATGCCTTAGGGGTGCAGGCCCTTTTGCATCAAGGAACGCATAATCTCGTATAAAGTCGGGCTGTTACCCACATGTCTTTCAAAAGGACTCAGAGCTTATCCGTAAAATAAGCGTTTCACAGCCGACAACTTCGTTGTCATGTGTTTTCCCTTGTTCTCGGCGCACGCTCCGCGTACTTACAGACAAGCTCTTAATCACGCATGCGTTTGCGTTGTGCTGCCATTTCTGCCCGCCGGCGCTCGGCAGCCAGTTTGTCGGCTTCGGCCTTTCTGCGTTTGCGAATTCTGTTGAGCCGCGCATTTTGCAGTTTTTCCCGTTGCAGTTTGGCATCTTCGAGGAGCTTGTCGCGCCTTTTGTCAAAGATAATGGTGGAGCGCAAGGCGGCAAGTCCCAAGGAAATGACGGTTATGATGGCAAACAAGACTTTTTGAATTTCCCATTGCTGGAGCGCGAGCGTTCTTTTGATAAAGCCGAGCCCTATGTCATCGCCAAAGTAGATGAGTGCCGGAATGCCGAGGAAGCATATGAGAATGCCGACGATCTCTATCCACATAAATGTTTTGAGGAAGGTGAGTGAATAGAGTGTTCCGTCGCGCACGGCACGTAAAAAATTGAGTTTCTTACGCAATGAGCGCAAGAGTTTTTCTACTTCGTCTGTGTCTTCAAGGGCTTTTTGAAAGACTTCTGCTTCTTCAAAGTTGGAGGCGAAGGCCCAGTTGAGGGCGTTGGCGGCCTCGTTAAATTCGCGGCTGAATTCCCGTAATATTTTGGGGAAGGGGAACCATGAGGCTTCATCGCGAATCATTTGTAAGTTATTAAGATAGTTTTGATATCTTTCGCGTAGTTCTTCCACTTGGCGCTGAATATACTCGCCCACTTCTTTTTCGCACACGGGGCGGCGTTTGACCACTTGCAAAAAGGAGACATAGCTTTGTGTGTCGGCAAGGTTCTGTATTTCTGTCAGTTGCGAATGCAAGATGTGATAGCTTGGGTGATAAATGGGGAACCAGACGCGGATGCGTTCGCTTAAGAGGCGAATGTTTTCTTGTTCGTCCTTGGCGGCCTTTTCTGCGGCTTGCCAGAGCGGTTGCAAGTGTGAAAGAATAAGGATTTGCCCGCGCCCGAGTTCGGGGTCGATGAGACAACGGTTAAAGTACGTGGGGTCATCGTGTATGAGCTTAGAAATTTGGTTGAGCACTTGCTCGGCAAAGCCCATTTTTACTTTGCATACGATGCGGCGGTACTCAAGCTCGCGCCAATGGGGGATAACGCGCTGCACTTGTTCGTATTGTGCCACGGCATTGACATATTGGCCTTCCACTTCTGCAATGCGTGCTTGCAAGTATTCGTTCCATGCTTGCAGGGCGGAGCTTGTGGTGAGGGTGGCGCCTTCTTTAAAGGCGGTGAGAGCGCTGTTGAACTTGGCGCGCCGCACGTGCAAAAAGCCAAGAAGCGTGCGTAAGTGCGTGTCGCGAGGATTGCGTGTGATGGCTGCTTGAATGTCTCTTTCAATCTCAAGGAGTTCTTCAGACGTTGCTTTGATAAAGCGATCATACAATTCCCACACGGGGCCTTCGTCTCTTTCGGGCATGGTGGGATCCATGACCTTACCAAGGTCACGTCCCTTGGTGAGCCACATGTGCTGCATAATGCGCACTTGGGACATGACATTGATGTCAAAAATTTCCTGCAACAAGAGCGAAGGGGTGTCTGCTTGCTCCAATACTTCCGGATAGGCTTCAAGGCCTTTTTTGGAAACTCTTTTTTCAAGGGCGCGAAAGCTTTCGTTGATTTTTTCAAGACTCATGCCCGCTTGCACCACCGATGTGGGCTGCAAAAGATGTATAGCGGCATTGGTGGGGCAGTCTTCGGTTGTGTGGGTATTTATGCCGCAAAAAAAGCAGCACTTGCCGTCGCCGCCGGTGAATTGGTTTGGCATAAGCACAGGGATGGACTGAGCCTTGTCGCCCCCCTCATCCAGCAATATGGAGCACCAGCTATCCATATCCGCAAGGGAGTCAGAAAAGCGTATGTCCTGAATAATAAAACCCTTGCCAAGCAAGTAGGCATTGCGATAGCTTATGTAGGGCAAGTCGGCGCTGAGTCTGTCCCATTGCAGCCCCACTTTTTTGTGCAAGTCAGCATTAAAGTTCATGCCCTTGCGGTCAACAATAACACTCACATAGGGCCAGTAGTGTTCGTGTTCCGTTTCCTTAATATTTTTTGCCGCAAGCAAAAGCTCCCTGAGCCAACTGCGCAACAAGAGTAAGTTATCCACCGACACCATAATGAACTGGTCTTGCACAAGAAATTTGAGCTTTTGCTGCTTAAGGGAGTCCACAATGCCTTGTTGCATGTGGGGCCATGCGGCCTGAAAACTCTTGTCGAGCTGATTGCCCAAGGGGCGCAAGAGGGCATACCAGCCAAGGGTGGACGAGTACGGAAGGCGCGGGTCAGCCTCCATGGTTTGCCATCTGGCATGCGCCATACCCTGCTTTTGCTGCACGGGCGTGAAGGTGAGTCCCGGAAAAATATTTGTTTTTTCGTATGTCTTTGGGTGAATCCACACTTCAAGCTTGTCGTTGACGAGCACTTCTTGCTTTTCAAAAGACATGTCCACGTCTATGGTCGTTTCGAGAGAAAGACCAAGGCGCAGGCGCGCGGGCAAAAGCTGAATGGTGGCCGCAAGCGGATTGAAGCGCGCCCATACCGATATGCGCGCAAGAGCCAAAAAAACATCGGTATTAAAGAAATACCACAAAGACTGCTCACGATCGCTGACAATAAACATGCCGCCATAGTTTTGCAGTGTCTGGGTGAGAATGGGGTCAATGTCTGTCTGCCAGCTAATCCACAAAGCATAGCCTTGCGAACTCATGCGAGTTTCTATACTCTCGGGGAGCTTGGCAAGAAGATTGGCAAACAAAGGCATGAGTCACCTCTCAAACATAAGGAGAAAAAATGGATATTAACAAAGCCATCACCGAATTGAAACAACGTCCCGGCTTTGCGGACAATGTGGGCATGATGCTCATACACAATGGTATTGTGCGCTCATGGTCGCGCAAGGATAGGCAAAGCGTGGCCTCCATCACCCTTGGCGCAAATAAGCAAAAAATTGACGCCATTTGCCGTGAGCTGGAGCAAAGGCCGGGCATCTTTGCCATCGTCAATGAAACCGTGGAAGGGGAGTGCAAGCCCGGCGACGATGCCCTTCTGCTCATTGTGGCGGGTGATATACGCGAACATGTCAAAGGTACGTTTTCCGAGCTGTTAGAGCGTGTCAAGTCTGAAGGTCTGACGAAGCAAGAGCATTTTGCCGACTAAGGCGACGCCATAAGCAAAGCCCGCGTACAAGGGTGCAAGGCAGTGAAAAAAACGTGCATGACAACAGAAATGCATCCAGGATGCAAGGCGCCATCTCAATACGGACATATGTTCGTGTGTTTTTTTCACTGCCATTGCAGGCGGCATTGTTATCCCATGCGTACACAGCACACAATCCGCCACATAACAACCCCTACAGCTTATTTAAGGGACTGTCTTGTTACGCCTTTCCTACCGAAGCACTGACGCTTTCCTGTCAGCACCTCTCTATAAAAGCCACGTCAGCTTTCCGACATGGCTTCATTTCCTAGGAGTGCGTATGCAAAGTCCTTGCCATAAAATGGGCGCAAGTCCTCAAGCTTCTCGCCAAGACCCACATAGGTGATGGGCAGGGCGTAATTCATGGCCACGGCAATGGCCACACCCCCCTTGGCGGTACCGTCGAGCTTGCTTAAGATGAGTTCATTGACACCTGCGGCATCTTTAAACAATTTTGTCTGCGAAAGGGCATTTTGCCCTGTGGTGGCATCGATGACAAGTATGGTGCGGTGCGGCGAACCCTCGTGCTTCTTGCCAATCACTTGGCGTATTTTTTTCAGCTCTTCCATGAGATTCGTCTTTGTTTGGAGGCGACCCGCCGTATCAATATAAATGACGTCATGCCCCTGCGCCAAAGCCATATCCATGGCCTCAAAGGCCACGGCGGCAGGATCGGCACCGGCCTTTTTGCCGTGAAAATCGGCGCCCACACGCTCCGCCCAAATGGCAAGTTGCTCTGTGGCGGCGGCGCGAAAAGTATCCGCCGCGGCAATGAGGACTTTTTTGCCCTGCATGCGATCCCTGTGGGCAAGTTTTGCAATGGTCGTTGTTTTGCCCACACCGTTGACGCCAATCATGAGAATGACTTCCGGCGCGTTAAAGGCACTTATACGGCGTGGCACGTGGAAAACATCCTCAAGTACTTCTTGCAGCACAAGGCGCACGTCTTCTGGCTCCGTAATGTTTTTTTGGCGCACGCCGTCTTTAAGGCGCTGAATAAGGGCAAGGCTCGGCTCCACCCCCACGTCGGCAGTGATGAAAAGCTCTTCCAAGTCGTCCCAAAAATCGTCGTTCAAGGCGCTGTGGCTGGCAAAGAGCACATCAAGCTTGCGCGTAAACTGTTCCCGTGTGCGGGCAAGACCGTCGCTGAGCTTAATAAAGAGGCGATTGCGTTCGTCCTCCTCGTCTTCCAATTCCAAGGCGAGGGCGAGGCGATATTGCAGTTCTGAGCGAAATTCCTCCACAAAGCGATATTCCATGCGCTCAATCCATGCGCGAAAATCCTCCACAAAGGCATCGGCTTCGTTCTGCGGCGCTTCGAGTGAACGCAAAAGGGCGCGCAGGCGCTGCCAGAGCAGAGGCGATGTTTCCACGATACCTTCGAGCACCACGGCAAGCCATGCGGACAGGCGCGGTTCTGCTTGGCGCAAGGCGACGGTGAGCGCGGTGTGCTCGTCGGGTGAGAGGCCGTCTGTGAGTGCGGGTGGTGGAGCTTGTACGGAAGTTTGTACAGGAGCTTGTGCGGGAGCGGAAACCGGCGCGGGCGCGACACGTTCTGCCTTGGGCGTGGCGCGCTCGTCTGTGTGAGGCTGCACAGGGTGTATGGCGTCCTGCTGTGCAGCAATGCCGTGCTGCTCATCCTGTATATGACTTTCTTCCTGTGCTTGCGCAGGGGTACTGTCGCCAATATCACTGCTTTCTGGCACACTGCTTTCTGGCGCACTGCTTTCGGCTGTACCGTCAGCACCGGTAAATATTTTCTTTATGGCAGAAAAAAATCCCATGAAAACTCCTTACAAACACCGGGCTTTACACCGTGGGGAACG
>CAYJPE010000176.1:0-6028 GCA_964371965.1 uncultured Desulfovibrionaceae bacterium
GTTGCTTTCCGGAGTTGTTTTATAGAATATTTTATATATATTTTTATTTAATCAGTGTTTCCTTAGAAACAGCCCCTAGCAAAAGTTTTTTCCTTCCTCCCCCACAAAAAAATAAAATGAGCATGCCGTGTGTCAAGCCAAAAAGCGTCATTTACCCTTCTTGCATTTTTTTGAAAAACGCCCTATACTGCCCAATCAAATTATTCCCCACCGGAGGAGGCGTATGCGCTCTTTACTTTATCGGACACTCGTGCCCTTAAGCTTTTTCATCCTGTGTATTATTGCACAACCATCTGCCGCAGAAGAGAGTAAATACGAATCTCTCAAGCGTTTTAGTCGCGTTCTTGAACTTGTTGAAAGCCACTACGTGGAAGAACCCGCGCTCAAAGAACTGATTGACGGTGCCATGAAAGGAATGCTTGAAGGTCTCGATCCCCATTCAACTTTTATGAACCAAGATGAATACGAAAAAATGCAAGAAACAACTTCTGGCGAATTTTCCGGCGTAGGCATTGAAATTTCCTCAGAAAACGGTCAAGTCACCGTTGTCTCCCCCATTGAAGACACACCGGCCTTTCGTGCGGGCGTACAACCGGGCGACATTATTCTCAGCATAGATGGTGCCCCCACCCAAGAACTCTCCTTGCAAGAAGTTGTCTCAAAAATCCGCGGCCCTAAGGGTACCGAAGTGGAGCTGAGTATACTGCACCTTAACTCAAACACACCCCAAACACTACGCATAACACGCGACTCCATTCCCCTCATAAGTGTCAAAATGCGCGAACTTGAAGAAGGCTATCATTGGCTGCGCTTAACACGCTTTTCCGAACGCACCACAGACGATTTGCATGAAGCACTTGAAAAAGCCCAAAAAAATGGCATTAAAGGTATTGTCCTTGACATGCGCAATAATCCAGGTGGCCTCGTGGACGAAGCCGTAAGCGTTGCAGACACTTTTCTTGAGCGCGGCCAAATAGTCTCTATCAAGGGGCGCAATAGATCAACTCATCACGAATTTTCAGCTAAAAAACAAAAAAGTGACGTGCTTGTTCCACTTGTGGTTCTCGTAAACGCTGGCTCTGCTTCTGCGTCGGAAATTGTGGCCGGCGCACTTCGTGACCACAAGCGTGCTATCATCTTAGGCGAAAGAACCTTTGGCAAAGGCTCCGTACAAAATATCATCCCCCTTGCCGACGGGTCAGGCTTAAAACTCACTATCGCACTCTACTATACCCCCAATGGGCATTCCATCCAGGCAGAGGGTATAAAGCCAGATCTTGAAATTCCTTTTGAACAACCTTCAGACGACAAAGAAAACTCGCGCAATATAGTGCGCGAAAAAGATCTCGATCGTCACCTTGAAAGTGATGAAGAGAAAAAACACAATGCCGATCAGAGCAGTACATCGAATGAGAGTAAAGGTCGCAAAGAAGCCGCTGAACAACTGGCACGGGATAATCAGTTGCGCATGGCTTTACAATTTGTAAAAAGTTTGCCGAAGTTGCAGCAAATACAAACAGGCTCATAACAGACTGTTGAGCCATTTTTGAAGTAAAAAAGAAAAACAGGCAAGGTATCTTTTATGAATATCTTGCCTGTTTTTTTACGCTTTCTTCTTCCCCTTACAAGGCATTTTCTTCCGTTCGCACCTTGGCGACCCTTCCTGCCTTGACTCCATTGCTCATATCCTGCCAGATGGAAGATCCCCCTTTTCAATTTACTAAAAAAAAGAATTACAGGAGGTTGAAGAGATGACGGGCGCTTGAAGGCAAAAGAGGAGACTTATGGATTTTGGCACCTGTCATTTACTAAGGAGAACATTCCCCTGCCCCCCCCTCAAAAAAAATAATTGCTCAGTATTGTCCGAAAAAATCCCCTCCCCCAAAAAAGAGATATGCGTAACTCCTATTTGTTCGTCATTTGTCCACAAAAAATCTTTCAAGAGAGGGCTCTTTCCTGTATTTTCAGGCTTGATTATGCGCCAAAAAAGTTGTACATAGGTTCGTGAGTTATTGCTTCGAGCGGACTTAAGGAGTTTTTTGCGTATGAAAGTCTTGTGGGCACCGTGGCGCTTATCATATATTTTGGGTGAAAAACCCGATACTTGTGTCTTTTGTTTACCCAAAGAAGGCCATGAGGATCAAGAGCGTCACGTCCTTTATCGCGGGACAAGTTGCTTTGTTATTATGAACAAATACCCTTACAGTAACGGGCATCTTATGGTCACTCC
This sequence comes from uncultured Desulfovibrionaceae bacterium, assembly GCA_964371965.1. Classification (GTDB taxonomy): domain Bacteria; phylum Desulfobacterota; class Desulfovibrionia; order Desulfovibrionales; family Desulfovibrionaceae; genus CAYJAD01. The sequence goes on from CAYJPE010000176.1 coordinate 2,231, forward strand.
TTACAGACATCTTATGGATTTTACACAATTATACAAGGAAGAAAGCTACGAGATGATGACGCTTTTGCAAGAATGCACACGGATATTGCAGGAACGTTTTCAGTGCCAAGGCATCAATGTAGGTTTGAATATCGGTGAAGCTGCCGGAGCGGGTATTCGGGAGCATTTGCACTTTCACTTGGTACCGCGTTGGAATGGCGATTCTTCTTTTATGGCTGTTATGGATGAAGTGCGCGTGGTGCCGGAGCACCTAGACGCCACCTATACTGCACTCAAACCTTATTTCGAAAGACTTTCCCTGAAAGCATGAGGAGGCTACGGTATGCGTTATTTGAAGGTATTATTACTTGTCGCCCTTTTCTTTGTGAGCATGGTGTTTTTCTTCCAAAATCAAGCGCTGCTCTCCACAGAAATGGCTTTAAATCTTAATCTGTTCGTTATCGAACCCATGCAATCTATCCCATTGCCTTTCTACCTCTTGGTGCTTGGAGCCTTTGTTCTTGGCGCACTCATCGCCCTCCTTGCCCTTGTTTGGGATAAAATGCATCTTTCTGCAAAACACATGAGAGCCACGTGGCGTGTACGTGCCCTTGAAAAAGAAATCGTCATGATGCGCGCCGAACAAGAAAAAGCCGAACAAGAACGATTGGCTCTTGCAGAGGCAGTACAGGATCTTGTGGACTCTGACCAAGAAGAAAAAGAAGAACAAGAAGCACTCGCTGCGGCACAGCGCAAGGAAGAAAGTGCGACGGAAGAAGAACACACGGTCGAGCACAACGCTCAAGACTGTAAAGACTGTTCACCGACGCAAGAAGAGCCCCAAATAGACGAAGAACAGAAAGAACATGTTTCCCAAAACGAGGAAGCTCAAGCTCCGGATCTTGCCAAAAAATAACTGACAACTTCCTACGCGCACTCCTCCGCCATGTACATCCGTATTTTGAGGAGTGCGCTTTTTTGGAGAGTTCCCATGTTGGACAAAGAACAATCTTCTTCAAAAACCAGCAATGCAAAAAATTCGCCTAAGCCCACACCCAAATTGACACCCATGTTTGCGCAATATCAGGCCATCAAAGCGCAATATCCCGACACACTCCTCTTTTACCGTATGGGCGATTTCTACGAACTCTTCTACGAAGACGCCATCACTGCCGCCCAAGAACTGCAAATTGCCCTCACAAGCCGCCACAAAGAAAGCGAGTCCCCTGTGCCTATGTGCGGCGTCCCGTGGCATGCTTCACAAAATTACATTAACCAACTCGTCGAAAAAGGCTATCACGTCGCCTTGTGCGAACAAGTCGAAGACCCTAAGACCAGCAAAGGCCTCGTAAAAAGAGAAGTCGTTCGTGTTAACACGCCGGGCACTGTTGTGGATGACGATATTCTTGAAGCGAAAGAACACAACTACCTCGCGGCACTTTATATGCCGCAGGGTACACAGTCCGGCAAACCTGACAATGCGTCAGGCACTGGCGGCGCGCTTGCCTTTGTTGATGTGTCCACAGGCATGTGGACAGGCCTTACAAGCAAAAATTCTGCCGAATTATGGCAATGGGCACAAAAAATTGCGCCGCGGGAAATGCTTATCCCCGACAGCCTCAACTCCCCCAAGGATATCTTGCTCGAAGGTGTGCAACTCATACGCGTGCCCACACGCAGTCACTTTGAACACGATACGGCCGTTCGCCTCCTCCAAGAGGCTCAAGGGGTGCAAGAGTTGGCAGCCCTTGGCTTACATAATAAAGCCGAGCTTGTACGTGCCTGCGGTGCGCTTCTTGTTTACTTGCAGCAAGTGCAGCGCTGTGATATTCGGCACCTCCAAGCCTTTACTCCCCTCGACCTGAACAAGCACCTCATCATCGATGATGTGACGGAGCGTAATCTCGAAATATTTGTGCGCCTTAACGGACGTAAGGGCGCAGGTACGCTCTGGCATATACTCGACCACTGCCTCACCCCCATGGGCGGCAGACTTTTGGAAGACAGGCTACGCCACCCGTGGCGCGAAGCGGCAGATATCATAAAACACCAAGACATTGTTACCTTCTTTTTCCAAAAACCAGACATGGTACGAGAATTGCGTGGTACGCTCAAAAGTATTTTGGATCTTGAACGCATTTCCACACGAATCCACCTTGGGCGTGCCAATCCTCGGGATTATATCTCTTTGCGCAACAGCCTCACCACATTGCCCCACGTTCTTGCACCCTTGCAAGGGCATATGGAAGATCTGCCCGCTGGCTTAAAAAATCTTGTGGCACATTGGGATGGCCTTGAGGACTGCGCCGAGCTTTTGCAGTCCGCCTTTGTGGACGCGCCACCAAACCTCATCACCGATGGCGGCCTTTTCAAGCAGGGCTATCACAAGGAACTGGACGCCCTCATGGATCTTGCGGAACACGGCGAACAAAAGTTGCAGGCAATGCTGGAAGAAGAACAACAAAGCACTGGCCTCAGCAAGTTGAAATTGGGCTTTAATCGTGTGTTTGGCTATTATTTTGAACTGTCGCGGGCAGCCCACGGCAATGCCGACATCCCTCAGCATTTCATGCGTCGCCAAAGCCTTGCCAATGCCGAGCGCTTTACGACAGAACGCCTTAATGCGCTGGAAGAACAGATTTTACACGCGGCAGATAAGCGAAAAACCTTAGAGTACGAACTCTTTCAGGCCATTCGAGAGCATATGGCTCAGCAACGTCAACGTATTTTATTTTCTGCTTACAGCATTGCCCAACTCGACTATTGGCAATGCCTTGCCCATGTGGCTCTCCAAAACGCCTGGACAGCGCCGCAATTTGAAGAGGGCAACAATCTCTACATTCAGGAAGGGCGTCACCCTGTGGTGGAAGCCATTGTGGGCAATGCCAACTTTGTTGCCAACGACTTTTATTTTGATGACAAAAGGCGCCTTTGCCTGCTCACAGGCCCCAATATGGCAGGCAAATCTACCATACTACGTCAAACAGCCCTCATCTGCCTTTTGGCGCAAATGGGCTCATATGTGCCGGCAAGTCTTGTGCGCATGGGCACTGTCGACAGAATTTTTTCCCGCGTAGGCGCATCAGACAATCTTGCGGGCGGACAAAGCACCTTTATGGTGGAAATGATGGAAACCGCACGCATCTTGCGTCAATCAACAAAAAAAAGTCTTGTTATCCTTGATGAAATCGGACGCGGCACCAGCACCTACGACGGCGTTGCCTTGGCATGGGCCGTCGTCGAAGAATTGTGCAAACGCTGTCAAGGTTCGCTCAGAACACTTTTTGCGACACATTATCACGAACTCACTGTCCTTGAAGGCGCACTGGCGCGCGTCTTCACCATGAGCATCTCCATCTGCGAACAGGGCGGGCAAATTATTTTTCTCCATCGCCTTGTGCCCGGCCCGTCCGACAGAAGCTATGGCGTTGAAGTGGCACGGCTTGCCGGCGTTCCCTTATCCGTTGTGCAAAGAGCCAGGGAAATACTGGCAGAATTGGAAGGCGGACGTAAAAATCAACCCAGACTCACCGTGCAACCAAACCTTTTGCCGGGCTTTACCCCGCCAGCCGAAGGAAGCGGCGACAAAAAACGCCCGCACCCCGTGCTCAAAGCGCTTAAAGCCTGTGATGTCAGCATGCTCAGCCCAGACGAGGCACTGGCTCTCGTGAAAACGTGGAGAAAGCAACTTTCATAACATGAAATTTACGGAAGCACTGATTAAGTAAAAACCTATATAAAACCTATTATACGCTAATTCCAGAAAAGGAACTTCTCCTATCTCAGTGATTGGGGATTCCTCTTTTCAATTTATTGAAA
>CAYJPE010000177.1:0-5971 GCA_964371965.1 uncultured Desulfovibrionaceae bacterium
CAACGAAAATGGGGGGTGAGAGGGAAAAAGATGAATATCGTGAAATCGTCCAAAATCGTACAAACGCACACAGCACACACAAACGCACACAGCACAAACACTGTTAGAGAACAAAAATTCTATTTAATCAGCGTTTCCCTAAATTTTTATTTTACGTGTATGGGAGAATTGGTACGGACTGTTTGTTGTATCCGTACCGTTCTTACCCGTAGGGTTCTCTTTTTGTTAAGCACGAAGTGCGTACAAAAAGTATGAATGTGACTTTTTTGGACGATTTCGCGTATATTCTCAGATTTTTTCCTCTCACGAGGCAAAAGTTTTTTTTCTGCGTAAGCGTACTTTAGTACGTGTGCATAAGAAAAAAAGCTTTTGTCAACGAAAATGGGGGGTGAGAGGGAAAAAGATGAATATCGTGAAATCGTCCAAAATCGTACAAACGCACACAGCACACACAAACGCACACAGCACAAACACTTACTCACTCACAGCACACACTGGCAAAATACAACCACACATACATCACTGCTTTCTATATCGCCTATAAATCCAGTACCCTAAGCTTAACGAAAACACATAAAGCACAACACTTAACAATGTGCTCAACCCACCCTCCACCTGTACGCCACTCCCCATAAGTGCGAAAATAAAATTTTGTACCACAAAACCCAACACAGAAGCACCCAAAAAAGGCAAAGCAGGAATACGACTGATACCAGCCAAAAAATTTGTCAAAAAATTACTCCCTAAAGGAATAATTCGTACGGCAAGCGTCAAATAAAAAGGAGACTGACATAAAAATGTGTCGAAAAATGCAAGCTTATCTGCAAAACGTCCATACAACCATGCCTGCCCCACAAAACGTGCATACAAAAAACACAAAGCACACGATATACCCGTGCCACACGTCGCAAGTATCGTCCCTTCCCACAAACCAAAAGCATAACCACCAAAAAAACTGCACAACTGACGCGGCACCGCCATAGCCGTCAGCAAAGCCACCATAAATACATACACAAACATAGCGCGAGGGCTCGCATCGCGCACGTGGACTTCGAGCCACATACGCACATCCGTACTGTCATAACTACTCCACACCACGACAAGCACAACAAGGTACAACACAAGAGAAAGAAAACGTTGCATGTTCATCAGGCTGTTGAAAAACTCCATACTTGACAGTCCGCTCAAAAAGTGTGAAAGGCAAGGAAAGAAAAAATACCACAACATTCCCTTGACAATGCCGCCTGACGACGTATTTTTTGAGGTGGCATATCTTTTTGCTCAATGCTTCTTAGACGCTGTTTCTTAATAAAGACACCATACCGTAAAAGTCCATAGAATACCACACATTCACAAGGGGAGACGTATATGCATACAGACACTTATGTGGCAAAAGCGCACGTGGTCGGATTTATCATGCCAAACTTTCTTGAAACAAAAAAACTGCCCCTAGGCGCAAAACAACTCTATGCCCTTCTCTGCGCCTTCGCAGACACCAAGGACCACTGCTGGCCTTCTCACAAAACACTGGCGACACGACTCTCCTGCTCCGTCTCCAGCATCAAAAACTACCTGCGCCAACTCGCACAACACCAACTCATAAGAGTAAGCCACGACAGCAGCCGCACCATCCGCTCCTGCACCTATCATATGCTGACCCCAAACGAATTTCAAGGCAAACGCCCCCACTCACCACACTATATACACACATCACATGCAAGCGCAACACACGCTCCCACAACACATACGCGCAAAAACACGCATACCAAAACTGCCGACCGAACTCAGTTATCTCACGCGCACACAACATGCTCTGCCAGAACACATAAAGAAAAGACACGTCCTCAGGCGCAAGCTCTGGCTCAGGCAACACAGCAAAACGTGGCTCGTCAAAATCTGGCTAGTCAAAATCTGGCTCGTCAAAATCTGGCTAGTCAAAATCTGGCTGGGGGGCAGGCAAATTTTGGCTACAATCTTAATCTTAATGAATTTAAGAAAAAACCCCCCATAGCCCCCCATGCGCTCTTGTGCGCGTCCTCGCTTACCCTCGCGCCCACCCTCGCGCCCTCAGCCCTTCCCACGCGCCCCGACATACCCGAAGGCACAAGCGTCTATCACACGCTGGCGCATGTCGTCTTGGCACCCATGGGCACACAGTACCACGAGCACAGCGTTTCGCGTGCGCACGCAGAGGGTCTTGGGGGGGGTGTTTTTTGTACAGAAAAGGCAGATAAGCCAAGGAGTCTTGTGACAAAGCCTGTGCTTGCAAACGACGTCGCGCAGCCTGTCGCGCAGCCTGTCGTAAAGCCACATGCCACACAGAGCACCGTGGATATGCAGCAAAAACACACACAAGCACAGGGCGCGCAAAGCACAAGCAACAGCACGTTCGAAGCCTTCTACGCTCTCTATCCCAAAAAATGCGGCAAAGAAAATGCCCGCAAAGCATGGAACCAACTGCACCGTCAAGGATTGTTACCGCCACAAGATGTCCTGCTCAGTGCCATTGGTCATGCCATGGATTCACACCGCTGGCAAAAAGACGATGGGCGTTATATCCCCTACCCTGCAACCTATTTGCGCGACAAGCGTTGGCAGGACGATATGGGGAATGGCGCCACGACGTCTCATGCGGACATGCATAGACACGGGCACGCAAATGGGCACGGGCATGCGCACAGGCAAGCAAGTGAAAAAGAAAAACTCATCGCCCACATCGCCGAACAAAAAGTGCGCGCAAGGCACGAGGAATTGCGCGCCATACAGGCTCAAAGCGCCGATTTTGAACGCCTCAAAAAGCGTTTTGCCCCGAGCACCAACCCCAACATGGCACCCTTGCGCGGCCTGTATGCAAGTTTGCACCGCAAAGGCGTGGCGCCGCAAGACGTGCATGTGCCCCACGATGCCAAGGACAAGGACTTTGCTCAGTGGCTGCACGACTATCATGCGCAGCAGGCACATACTGCCGTGTCCCAATAACAGCCGTTGAAAAAGTGCGCACGCACACCAAGAGGGCTGATATGTTTTTTGACTGTATGTGCAATGGGACTCGCAACACCATGCGCAAGGGAGAACACGCATGACAACACACGCAGAACGGCACTATCTCGAACTTTTTTTCACAATACTGGGGGCGGCACTGTGTCTCGTGTTCTTGATCGGCGTTCCCTACGGCTGGTTTTGGCTTTTTCAGAGTGGCGAGAGCAGAATGGAAAAAGCCGTGGAGGCACAAGTGACGACAGCCGCACGCATTGCCGAGGCCACAGACGACCTTGCGCCCGAAAGCATGCTTGTTCTGTACGGCCCCGCCCTGCCCACCAAGCATGCCGACTATGCCTTGGCGCTTTACAATGCCGTCAAGCCCGTCGTCGTCGTGCTTGGTTCTCACAGGGTCAGCGGTGTGCGTGCAAGCTATGCCAAGCCAAGTTTTGTGAACAGCTTTGTCAATATGGGGGGGAGTGTGCGCTCCGTGGAAGAGTTGCAACACGTTCTTAAGGCCATGTTGTCCGTACATGCGCCCAAAATCATCCTTGTGGGTGTGGATTTTTGGTGGTTTGACCATAACGCGCCCGCCCCCGCAGCCCACGCGCCTTTGTCATTGTGGGAGCGCGTCACACAGCCGTGGTTGTGGTTTTTTTCCGGCGTGCTCACGCCCAAGGATTTTTTTGCTCCTGTCACAGGTGCCTTTAAGGACACATTGTTTGGCTTTATGGCGCAAAAAAACCGCACGGGCTTTGGTGCGGACGGCTCCTATTTTGCCACACATATCCTCTCGGGACACAGTGCCCCGCCGGATTTTCGCTTTCAACAATCTCTTGCCGTGGCGCAAAAGAGCACGTATGGAAATGTGGGTGAAAAAAAACTTGATATCCTTACGGAAATATATTTTCATACCAGGGCACGCGGTGTTGATATGATTTTCTTTATGCCGCCCATGGCGCCTCCGGTTTTTGCCGCATTTCAAGCAAAGAAGTCGCCATTATTCAACACACTTGCGCAAAGTATAGCGCAGCGCGGCATACCAATCATCGACCTGAGCAATCCCGCCTCCGTAGAAAGCCCGCAATGCGAGTTCTTAGACGGCTTTACGGGTGCCGATGTATTGGGCGCGCGCGTGCTTTATCGACTTGCAGACCACTTTCCAAACGTGCTGCCCTTTGTAAACACTGCCCTTATCCAAGAGGCACTGAAGGAACGGCGAGGCTATGCCGGCATGATAAACCCATATTCCGGCACTTTTGAAGAAGTTGACTTTATGCAATTCTCTTGCCCGAGGAGGTAATGGATGGGCATTTTTATTCATATATGTGTGCGATATTCCTTGATGGCGTGTGTGATGACGCTCATGCTGTGCCCCATACGCCTTGACCATACGGACACATCTCATGCGGGCACATCTCATGCGGCGGCGGCTTCGCTGTACGAAAACATACCTGCACAAACGCAAGACCCCTTGCAGCAAGAAATACGGGGAACCATAACACCGCCTTCTTTTGACACCGCGCCCCAAGCAGGGCAGCCGGCACATGACGTATCGCCCGTCTCCTCCCTCTCCGCCGCAGAGGTGGAGGCCGCCACACAGGCTGCAGAAATGCAAGAAGCCATAAGCGCTTTTGAGGCCAAAGAATACGACAAAGCCTACACCCTTTGGCACACCTTGGCACAAAAAGGCCACGGCGGCGCCATGAATCGCCTCGGCCTCCTCTACGACAAAGGCCACGGCGTCACCCTCAACAGCAAAAAAGCCCTCGGCTGGTTTCGCAAAAGCGCCGAAACGAACAATCCCGACGGCATGTATAATCTAGGCCGCCTGCTCGAACAAGGCCGCGGCACCCCACGCCATGTGGACAGTGCCGCCGTGTGGTTTCGCAAAGCGGCAGACATGAACCAAGCCGCCGCCCAATATAATCTGGGGCGCCTCTACGAACGCGGCGAAGGCGTCGTCAAAAACGATCAACACGCCGCCGCATGGTATAGCCTCGCCGCCACAAGTGATAATGTGGAAGCGCAAGCCCGCCTCGGTCATCTCTATCACATGGGTAAGGGTGTGCCCCAAAACTTAGAAAGAGCCACCCTGCTCCTCTACGGCGCCACCATGCGCGGTCATGCCATCGCAAGGGACGAACTCCTTTCCCTCGCCGCAAGCCATTATGGCGACAAAGGCCTGCCCCGCGTCACCCTTTTTGGCGCAGAACTCAGCAATACCGACGGTGTGCGCCGCGCTGCCATGCGTGCCACACTCGCCGTTTCAAAGGTCAAGAGCATACGCGAAAACGATGCCTTTGTCTGCGATGTTTACGATCTCACCAAGAGCGTCCCCGGCGCCACCCAAATGGCCGCCTGCTACGGCAATACACAAGAAAAAAAAGGGGACAACAGCCTGCAAACCGCCCAATCCCAGCAACCTCTCGGCTTCTTGCAAATTGATTACACAGCGCCCACAAAGGCACAAGCCGACGCCATCGTTGCCATGGTGCAACAACGCTTCGGCACACCTTCCGCCGGAGAAAACGCCAACGCACACCTGTGGAACCTGGGCAATGTTATCGTTGCCACACAATACTTGCCGGAACTTGGACAAGTGGGACTCATGTACATGATGCCGCATGTATATCACCTTACCGTAAGTCAGGATGATTGACAGGCTGTAATGTTTCCTTAAATGTATATTTTTTTAAAAGCATGTGGGGGGAAACTTTTTTTGGGAAAAAAAAGTTTCCCCCCAACACCCCCCTTCGAAAAAACCAATAAGTTCGCGTATATGACGAAGTTTTTTGATTGGTAAAAAGGGAATGGATGTCATAAACAGTCAGTGCTACTGCACATACATATTTAAGGAAACACGTATTAAATATATATTATATACATACATACATCAAACTTACTATAAAATAATTCCAAAAGGCAACTTCTCCTACGCGGAGATTGAGAATTCCTTTTTTTAATGTATTGGAAAAAGGAATAATTAAAG
>CAYJPE010000178.1:0-5848 GCA_964371965.1 uncultured Desulfovibrionaceae bacterium
GCGAAAGGCGCGTATACAGACATACGTAACTTGAGCAAAAAACACCGTTTGACGCCCTCGGAGCAGGGGCAAAACGCAAAAAAATTTATTTAGAGACAGCCCCCAGGCTGATAAGGACAGCGCAGATGAGCAGCCCCACACACATAAGTCACAGTTCCGTGACAGTAATACCATCGGAGAACGACAAACATGAAAGTGAAGCTGTGCAAGAAATCCTGCAAGAACAAGGACAAGTGCCCCTGCCTGTCAGCAATAAAGAAGGCGAAAAAGAAGCTGGAGAAGAAACAAGCGAAAATGGCGGCGAAAATGGCGAAGACAAAAGCGAAAAAAGTGGCGAAGAAAAGAGAGCGCATGAAGACAGCAGAAAAGAGCGCAAAGAGCAAGTAAACACGACCGCGGCTGCAGTTATGCTCGAACAGCAAGCATCTGATCAGGGAATGTCTGTCACAAAGGAGAATGTGGCTGAAGAAAACATGGCAACAGGCACTGCAGATACCGACATTTCCGAAGAAAGCATCGTCGTCAAAGAACCAGAATACTTCACCATGCCCCCAAAGCGTCCACGTCCACCCCAAAAAACTCGAGAAGAGCGCGGCCTCCCTCCCTTGCCAAAAGAGCACGAACAAGTCACAGGGCACAACTCTCCTGAACAGGACACCGAGCCTCATGCCTCTTTCCCCTTTGACGCGGAAGATACTGGCCATGACATGGGGTCTGACAGCAATAAAGATGGCAGAGAGAGCCACAATGCCAATGATACCAAGATCAACAAACATGCGGAGACGAGCACGACACACACAGCGAATACGCATGACGAGGCACCCAAGGGCATGACGCTCATGGAGCATCTCCACGAATTGCGCGTGCGTCTTGTGCGTTCCTTCATCGCCGTAGGGCTCGCCTTTGTGCTCACATACAGCTTTGCCGAACAGCTTTTTGCCGAATTGTGCAAACCCCTCATTGCCGCATTGCCTGAAGGCTCAAAGCTCATCTTCACAGCCCTGCCAGAAGCCTTCTTTGTCTATTTGCAAGTAGGCCTTGTGGCAGCTATATTTCTTGCAAGTCCTTTTTTATTTTACCAAGTATGGGCTTTTATAGCGCCTGGGCTGTATGACGAAGAAAAAAAATACATGCTTCCCATTGCCAGCGTTTCGGCCATTTTCTTCCTAACGGGTGCCAGTTTTTGCTTTTTTATCGTATTTCCCTATGCGTTCACCTTCTTTGTGGGCTTTGCCAGTGAGGACATTGCGGCCATGCCGTCTTTAAGTGAATATTTGGGATTTTCGCTCAAATTGCTTATTGCCTTTGGTCTTATTTTTGAAATGCCCCTGTTCACATTTTTCTTGGCGCGCCTTGGTATTGTGACGGCAGCACGCATGCGTAGTGTGCGGCGCTATGCCGTTCTTTGTATATTTATTGTTGCTGCCATATTAACACCGCCGGACGTCATTTCCCAATTGCTCATGGCATTACCTATGCTGCTTCTTTATGAGTTAAGCATTGGCATTGCTGTGATTTTTGGCAAAAAAAAGCATAAAGTATCCGAAGATGCTGATATTGCGGAAGATGCAGATAGGCATGAGAAAGGTGGGCAGCATTCGGACGCGACAGAGAAAGAAAGCACAACACATCACGAAGGCCACGACGACAACAAAGCACAAGACTCCGCCGTAAAAGCCGAGCAAAAGGAAAGCATATGAACGTGCGTTATGCAGAAATAGTACGGAAAACCAAGGAAACGGATATTCGCGTCGCCTTAACAGTGGAGGGTACAGGGCTCATTGCCGTGAACACGGGCGTGGGCATGCTTGACCATATGCTCACCCTCACAGCCTTTTGGGCGGGTATGGATTTGACCGTGACCTGCGACGGCGATACGCATATTGACGCCCATCACAGCGCCGAGGATGTGGGGCTGTGTGTGGGGCAAGCACTTTTACAAGCCCTTGGTGATCGTGCCGGCATTGCACGTGTGGGGCAAGGGCGTGTGCCCATGGACGAGGCTTTGGCAGACGTGACTGTGGATATTTCCGGTCGACCATGGCTTGAATGGCGCGGAGAGGAATTCTTGCCTCCTGTGATTGCCGGCGAAGAGCGCGATTTATGGCGTGAATATTATAAATCTTTCGCCACGGCACTCAAGTGTAATTTACATGTGTCCGTGCTTTATGGTAAGAATGGACATCACATGTTGGAATCCGTGGCAAAAGGACTTGGCCTTGCGTTGGCTCAATCCATGCGTGTAGAGGGTTCCGTTGTCCGCAGTACCAAGGGAGGACTTGACTAATGCGTTCATCTATTCGTTTTTTCACACTTTTTTTAACACTCGGCATCATGCTTTGCTTGCTTGGGTGCCAAAAGAGCACCTCTGGCATGGACGGAGCCGGGCCTGTTATTCCTGCCGACTTGCGTGTGGGCGTTGTGCCCTTTAGTGAACCGCGCACCACAAGCGAACTCATAAGCGGGCGCATTCCTCAACATCAAGGCATAGCTGCTCCTGACGAATTGCAACAACTCGATATTTTGTTGCGTTCTGCCTTGCAAAATACGCCGCGTACCTATACTTGGCTTGCAGAGCCTCTAAATGTGCAATTTGCCGATCACCATAATTCCGAAACCCCTCAGGCTCTGGCGCATTGGCTCCAATACGGACAGGATTTCAAAGTGGACTTACTCCTTGTGCCCCAAATCATTCATTGGCAGCAACGCGAAGGCTCTCGTGCGGGCGTCACCAAGGCAGCCCATGTGCGGGCAGAATTCTTTTTGTTAGATATACGAGGACAGCGCATTTTCCGCCATTCCGTGTTTGAGGAAGAGCAAGTGGGGCTTGTGGAAGATTTCTTACAAGTGGGCACATTCTTTAAGCGCGGAGCAGGCTGGATTACTGCAGAAGAGATGACCCAAGAAGCTATCGCCAAAGCCCTGAAAGAGTTGAGCTTACAATGATTATATTTCCTGCTGTAGATATACAAAACGGCAAAGCTGTTCGCTTGCGTCAAGGGCGTGCCGATGACAGTACGGTTTTTGAGAACGATCCCGTCAAAGCGGCACTTTCGTGGCAAGAGGCCGGGGCAGAGTGGCTCCATGTCATCGACCTTGACGGCGCCTTTGAAGGCATTCCCGTCAGTGCGCCTGTGATACGAGCAATTTGCGACGCATTACACATTCCCGTCCAGCTCGGTGGTGGCATACGAGACATGACCATTGCCAAAAGCTACTTGGAAGCGGGTGTACAAAGGCTCATTATCGGTACCATGGCACTGGACGAACCTCGTACATTTCGAGACTTGTGCGGTCTGTATCCCGGGCGTATTGGTGTGTCACTTGATGCCCAGGACGGCGTTCTCAAAACAAAAGGCTGGGTGGCCTCTTCGCACCTCACGCTTGACGATGTGGTGCCGCGCCTCCACGAGGACGGAGCGGCTTTTATTATTTATACCGATATTTCTCGCGACGGCATGCAAGGCGGCGTCAATGTTGCCGCTATGGAGCGACTGTGCGCCATGAGTTGCATCCCTGTCATTGCCGCAGGCGGCGTGACTACGCTTGAAGATGTGCAAGCGCTTTATCCTTTGTCTGTCAACAAAGTGCATGGTGGTACACTGCAAGGTATCATTAGTGGGCGAGCACTCTACGAAAAAACGCTTCGCCTTGAAGAGGCGCTGGCATGGATACGGGCTCAATGATATGCCCTTCATTTTTTACACTTTAACGCGCAAGGGTATGTCATGTTACGTGCTACCAAAAACATAAAGTTGTTGCTGAATCTCAACGATGCGCATAAGTTCCCCTGCGGGAGCATCGCTCTGTTCACTCAGTGTCGCAAAGCCTTGTCCTTTGGCATAATCATGTGTTGCCTCACGTTTGCGACAGGGTGTGTGGAAGGTATGATGCAGTCGTCTGGGCCTTCTGTCAACTTGCCTCCCGCATCCCACGAAACCATCGCCGAAGCGCGTGAAGCGTGGGATAACGGCGCCATGCAAAATGCAGAAAATCTCTATGCTCGAGCCACAAAACTTTCCTTGCCTGCCGCTGAGCAGGCAGAAGCGTGGGAGCGTTTTGCCCTTGCCGCTGCAAACAATGGCAGACCGCACGGCGCTCTTGAGGCTTTAGACCAATGGGCAAAAATGGTGCCGGGCGTTGATGCCACTGTATCATGGCAAAGTGCGTGGCTCACCAGCATAACACGCCTACCACCGCGCCAAGCCGTGGAACAAGCCACACGTATATGGGATGATGCACAACGCCCCGCACAGGCGCGTGCACAGGCCGCCATCGTTCTTATGGGACGTTCGTGGCCGGCAAGCAGTAGCATAAAAGCCCTGCCCCTCATGCACGATCTCTATGTGGCGCGTGAGCTTAGCGAACAACAAAAACTCGAACAGATAACCGTGGACGAGGCGCGCTATATGTCGAGCACGACGCTGCAGAGCCTTGGAGAGCACCTTGCAAAAGCACAAAACCTCACCTTTCCCGCCACGCTCATCTTTGTGGAACAGATGCGCAGAGATCAAGGTGTGCCCGCTGCTGTTCAAACACAGATCAAAAATCCGGCGCTCTTTGCCGATGCTACTTTAGTCCAAAGAATTCTTGGGGGAGATGCCACAGCGCTCTTACCGCCACCGGGGGGATCTGGTGATTATCAGAGCACGTGCCTTGTCCTCGCTTTGCCGGCCAGTGGCTCTATCATGCCTTTCGCCCAAAAAATCCGCGAGGGCGCCGATGCGGCAAAGAACGAGTTAGCAGCCCTTGGTACGCCTGTTGATTTACGCCATGTGGATACCATGAAATCGCAGTGGCTCCAGGAAATTGCTGCCTTGCCGCCCCAATGCGTTGTGGTGGGCGGGCCTTTGCGCTCTCATCGCTATGCGGAGGCAAAAGCCCATACAGCAGTGCAAACCCGCCGCATCTTTGCCTTCATGCCTACCTTGCAAGGACAGGATGAAGGGAATGTGGCATGGCGACTTTTCCCAAGTCCTCAAGACCAAATTAACGCTCTTTTGGACTTTACACGAGAAATTGGCATTACTTCCTTTGGCGCCTTCTATCCGTCCGATACTTTTGGCACCCGTATGAATGAGCTTTTTGTGCAAATAGCACAAAGGCAACAGTCCGCTGTACGTGCGGTAAGCTACAATCCCCAAAGTATGGACAACTGGTTACAGTCTGCTGCTGAGCTTTTGCAGCCGCAAAAGGTGGGAAATGTGCCCTTCTCCACTGCCGATTTTGGCGCAGTATTCTTGCCGGATTCATGGAAGCACATGGACATGATTACCGATGTCTTTCAAGCCAATGGCGACGACAAACAAGTACTCATGGGAACGTCCTTGTGGGAACAAAGCCTTATGAGCGGTGGCATCGTCGGTAATACGTCCAAGTATACTTTGGCCATCTTCCCCGCAGCGTGGAATCCCGCCAAAAGCCCTGCGGCTTTGCAAACACAAGGTCTCGCCGACTTTTGGACAGGTCTTGGCTATGACTTCGTCCGTCTGGGCGCTGGCTTGGCACTCAATACGCCCGTCAATGCCCAAGAAGTCAACAGTCGCTTACAATCGGCGCAAAGAATGGAATGGGCTATGGCACCCCTTACTTGGGATGTCCAAGGCAAGGCTGCACAAAAATTGTTTATTTTTTCCTTGACAGATGGAGCTGCCACCCTTGCGGACGCGTCGCACTTTAGCCAAAAAAGAACAGATATACTGTCGCGCTTTGAATCACGACGCATGAGTGTAGAGCAAGCGCCCGAAAGTGCGCCCGAGAATGCATCTGTTCAGCCTGTGACTCCCTAGGGATGTTTATTTTTTAAAGCATGTGGGGGGAAACTTTTTTTAGGAAGAAAACTTTAAGG
>CAYJPE010000179.1:0-5828 GCA_964371965.1 uncultured Desulfovibrionaceae bacterium
TTTGGCGCTAGCAAAAGTTTTCCCCTTCCTCCCCCACAAAAAAATGAAATGAGCAAGCCTTTTGCATCAACGGCTTGTTGTACGCAAAAAGAGAAAGATTCCAACGCCCATGAGTGGTAAGGAGAGCGCTTGCCCCATGGTGAGCCAGCCAAAAGCGATATATCCCAGCTGTGGATCCGGTGTGCGAACAAATTCCACAAGAAATCGGAACAGGCCGTATAAAAATGCGAACATCCCAGAAATAGCGCCTTTTGGGCGTTTTTTTCTTGAATATATCCAAAGCACAATGAAGAGTACAAGGCCTTCAAGAAAGGCTTCATACAGTTGTGACGGATGTCGTGGCAATGAGCCTGCGTGAGGAAAAACAACAGCCCACGGCACCGTACTTACGTTTCCCCAAAGCTCTCCGTTAATGAAATTGCCTATACGTCCAAAAAAGAGTCCCGTAGGTACAAAAGGCGCCACAAAGTCTGATATTTCTAAAAATTGACGCCCGCTGCGTCGAGCGTAATACCAAAAGGCACAAAGCACGCCCAAAAGTCCTCCGTGAAAAGACATGCCTCCCTTCCAAATGCGAAAAATCTCAAGTGGATCTGCAATATAGGCCGTCACATCATAAAAGAGCACATACCCAAGGCGACCACCCAAAATAACGCCGAGCATGGACAGGGTGAGAAGATCGTCGACGTCCGTACCAGCCCAAGCCCCTTGCGAGCGTGCGGCACGAAAGCGCCCAAGCCCCCAAGCCACAGCAAAGGCTAACATATACATAATACCATACCAGCGAAGTTCAAGACTGCCAACGCTTATGGCTACGGGATTAAGTTCCGGCAATGCTATCATTTGCGCCATTGTCCTTTATGCTTTTATTTTTGTGATTTGCGTCATATGCAAAGCCCTTGGCACAAAAGATGCCGCTTTTTCCACCACTTTTATACACAAGCCCCACGTCGCCTATCATAATATCTTTTTGTACGGCTTTACACATATCGTAAATGGTAGCCGCTGCCACCTGTGCGCCCACAAGAGCCTCCATCTCCACACCCGTTTGACCAGAGGTGCGCGCCTCGGCTTCCAGTGTCAGTCCAAAGTCTTCCAATGTAAAACGTATGTCCACATAGGAAAGAAAAAGGGGATGGCATAGGGGAATGAGTTCAGCCGTGCGTTTTGCCGCCATAATGCCGGCAATTTTGGCTGTCGTGAGTACGTCTCCCTTAGGGAGGGCGGATTGCTTCAACAGCTCTAAGGTCGCAGGTGCCAAGTACACGCGTGCGCGCACTATAGCCACACGCTGACTGTGTTTTTTTTCGCCCACGTCCACCATGGTAATGCTACCATCGCTTTGCATATGTGAAAAATGTTTTTCCATAAGTATCTCGATATTTGTATGTAATCAGTGTTTCCCCAAATACAGATATTGACGCTCTGTGCCTGCTCCGATGGTGACGTTTTTACTCAAGTCACGAATGTCTGCATGCGCGTTTTTCTTGGCAAAAGCACAGCATCTTTTCCTCGAGAGACACTCCCTACGGCGTATGATGGCCTTATTTTACAGCTGAATCCCCACAATCCACTGCCACCACGGCACAGCTGAACGAGGTGGCACAGGCGCATGCCAAGGGGATTCTTTAGACGCCCCCATGAAAGAAAGGCGCACCTTTGTCCAACGACTGTCCTCATGCTGCGCATAAAACACGAAGGGCGGTATGCCCTTATTGCGCATGTGCATGATTTTTTGCACAAAGGGGAGCATGCTTCCAAAGCGGACGTCGTATATGGCCAGTGCTCCGCTTGTGTCTTCGTTCGTCTGCGTCTCTTCATTCACCTCATTTTCGTCCACTGCTTCCGGCGCTACGCGCACTTGTTGCACGGGCATAAGTGTGAAGTCGAGAAAGGCATTGGCATCAACACTCACTTGCCTCAGGCTTATGCTTGCATCCTTTTCAAGCGCTGGATACGGAATGGCCTGAGTATAGGCAGCGCCAAAAACGTTGAGGCCTTGTTCATAGACAGTTTGAGAGGCTCTTGGCATCTGAAATCCGTCTATGCGGGAGGCCTTATGTATGAAATGCTCAACCTCTTCGGGCGAAAAAGGTTGGTCTACTTGATAGATAAGTCGCCAATAGAGAGGTGCAAAGGCATCGGGCAAAACGGTAAGCTGTGTCGCATGAATGCCGTTGAGCGCCAACTGTTTTTGCGCCACATGTTCGTGCCAAACACGCAGTCCCACACATGCGCTTGGATACACGACAATCCATATGAGGCCGACAATGGCCCATTGTCGCCATTTGCAACCACGCACCAGTGCCACAAGCATGGGGATAACGAGGAATATATCCACTATGAAAACACCGTTAAGGCGCACTCTATAGTCCGAGAAGGGCAAAAAGATCATGGTACCGTAACTTGTGACACAATCAAGCCAAATGTGGAGTAGAAGAAGCAGAACCGTGAAGCCATATGTTTTTTTGAACGACCACGTGGGGAACACAAAGGTACCCGCCACATTGCGCATGTCAACAAGCTCTGAGTGAGGATTATGTCCTCGCCACAATGGAAAAAGGCACCACGCAAGCAACAAGGCCATGACGGGCACAGCCGGCAGCGAGTGGGTGATACCCCTGTGAAGTAGTAAAAAATCCAAGGGAAGTGGCGCCACAATGACGTCTAGATCTGGTGAGGCGGCAACAAAGGCAGCCAAAGGCACAAAGAACCGTGTGGCGGGTTTATGCGAACAAGAAAGAGCCAATAGTGCGCCGCTGGCGGCATGAGTGAAGGGATCCATAAATTACCACCGAAAAGGACTAGTGTGTCGTGGTTGCAAGTCGTCATAATTGTTAGGCGCATCGCCTTTGTGCGCCTTCTGCTTTAAGTAGCTGTCAGTGTAGTTTTGTAAATACACCATACTTTCCGGTTTGTTTAACAAATAGAGTTTTTTGTCAATATTTTTTCCGCTTACGGGATAACGCAGATGATCTGTGTCAGCTGCCGCATATCCGACGCCTGAGACTCTTGCCGGCTCTACGTCTTGCCCAACAGCCTTGGGGCCGCAACCATAGATGAACAATAGACATATGAAAATGTATGATATTTTTTGCATAATTTGTCACTCTTGTTAAAGGTGATTGTGCGTGAGATGCACTTTATACCAAGCGTGAACGACAGGCAATGCAAGTTTTTTTCTTTTTTCATTTTTTTTTGCTTGACGGATATGGACTTTTTCTATAGAAGCTATCTGAGTTGATTCGCTCTTGTAGCTCAGTCGGTAGAGTGCATCCTTGGTAAGGATGAGGTCACCGGTTCAATCCCGGTCAAGAGCTCCACAATATGTATTTTATAGCCTCACAAAGCCTCTAAGGCATTGTGGGGCTTTACTTTTTTCTATTTTTAGACTCCCACGTCCTCTCTTTGCCCCCCTAGACATACCTGTATTTTGTAGGTAAAAACGTAGGTATATACCACTTGGTGAATATTATACCTACACGCCCTAAGCCTGTAATCTCTAAGATTTTTTTAAGGTGTAGGTATGCTACTCGAGCAAGCTGTAGGTAAACGATAGCAAGGAGGCGCGTCACTATGTCGAAGCTAAAAGATACAGAATTGAGGGCGGTCAAAGCCACGGGCAAAGCCCAAAAACTTTTTGACGGGGAGGGGCTTTATTTATACGTTTCGCCGAAGGGCGGTAGGACGTGGCGCATCGACTATCGCCTCGAGGGCAAGTATAAAACCCTCACATTGGGCAAATATCCAAGTATCACTCTTGCAGGAGCAAGAAAACATCTTGCAGAAGTCAAAGAAAAGCTTGGACAAGGAATCGACCCCAGTGTGCAAAAGCAAGCAATCAAAGCCGCCTTGCGGGCAGAGACTCAAAATGCTTTTGAGGTTATCGCGCTTGAATGGATTGAAAATAAAAAACATACATGGACACAAAAACACCACGGCAAAGTTACAAGCCGTCTTGCAACATATATTTTTCCGTTGCTCGGACATAAGGATGTTAATGCAGTGACAGCTCCTGAGTTATTAGCGGCTTTGCGGAATATTGAACAAAGAGGTTTTCTTGATACAGCTCATGCGACATTAAACACCTGCGGGCAAATTTTTCGCTATGCCATAGCGACCGCCAGAGGTGAACGCGATACAGCCGCCGACTTGCGTGGCGCTTTAAAACCACTTAAACAGGGGAACTACCCCAGCATTAAAGACCCTAAAGAAATTGGAATCTTACTAAAAAATATTGATGAGTACCATGGTAATATAATTGTACGCACAGCCTTACAAATTGCGCCGTATGTTTTTGTGCGCCCCAGTGAGCTGCGTTGCGCTGTGTGGGCGGAAATTAATTTTGATGGGGATGAATGGCGTATTCCGGCTGAGCGTATGAAGATGCGTCAAGTACATATCGTTCCCTTGGCTCAACAAGTAAAAAAGTCACTACACGAGCTGCATCAGCTTACAGGCCATGCAAAATATCTCTTTCCAAGTATGCGGGCTACCACAGCCCCCATATCGGATGCTACGCTTCTGGCAGGGCTGAGGCGGATGGGCTACAGCAAGGATGAGATGGTCGTCCACGGCTTCCGTTCCATGGCCTCCACCCTCTTGAACGAGCAAGGCTACAATCGCGACTGGATAGAACGCCAACTGGCGCACAGCGAGCGTAATGGGGTAAGAGCGGCCTATAACTACGCTGAGTATTTACCGGAACGCCGCCGTATGATGCAAGAATGGGCTAATTATCTCGATGCGTTACGGGAAGAAGCCTAGTGTTTAGCGATAGGTATTTCACATTACTCTTTTAAGTGCATTGCTCTTGTCGTGGGTGCTTCAGTTTTTTCAAGAAACTTGAAGCACCCTTTTTTTTGAAAAAAATATATCATTCATGCTTGTTATGGAAAAATAAAACTTTTTTTAATTTTATTGACTGTCCAGTGAAGCCTGACGACGTGCGGTGATGTTTTATAAGTATTAACAAGGACTTTTGCATTTTTTCAGCCCATACTATAGAGTCTTCCGAAACCTTTTAAACAATCGGAGGATGACTATGAATCTCACAACACATCTCACCCTTAAAGTTTTACGCGCAAAGGACGCTGCGCATTTTATCGGCATTGGTGTCAGCACATTTTGGCGATGGGTACAAGAGGGACGTTTGCCGCAGGGTATACGGCTTTCTTCACGATGCACTGTATGGCGTGTGCGGGATTTGGAAGATTTTCTCAACGGCAAAACGGAGGGATAATCTATGGACACACAAAACGAAACCCTCCATACGGCAAATATGGAGGGTCAATCTCTGACACAATACCCCGCCCTATCAAAACAGGGGTACGACAGACAACAAGAGGAAATTAACGCATCTCCCCATGAAATTCAAGATATTATTGCCGAGGTGCAAAATGTGGCCAAGAGCTATACGCAGCATGACAAGGCAGAAGGCACAGCGGCTGAAACTCTACCGCAAGAGGCAGAAAAAAGCCTAAAAGTCTTTGGCATTGCAGCTTTTTTAGGTTTGCGAATACCGCCACGGCGTCATTTGTTGTATCCGATTATTCCGGAATAAGGCTTAGTCATGTTGTACGCAGAGCGGGGCACAGGCAAAACGTTTGCGGCCTTGCATATTGCATACGCCGTTGCCAGTGGTGGCACCATATTTCAATGGTATGCGGAGCACCCCGCACCTGTACTCTATCTTGACGGTGAAATGCCTTGTCACGCTCTGCAAACGCGCTTGGCAAGTATCGTTACGCTCTACGACAAAGAACCACCGAACGACAGCTATTTACGCATCCTCACGCCTGATTTGCAAGGGGATATGCTTATGCCCA
>CAYJPE010000180.1:0-5811 GCA_964371965.1 uncultured Desulfovibrionaceae bacterium
TATACTACTGCACAACGGTTTGCAATAACAAAAAATTAAGACGCTCTTGCCCTGAGTGTTTTCCTAGGTAGTGTCGACACGAGTTGAATTTTCGTGTTATATCAAGGAAGATGAGCGGGCTTTGAGGGAGTGTACTCTTATGGTACTCGACCGAAAAAGACCGTGAAATCTGACGCAGAGATAACCGAAAAGGCACTCGTGTAGACACTACCTAGAAAGCAAATTTCTTTGCCGCCGCTTCATAGCCCGCAGCCAAGGCCTGTGAGTTTTTTGGAATAAGTTTTGCGTAGTGGACAGATATGGTACGGTGCAAAGCATCTTGCACAGCCTCAAGCGGTAATGCTTCCGTGGCCTTAAGCCATGCCCCCAGCGCCACCATATTGGCCATTTTTACGGTACCTATTTCGTGCGCCATGTCGTTAACGGGGATACAAAAGCTTTTTTTCGTGGGCTCAAGGTTCCCTTCGGCGTGTACGTCAATAAGCGAACTGTTGACAATCTGTATCCCGTCATCTTTTAAGCGTGGTTGAAACTTATTCAGTGAGGGCAGATTGAGCACAATGATGGAGCTTGGGTGACGCACGAGGGGCGAGCCTATGGGGTCTTCGCCCAAGACGACGGTGCAGTTGGCCGTGCCGCCGCGCATTTCTGCACCATAGACAGGGATAAATGTCACATTGAGCCCGCACTCCATGCCGGCCTGAGCCAGCAAGTTGCCGATAAGCATAACACCCTGCCCGCCAAAGCCAGCAATAATGACATCATGGTATTTTGGGCTTTGCACATGTGTTTTACTGTTCTGTTGCACAGGCGGCCTCCCTCATATCTTTATAGATGCCCAAGGGAAATTGGGGAATCATGGCAGAGCCAATATGTGCATTGGCACTTATGGCATCCATATGCCAGTTTGTGGGACAACCACACAAAAGCTCCACAAAACTGTAGCCAAGGTTGTGCTTTTGCACCTCAAAGGCCGCACGTATGGATTTTTTTGCTGCCAAAATATGCTTGACACTGTCAAGAGCACAGCGCGCCGCATACACGACACCGTCGAGCTGCGCCATGATTTCCGTCATGCGAATGGGACCGCCTTCCGTGCTCATATTGCGCCCTTTAGGCGACGTGGTTGTTTTTTGCCCAACGAGGGTGGTGGGCGCCATTTGTCCGCCAGTCATACCGTATACGGTATTGTTGACAAAAAAGACGGTTATGCGTTCGCCGCGATTGGCGGCGTGTATGGCTTCGGCAATGCCGATGGAGCCCATGTCGCCGTCGCCCTGGTAGGCAAAGACAAAACGATCGGGGCGCGCGCGCTTCACACCGGTGGCCACGGCAGATGCGCGTCCATGAGGCGCTTCAATGCAGTCAAGCTGCATATAATCATAAATAAATGCCGAACAGCCCACGGAAGGGACAAGAATAGTCTGCGGCGCCACGTCCATTTCGTGGAGCACTTCCGTAATAAGGCGATGGGCTATACCGTGGTGACAACCGGGGCAATAATGTGTGGCCTTGTCTGCCTGCACAGGGTTTGCCGCAAAAACCAATGTTTCCCCTTGCTGTGGGGTGAGAGATATATCTGTCATATTCTACGTCCAATTATACGTCTGTAAGCGCTGCCATAATGGCATCAAGTAAATCGTCTGCACTGATGAAAAGCCCCGGCATAACGCCCTTCCACAACACCTTGGCCTGTGTGTGCATAAGAGCAAGGCGCACGTCTTCTACCATTTGCCCAAGATTTTGCTCAAGGACGAGGAGGCGCTTGCACGCAAGATTTTGGAGTGTTGCATCGTCGAAGGGGAAGAGCGTTAAAGGCCGCACAAGACCTACTTTGTGCCCTTGCGCTCGCAGTGAACGCACGGCACTGCCCGCAATGCGCCCCACAGAGCCGTAGGCCACCAAGATGAGTTCGGCATCGTCGCAATATAAAAGAGAACTGCGCACTTCTGTACGCATGGCGGCATACTTTTGCGCCAAAAGTTCGTTACGCGCGGCAAGTGCCCCTTCTGCCAAGTAGACAGACTTCAAGAGCCGCGATGTGCTTTCGTTTCTGCTGCCATACCCTTCTATGCGCCAATCTTCGATAACATTGCCGCCTTCTTGGGCAAAGTGCGCTACGCCTTGCCAATTTTCCGGCGGTTTGCGCAGTACAGGTTCTTTAATTTGCCCAACAATGGCATCGCCCAGCACAATAACGGGATTGCGATACTTAAAGGCAAGGGCAAAAGCGTCAAACATCATATCGTAGCATTCTTGCGCCGTGGCAGGTGCCAGTACGAGCGAGCGGTGGTCGCCATGCCCGCCGCCCTTTACGGCTTGAAAATAATCCCCTTGTGACGGGCCAATGTCGCCAAGTCCCGGACCACCCCTGCTCATATTCACAATAACGCCGGGCACATGGCTGCCCACCATGTAGGACAGACCCTCTTGCATAAGAGATATGCCACAGCTTGACGACGAGGTCATGGCAGGGATACCGCACGCGCCGGCGCCAAGCACCATATTAATGGAACCGATTTCGCTTTCTGCCTGCACAAAGCTGCCACCCGCCTCCGGCAAAAGAGCAGAAAGGCTTTCGGGAATTTCGTTTTGCGGGGTGATGGGATAGCCAAAATAGCAACGGCAACCTGCGTCGATGGCGCCAAGGGCAATGGCCTCATTCCCCTTCATAAGGGCACGCCCGTCAGGCGTATTTTGTACAGCACTCATTGGGCAGACTCCTTTTGCTTACGCGTTTTAAAAACACGGATGGCCACATCGGGACAAATAAGTCCGCAAGAAGCACAGCCTGTACAGTCCCCCGCACGGCTTTCAAGAACTTCCACCACTTGGTAGCCTTGTGCATTAAAGCGCTCAGCCTTGGCGATAATACTTTTGGGGCAAACGGTGGTGCACAAAAGACAGCCCTTACACCGTTCCTCCAAAAAAACAACTCGTGACATGAAATCACCTTCTAAGAAATAAGCATGGCATCCCCATAGGAGAAGAATCTGTATTTTTCTTCTATGGCATGCGCATAGGTTTGTAAAAGACGTTCCCGCCCCACATAGGCGGCAATCATCATAAGGAGTGACGACTCCGGCAAATGGAAGTTTGTGATAATTCCATCGATTATACGAAATCTTCGCCCCGGATATAAAAATAAATCTGTCCAACCAGCATAGGCTTGCACCTTGCCACACATATCTGCCACACCTTCCAAGGCACGGACGGACGTTGTGCCAACGGCAATGACAGGGCGTTTTTCTGCCTTGGCCTTGGCAATGGCATCGGCTGTTGCTTCGGGTATTTCTATATATTCCCGATGCATGCGATGAGAGCGTATGTCCTCGTTACGCACGGGGCTAAACGTACCATAGCCTACATAGAGCGTCACCTCTGCCCATGAACAGCCCCGCTCTGCCAGACCTTGGTGTATGGCCTGCGTAAAGTGCAGGCCGGCTGTCGGTGCGGCCACCGAACCAATTTTCTCTTGCCGAGCAAATATGGTTTGATAGCGATTTTGATCTTCATCATCATCAGCGCGTTTGATATAAGGCGGTAGCGGAATGTGCCCTGTTGCTGCAAAGGCTTCGGCCAAATTGCCTTTCCATGCAAGACGCACACGGCGCTGTCCAAAGGGGCCTGACTCAAGCACCGTAACGCTAATGCCTGCGCCAAAGGTAAAGCTGTCGCCGTCTTCAATCCTTCCTCCGGCGCGCACGAGGCCGTGGGCTTCTGCTTCAAACCAGTCTTGCCCATCTTGCTTTTGGGTACAAGGCTTTGCCGCGGCCGTAATGAGCGGCAAGGGGCTTAGGAGCAAAAATTCCACCTTACCTCCAGACGGACGCGTGCCCAAAAGACGCGCCTGAAGTACCCGTGTATTATTGACCACTAGCAGACAGTCGGGCGGCAGATGGGTGGCAAGGTCGGCAAAATTGCTGTGTACAAGCGTATCGGTGCCCTTGGTGTTTCCTTTGCGCGGCATAACGAGCAAACGCGAGTGCCCACGCTCTTCCGGCGGGTATTGGGCTATGAAATCGGGCGGCAATTCAAAGGCATAGGAGCTCAGCATATAGTCTTTTTCTTCTATTATCATAGGACACTTCCGTTATCAGGCTGTTGCAAAAAGCTTTGAGTTGCACACGTTCGATGCGTGAGCACGTGAAGGCGTGCCAAGACGTGTTTTGCCAACAGGCTGTTATGTTTGACATATTATTTTGAATATACATGCTATTTTTCTTAAAACGCAACCCTTGTGTCATGTTCATAAAAGGAGTATATACACCCAAGGCAAGAATGTCATCTTTTCAATGCTTCTCAGGAGAAAAAAATATGACGCCCTGTATCTTTCACGACAACAATCCCTTTAAAAATAAACATATACACCTTGGCGTATGTGGCTCTGTGGCGGCCTTTCGCGCCCCCGACTTGCTGCGCTGGTGGCGTCATAATGACATACATGTGAGTGTGACTGTGACAGAAGGGGGCGCGCGTTTTATCACGCCCTTGACATTTGAAGCCCTCGGTGCCACGCCCGTGTACACAGACATATGGGAAAAACAGAATATTTTTGGTCATTTAGAGCCTGGGCAAAAGGCGAAGAGCGCTCTCGTCATAGCTCCTGCCAGTGCCAACACGCTGGCGCAACTTGCAGGCGGGCATGCGTCCTCCCTCTTGAGCTGTCAGGCATTGGCCTTTGACGGCCCTCTCATACTGGCGCCGGCCATGAATCCACGCATGTGGCACAATGGCGCCACCCAAGAGAATATGGCGCGTCTCCAAGCTCGCGGTGCGCATGTTATCGCGCCGGATGTGGGCGGTACCGCCTGCGGGGATATGGGGCAGGGACGCCTTGCTCCCTTGGAAGACATTTTCTTTGCCGCCATGCGCGCCTTAGCGGTGCAAGATATGCAAGGCGTGCGCGTGCTCCTGACCCTAGGCCCCACAAGGGAGCGTTGGGACGCCGTGCGTTTTTGGACAAATCCCTCCACAGGCGCCATGGGTGCGGCACTGGCAACGGCGGCATGGCTGCGCGGGGCAGAGGTGCATGCCGTGTGCGGGCCCGTTGCCGCAGCTCATTGCCACATGCCAAAAGGTGTGCATCGCTACGATGTGACCTCAGCCAAGGACATGTTTGCCGCCGCTCATGAATTGTGGCCTACTATGGATATGGGCATGTTTACGGCGGCTGTGGCGGATTTTTCTCCTGTGCCCTTTGCAAGCAAGGAGCATGATACAAAGTTCAAAAAAGATGCGGCAGATGCCGACAAGGGGCTCACGGTACACTTTACGCCCACAAAAGATATTTTGCGAACGCTTGCAGAAAAAAGCCATTCAAAACAAAAACACGCGCAAAAAATATTGGGTTTTGCCGCAGAAAGCACCACAGACATGGTCGCAGCCGTGCGTGTGAAGCTTGCCAAAAAAGGGGCGGACATCATTGCCGGCAACAATATTTTACAGCCTGATTCCGGCTTTGGAAGCCCTACCAATGCCATGACGGTGGCAGACAAGCATGGACGCCTTGAAGAGTGGCCTGTGCTTTCAAAAAGTGATGTGGCGTGGAGGTTGTGCTCATGGTTGGTCAGTCTATAATGTTGCCGCCGCATCTTGCTGCTTGGCAGCATGGGGGCGTGGATTTTCTTTTACAGCAGGAGCCTGTGGCGCCGCCATATTCTTTGTGCCTTGATGCTGTGCGCCCTCGTGTGGATAGACCTGCAGAAGGCTCTCAGCCTGCGCCGCACACGCTTGCACACGCCCCTCTGCACGGCAAGGGACAACAACACGTGCGTCACGACCAGCGACAACTCCGCCAGCCTCCACCGC
>CAYJPE010000181.1:0-5782 GCA_964371965.1 uncultured Desulfovibrionaceae bacterium
GCTTCTCGTCAGCGCGGAAAGGCAATATGACCGATATCGACTCCGGCGTCAACAACTTTTTTTATTTTTTTTAAAATAATTTTTAAACTTTATTTTTCAATATTTTATTAAAATACTTTAAGTCCTGCACTGTATTCATATTAAATAAAGCTGTTGCCTCGTGTTTACCCAAGAGCACTCGTTGCCATTGCTGCTCAGGAATAACTCTCCGCAAACGCCTTTCATTACGAGCTATGGCTGATGCCAAAAGAGGTAATACCCGAACTTCGTATATGGCGACAAGTGGTTCAAGCGCATTTGTTGCATAGTCAGAGCAAGTTGTCGCAAGAATATCGCCAGCTGCGAATTTACTTGCGCTTCTATTCCTCTCTCTTTCATGGCGTGCAAGAAGAAGGCGTTCGAGGCAGGTATGCGTCATGCAGGGTAAATCGCACGATAAAATAAGAGCCGCTGCATACCCCAGCTCTTTTGCCTTTGCAAGCACAGCATACACTCCTGCTATGGGTCCCATGTTTGGTCGAGTATCAACAACACAATGAAAGTCATGTTGCACATTATCTTGCCGGCAAGACAGCCAGACGACTGGAACGAGATGCGACAGAAGATTATACGTACGTTGGAGTAAATTGGGCTGTTCTTCCCCAAAAAGATGTAAAAACGCTTTTTCCAGTCCCATACGCGATGAATGTCCACCAACCATAATGCATCCAACGACATCACTGATTTCATATACTGATTTTTTCAATCTCCACTCAGAAAATGCCATACAACTTACTTAGATTGACGTGAAACATTATTTTTCAATCGTTCTACGAATTGTTCTTCGTGCAAAGGCCTATCAAAAAAGTAGCCTTGGGCGATGTCGCAATGTATACGCTTCAACCATTGTGTATGTTCTATGGTTTCGACTCCCTCGGCCACAACCTTCATATCAAGCTGTTTTATGAGATTTACAATATTTTCAACCACTGCAATGCCTTTTTTCTCAGATAAGTTATCGTCAAGAAAGGCTTTATCTAACTTCACTGCATCAACATTAATATTGCGGAGACGATTGAGAGAAGAAACGCCAGAACCAAAATCATCCATGGCAAGATAAAATCCCGCTTCTCTCAGAGCACAAATTTCCTTCACAAATTGCGCTGACTCGTCAACGATTGCGCTTTCTGTTATTTCAACTTCTATATCTTCGGGCGAAAGCGCATATTTATTCACGATTTCAATGAGCTTACTACAAGTATTAATATTCATGATGGTAACACCCGAAAGATTAATGGCGATGGGAGGCACAGAAATGTCATTTTTGTATTTTCGTATAAATTGACACACGTAGTCAAAAACATAATAATCGAGCTGCGAAATAAAACCGTTCTCCTCAAAAAGAGGGATAAAGGCATCAGGGAATATTTGAGTTCCACCTTTTGGATACCAACGAACGAGAGCTTCTGCACCACTTATCAGAGAAGTTTGTAAGTCCACCTTCGGCTGATACAGGACTACAAATTCTTTATCCATAAGTGCCTGTTCCATCTTAAGAAGAATTTGCGTTCGCATATTCAGCTGCACTCGCATTTCATGGGTAAACATGGTATTGGTGATACCGTGTATATGTTTACCACGTTCACGAGCCATATTGCAACAGTCTATCATATGATCCAAATTCTCTTCAGGTGCGTCTACGATATAGAGACCTCGTGAAAGACTGAGAGGAAATTTTACATCTAAGATTTCCCGTGCACATTGCATCAGGATATCATCGCGAAACATGGCACTTCTCGAATATCGGTTCATATTATTATTTTTGGTAAAAATAAGAAAAATATCATCCTTAGCGCGTGTCACGATAGAAGGTTCCGGAAAAACCTGTTCAAGGTTTTGCGCCATACAAGCTAAAAAATCATTTCCCTTTTCATAGCCATAAACACTGTTTATCATTCCAAAACCATCAATATCAAAAGAAATAAGAAGATATTCAGCAGACATGGCTTTGAGAAGTTTTTTTTGTACATCCTCTTTAAATTTATACAAACTGGCAATACCTGTCAGCGGATCTTTATTCAAAACGTGAAGCAATTGTTGCTTTCTTTTCGACTCCAAATACATAATGACAATGCTATAAGCACCCGAAATCAACAGGATGACCACAACAATATATATGAAATATTTTCGGAAAAAATCCTTTATTCCAATATCAGATGTGCTATGTGCGATAACGTTGACGATGGTACGCGCAACTTGCAGTTCATCAGTCTGCACAATAAGTGCGTTAAATATTTCTTCACCATAGTTTTGGTGTCTTTTAGCAATATACAAACGGCAAGGCAGTTTCATCGTTGTAGGCAATATTACATCATTTGAATTGAGCGAGCCCAAATAAAATTGTTCTTCTATATTTGTCATGAGAATCGCATCGATACGATCTTTCTCATATGCATTTCGGAGTTCTTCCAAAGAGGAAAATGTGGAAAATGTGGCGTGAGGATAGTTTTCTTTAAGTTGCTGTGTATCAAGTTCCAAGTAATCAAGAACACCTATATCCATCCCTTCAAATGAATCTAACATATTATTTTTATTTACAAGAAAGACAAGTGATAGCATATGATACGGTTTTGTAGGAATAAAAAAACTCTCCAAATCAGTCTTATTGCCAAACATGGCAAGCAGGACATCCAGTGCCTCAGAATGATTAAGATTATCTTTTATTTCAATATTTTCTGTACCATCAGTATTTTTCAATTGATATGGTTTTTCTGATGAGAAACGAATTGCAAGGCTATGCTCATGACTTAAAAAGTTCATATACCCCACAGACACTTTCTGTAGTACATTTATTGCGGGGGAATCATCGGCACCTTGCAAGGTTCCTACAACTAGAGGGATGTGCCGTTTCAGCCATGATGCTTGTGCCCATGTGAGCGCTGGCCGTTTACGAGAACTTTCCAAAAAAAATTTTTCGTAAAGGTTATAAAGAAAAAATCTGTCATCGGTGAGTGCCGCACGTAAACCATCATCAAAAGCATCCAAAACAGCTTGCTTATGCCGCTCTGCAACAAATCTCATTTGCAGCGTACCTAAAGCGCTCGCAATTTGTTTTCGTTTAGGCACATAAAGAGTATTCACAAAATGAAATTTTTCCGAACTTTTTTGCAAATCATGCATCTTGTCATAATATACACGATTCATAATAATGCGGTGTTTCTTTATGTAATCATCAAGATATTCTTCAAAATGTGTTCCTCGCAAAATCGCGACACTCTTTCCATCCATCTGCTGTGGGTCATCATAAAATATTTTTTCGCCGTTGCCCGTAACAAGTACAACTTGCGTCATACCAAAATTTTCGTTCGTTAATTGCAAGTTCTTATCATTCACAATGTGCATGGTTGAGGGACCAAACACATCAATCTCACCCTGAGCCAATTTACGTGGCATTTCATGTAAATTTGTGGGGATCAGTTGATAATTTACTCGCGTATAAACGCTTAATCTTGCAAGCAGTTCATATAAGTACCCGTTTTGTTTGCTTTCTGAAAAATTTTCCTCTGCACCATGCAAAATCAAAGCATTCGCCTTACTTCTATGTACGAGAAGATCGCCTGGAATATAGCCAACTTTGACGGTCGGTGCGCCTTCAAGTGGTGTGCTTACATCTTGCGTATTAGCAAATGCACACTCACTTTTGCACTGTACAAACAAACACGCACTCAAGAAGAATATAGTAAACACTCGCAACAACATCTTTCAAGCCCTCTGCTACACATAAGAAATGTAAAATCAGCACGATGTGAAGAAATATGAAAATTCATGAGTTAGTTTAGAACGAATGTTTTTTATCCGCAAGCAAAATTTGTGATGGACACTTAAAAGGATATAACACCCTAAAACTGAGTACATTTTGAGAGTGAAAGCGTGTTTTTCCCTCAAAACTCAGAAAACATAACTTTTTTACAGGCTGTTGAAAAAGTCGGGGTTTTCCAAAATGCTTCGACCGTTTTGGCATCAACGCCTTTTATCTTCGGCAAAGCAATGTTTCAGAGCGGCCGGCATGCTGTTTGTGCCCGGTATTCCGAATATGTCGGGTGTATAACAGCCCGTTAATAAAATGTACTCTGCGGCGTCCCCATCAGATCGGGGACAAAAAGTCAAAGCGCACAGTGTATTAGGCATACATAAGCGGTTTGAGTTTTTCTCGCTGACGCCGCAGATTGCACTTTTTCAACGGGCTGCTAGAAGCGGGCTATCTCATCAAAGGATTGTAATATGCAGTAATTTTTTACAATTCGTATTCCTTGGTAGAGCACACAACGCCTATTGAATCTACTATTATAATGAAAGCCCCTCCTCGTTAAATTTATCACGGAGCTGCGACTCAATATCTTCCGTAATCCTGAATTTGTTCTTTTCTAAAAGATCGTAGGTGAACTTTATAAGCGGATAAAACGTTGATTGCTTGTTACTCGCAAGAAAGTTCTCATAAGACTTTTTAAGTTCAGGTTGTATCACAGCATGACCATCAGACCATGCTTGATTCTCAACATCGAAAAGATAAAAATAGACCATCGCATCAAGCTCCTCCTTTACCATGGGGGCTACGGCAGGAAATTTTTGTGCAACAGTATCTCCTAAAATAATCCTCTGACGAAGCTCTTCATAACTTATCGTTAAATAGCCTTCCATCAGGTAACCCATTGTTTTTTGTTGAAAAGCAAAATATCCTTTTAAAGCTGGTGATATATAGTTTGCAAAAGTTCTCACAATATAATTGGGGTCAGGCTCAGGATCAAAGGCTTCGCCCTTATCGATGATTTGCAACCCATATGTTGCAGCAATGTCACGAAAGCGTTTTACGTGCTCCTCGTCCCACGAATCATTAAGGTCATCAAAAACAGGATCATTATAGCTATTTTCTGCAATATTCAAGTAATACTTATAAAAAACAAGAAAAGCTGCCTCACGCGTCTCTCGCGAATCTGCTTCGGTAAAAGTTGAAAAAAACAAATCTTTGGCATCGAGAATATTTTGTACATTTAAAGAATTTTGGGGTGCCAAATTGGCCAAATCTTGTTCAAACATAGCTACCTTAATGACATCCTCTGCTGCTTGTACCCCATAGGGTACCGCACAAACAAAAAACATGACAAGAAAACACGCGGCTCTTAAGATTATACAAACATCTTTCCTTCGTGAATTTTTCATAATTACTCCTTTTTTTGTAAATTTTTCAGGGAAGCACACATTCATGCCGCTTTACCCAGCAACTGTGTCCGTCCCACTTCGCGTAACACGTAATCCATTATGTAAAAAAACATCGACATAATAAGCTAAAGAGCATACTTCATAAACATATAAAAACTCATTTCTTTCTTATAGTTTAGTGAGTTATAGAGATTTTATTTATCAAATATTTATGGAGATATGCTGAACACAATGAGCACTTCTTACATGTAACAGCCCGTTAATAAAATGTACTCTGCGGCGTCCCCATCAGAGCGGGGACAAAAAGTCAAACCGCTTATATCTGCCTAATACACCGCACGCTTTGACTTTTTTCGCTTCCTTGCACCTCATGCTTTTTGAAAGTCCTACCGAAAATTGTTTTTTTCAACAGCCTGTTAAGTTGAAAGTGCTATATTGTTTGCTCCCTTTCGGGAATATCCAATACACCATATATTGTCAAGGCACCTCTTCGGCCTATCAAGGTGTTAAAAAAACCTTTTTGACCCTTATTGCATTGCATCATCTTAAAGCATTACAAATTGAAATCTTACAGATAAGTTGCTTT
>CAYJPE010000182.1:0-5750 GCA_964371965.1 uncultured Desulfovibrionaceae bacterium
TCTCCCCTCAAGAAAAATAATTAATCAGTGTTTCCCTAAGTTCACAGACCGTTCACAACTGGAATCTCTCAATAAAAGTGTAGCAAAAGCACAGAGTTATATATGAACCACCGTATTCCCGCACCGTTACGCGCTGTGGTAGAACAACTTGCCCGTTTACCCGGCCTTGGCTCCAAATCCGCCATGCGTATAGCCATGACGCTTCTCAAATGGCCGGAATCCGAAACACGCCGCCTCGGACGTTCCATACACGATTTGCGCGACAATTTACATCTGTGCTCTCGCTGCGGCGGGCTTACGGCAGAAGACCCTTGCCCTGTGTGCGCCGACGTAACGCGGGAAGGCTCACTCCTCTGCCTTGTATCCGAATGGGACAGCATGCTCACCCTAGAAGAAGGCGGCATCTTCCCCGGATATTATTGTATCCTCGGCGGCCTCCTGCAAAGCGGTAACAGCAGCAGCGACAATTTGGATGTAGACAGGCTGCTCTCTCGCTTGAGAGAAGGTCATGTGACAGAAGTGGTGTTGGCTCTTGGTTCTACCATTGAAGCAGATACTACCGGCGCCTACATACGCCACCTCGTGCAAAAAAGCTTTCCGCAGATTAAAGTGACTCGCCTTGCCCAGGGCATTCCCCTTGGTGCAGAAGTAAAATATATGGACAGGGAAACGCTCAGGCAATCGTTACAATATCGGCAAGAAGTATAAGGTCATTGCTCCCTAAAGGAAATTATTACAATGCTTTTACGTGTATCCTTAGAAAATTGGCTCTCCTACCGAGACAAAATCAACTTTTCCATGCTTGCTACAGAAGAAAAACAGCATATGGAAAGGGTGCCCTTGTTGCCTCAATACAAGACACGTGCGTTACCCATAGCAACCCTTTACGGCGGCAATGCTTCCGGAAAATCCAACTTTGTGCATGCTCTTGCCTTCGCCAAAATGTTTGTGCTTCAAGGAACATTGCCGGATGCACCCATTCCCGTGGATCCGTATTTATTGGATACAGCCTATGCACACAAGCCATCGTGCTTTGAATTTCTTGTATATGCTGATGAAAAGCTCTACGAATTTTCTTTTGCCGCCACAACACGAGAAGTTGTGGAAGAAAAAATGACGCTTATAACGCGTGATAACGAAGAAGTGCTCTATCATCGCAAGCATGCCGCCATAACATTTTCCAACTCCCACAATGAGGATCAGTTTCTTCACTTTGCTTTCCAAGGCACACGCAAAAACCAACTCTTTTTGACCAATGCTATTTCTCAAAATGTGAACACATTTCGTCCCGTATATGACTGGTTCAAAAAAACTTTGGAAGTGATTTCACCCACGTCCCGTTTTGAAAATGTTGAACATTACTTTGACTCGGCGCATCCTTTGAATATCGCCGTCAATGCCTGTCTTTCCCAACTAGATACGGGCATTGCTGCTTTGGAAGCACAAGATATCCCTTTTGCAGCCCTCCCTTTGCCGGAAACTGTCAAAAGAGACATTCAAGAAAAGGTGCAGCGCGGCACTGTTTTTCGAATAAACGATCCCATTTTAAATCAACGTGTTATTGTGACCAACACAGACGGCACCATACAAGCAAAGAAACTCGTTGCGCAGCATAGTATGAACGATGGCAGCACAACCATATTTGATATGTTGCAGGAGTCTGACGGAACGAGAAGAATTATTGATATTTTACCTATTTTTCTTAATATTTCCACAACACAACAACAAAAAGTCTTTGTCGTAGACGAAGTTGACCGTAGCCTCCATAGCCTTGTGACACAAAACTTACTTGAGATGTATCTGTCACATTGCCACCAAAACAGTCGTTCCCAGCTTATTCTTACAACCCACGACGTACTCCTTATGGATAAAAAAATTCTACGTCTTGACGAAATGTGGGTCACAGAAAGAACTCCGGAAGGATGCTCAAAGTTGTATTCTTTCAGCGAATTTTCCGATGCTCGTCATGATTCGCATCTAGGGCAAAGCTATCTGGAAGGTCGACTGGGCGGCATTCCTCACATTTTGCTCACACCCCCCGAAGAAGAGCGTCTATGAACCAACTTACAAGAGAACGTGGTAACCGTCCGTATAATAAACTTTTTATTTTAGCTGTGGAAGGGCGCGTTACAGAGGCACAGTATTTTCACGGACTGAACGCATACAATGACACTATCCGTATTAAAATAGTGCCTCATAAGCATAAAAGTGCGCCCAAGCAACTTCTTGCGGCCATGCAAACGCATTTGGGGAGTCATCCACTCGCAGGAAAAGACGAGGCATGGATTGTTGCTGATAGAGACCAATGGCCTGAAAAGCAATTGGATGCTTTACATGCATGGTCAACGGAGAAAGAGAATTATCATCTCGCTGTCAGCAATCCTCGATTTGAGTTGTGGCTTCTCCTGCATTTTGAGGATGGGCACAATATCTCATCAGCTCAAGCCTGTTCCGAAAGGTTAAAAAAACATTTACCAAATTATAATAAATACATAGCTATGCGAAAAATTTCAAAGCAAATGATAGAAACCGCCATCAAGCATGCCAAAGCCAAGGACACACCCCCATGTGATAGATGGCCTCGCACAACAGGCAGCACTGTTTACCGTCTTGTTGGCACTATGTTGCCATAGCCCCAACCACTAAGGAACACACCATGTCACTGCAAAAAAGACTTGGCATCGAAAATGCGCTTTTTCTCATAGACGGCTCAGCCTTCATCTATCGCGGCTTCTACGCCAACCGTCAATTACAACGCTCCGACGGCTTTGCCACCAATGCCTTGTACTCCGTGGCGCGTCTTCTTTTACGTCTGCTGCGCGAAGAAAAGCCCACACGCTGCGTCTTTTTTATGGACGGACGTGGAACAAATTTTCGACATGACATCTTCCCTCTTTACAAGGCCAATCGCGATGCCACGCCGGAAGAGCTCATCAAACAATTTGAACCCATACAGCGCCTCGTCAAAAACCTTGGCATCACGCTTGAAATATCTGACGGCTGCGAAGCTGACGATTGCATAGCTTCCCTCACACAGCGCCATGCCGACACATGCCCCATTGTTATTGTGGGTACAGACAAAGACTTGCGCCAATGCCTTGGCCCCAACATTTGGCTGTGGGATCCTGCCGGCAAGCAAGAAAAGCTCATTTCTTTGGAAAATTTCACCTATGAAACAGGACTACAGCCGCATCAATGGCCAGACGTACAAGCACTCATCGGCGACAGTAGCGACAATATCCCGGGCATTCCGGGTATAGGCCCAAAGACGGCGCAAAAAATCTTTGCGGAATTTTCGTCACTTGAAGACATACGTGACGGTCTTGACCGCCTTGCGCCCAAGATGCAACAAAAAATAGCCCCCCACGTAAATGATATGTTTTTGTATCGTCAACTCACCACATTGCGTACAGACTTTTGCACGCACATTCATGACGATGACTTACAACTCAAAGCCCTGGCACCGCAAGAACTCGTCACGTTTTTTCAGGAATTTGAACTGACATCTTTGCAGCGCGAAGTGGAAAGCATGCTACGGGCAGGGCTTTTGACCGCGGCACACAGCCAAATAGATACGCCACCTCCGAAGACACCCATCCCCTCGCCCTCTCAAACGTCGCACAATGCGCAAAGCCAGCAAAGACTCTCTCTCTTTGATGTGGCTCCCCACCCTGAACAAAGCATACCTCCACCGGAAAAAACATCTATCCGCACCCTCCCATCGTGCAAAGACACTACCGTAGCCATCATTATGGCGCCCAATTATACAGGATTACGCCATGAAACAGGCTATGTGCTCGCCCTGCACCATGCCACACACACAGAGGATGCCCACGAATGGCATGTGTTGCACGACAGCACCGCACATGATGAGGATGCACAGAGCCTTGTGCAGTGGCTCTCAGAGGCAAGCGCCATCATTACACCGGACGTCAAAAGCCTTTTGCACGCCCACGAAGCATGGCACACCCTCAACCCATCCCTCTTCTTTGACTTGGGTCTTGCTGCCTACCTGCTCAGCCCAGAAGAACGTGACTATGGCTGGGCACGTCTTTTGAGTCAAAAACGTGTGGCGCTTGATCTTGCACCATGCCCCCCAGCCGCCCTTGCTTTAAAGATGGGCGCACGCCTTACAGAAAAACTCGAAGAAAACGCCCTATTACCACTCTATTTGACACTGGAGCAACCCCTCATATTTGTGTTGGCGCATATGGAGCATACAGGCATTGCTATTGACCCCGCAGCCTTTGCCGCATTCTTACATGATGTGCAACAGGAATTGGATACCCTCACGCAAAATATTTACGATGCCGCCGGCACCACATTTAATATACGCTCTGCCCAACAATTAGGAAATATTCTTTTTTC
The DNA here is from genome assembly GCA_964371965.1 of uncultured Desulfovibrionaceae bacterium. Taxonomy (GTDB): domain Bacteria; phylum Desulfobacterota; class Desulfovibrionia; order Desulfovibrionales; family Desulfovibrionaceae; genus CAYJAD01. The sequence goes on from CAYJPE010000182.1 coordinate 4,369, forward strand.
CACACTTAATCTCCCAAGTGCCGGCAAAACAAAGGGTGGGCAATTGTCTACCTCGCAAGAGCGTCTTGAAAAGCTTGCCGGACAACACCCGGTCGTCGACGCTGTCCTTGCTTTTCGCAAACTCGAAAAACTGCGCTCTACCTATCTTGAGCCCCTGCCCAAGCTGACAGACGAACATGGACGTATTCACAGTCAGTTCAACCAATGGGCCACCGCCACAGGGAGGCTTTCCTCCAGCAATCCCAATTTGCAAAACATCCCCGTGCGCGGAGAGCTTGGTAGCCGTATGCGCACCTGCTTTGTGGCAAAACGCGGCCATGTCCTCGTTTCTGCCGACTATTCACAAGTGGAATTGCGCGTCCTTGCACATATGTCACAAGACCCCGTGCTTTTAAACGCCTTTCGACATAACCACGATATCCACGCAAGCACTGCCGCCATCATGTATGGCATTGCACAAGAAGATGTCACAAGTGACCAACGGCGCAATGCAAAAACTATCAATTTTGGACTCATTTATGGCATGGGTGCACAAAAATTGGCACAAGAATTGGGCATAACATCACAAGAAGCCAAAGCCTTTATTGAGCATTACTTTAAACACCTCAGGCAACTGAAAGCCTTTTATGAAGGTGTTGAAGAGCACGCCAAAAAACACGGCTCCGTAACGACCATGGCAGGCCGCCAACGCCTTTTACCGGATATACATTCAAAAAATGGCCAATACTCTGCCCTTGCCAAGCGCCAAGCCATAAATACCGTCATTCAAGGATCCGCTGCCGATATCATAAAAAAAGCCATGTTGCATGTGGCACACGATGAAACCTTGCAAAGATTACATGCGGCCTTAACGCTTCAAGTACATGACGAACTTGTACTTGAAGTGCCGGAAGCGCATGCTCAAGAAGCCGGCGAGCGTATGGCGTATATTATGTCAACAGTACATTTTCAAGAAGCACTTTCGGTGCCCCTTGTGGTGGATTGGTCATACGGCAAAAACTGGGGAGAGGCACATTAGTGTGTGTTTTTAGCAGTGTAAATGTATTTTTATATGTTTAAAGGAAGCACTGATACAATAAAAGCATAAAAGAACTTCTCTTACTCAGTGATTGAGGATTGCTTTTTTTGAGTCCCAACTAAGCGCTGCACGAGAAATCACTCTCTGAAAACATAACGATACTGTCACTGCGACCTCACCTTGATGTAGGTGAGGTCGAAGCCCCACACTGCATTTGGCGCATCTACAGTAAATTCACGATTGATGCAGTTTTCGGCAACAGATGCATTGTGCTTGGAATTCGTTGTTACAACAAGCTTGCCAACAGTATGACACCGTAAGCCCATATCGTGCATATGACGTGCGACTTGCTGGCGGTTGCTAT
>CAYJPE010000183.1:0-5730 GCA_964371965.1 uncultured Desulfovibrionaceae bacterium
TTTCCCAAAAAAAGTTTCCCCCCACATGCTTTTTAAAAACACACATTTAGAGAAAACACGGTACTAGTGTCATTTTGCTTTGTTTTCCCTATTCTGATTCTTGTGTTGTAAGGGAGTTTCTGCTATTGTTCCGCCGAGCTCTTGGTAAATCGTTGTGATGCGCTGATATGGTACATCAATATCGAGGCTTCATGTGACGCTCTAGAATATGCAGGAGTATTGTATGACTATGAATATGTTGGACATTGCTGTATGCCTTATTTTGGCCTTCTTTGCTGTCCGCGGGCTTTTACGCGGTTTTGCCAAAGAGGTGCTTGGACTTGTGGGGCTTATCGGCGGTCTATGGGTGGCGTATACCTATTACCCTGTACTGGCACAACACCTTTCTTTTTTTAAGGCAGAAGTATGGCGCAATTTGTTGGCTTATATCATGCTCTTCTTGGGTGTGAATGTGATGACAGGAATTTTGGCGCACGTTCTGCATCAAGTGCTGGCATGGGCTTTTCTTGCTTGGCTTGATAAATTATGCGGTGCTGCTATTGGCTTGATTAAGGGTATATTTTTATGCGCAATTATTGTGACAGTGGGGCAATATTTCTTTGCAGAAAATGTACACTTTACCTCGTCTGCCATATTACCTCATTTTAATCGATTTTTAGAATTTGTTCAAACTCATATCCCACAAGATATTTTTAGATTTTAAGCACTGACAAGGAATGAACTCATTATGAAAACTGCTGCTCTTGAGCGACTGCAAGGCGTTGTGGAGACGTTGATTGGCCCTGAGGGATGCCAATGGGATAAGGAACAAACGCCCGAAACATTGGCAGATTATATGATTGAAGAGAGTCACGAACTTATGGATGCCATGCAGGTATGCCCGTGGAACAAAGATGCGACACCAGAACGTGTGACACAAGCGCTTGCAGGCAAGGCGCAGCAGGTGGTGAGTGCCATACGCCTTGGCGATGCACAGGATGTGTGCGAAGAGTTGGGTGATGTGGCCTTTTTGTTATTGTTTATTGCAAAACTCTATGAAAACAAAGGGGCTTTCTCCTTAGAGACGGCGCTGCATATGGGGGCGGAAAAAATGATTCGTCGGCACCCACATGTGTTTGCCGACACAAAGTTTGAAAATCTCGATGCACAGCTTAAAGAGTGGGAACGCATAAAACGTCAAGAAAAAAAGACTGTTGTGGATGAACCAAGTGCGAAGCCTGCGGGAATTTTTGATTCTTTGCCACAAACACTTCCGCCCCTTATTAAAGCCTACCGCATACATTCAAAAGCAGCTCGGGTGAATTTTACATGGCCAGAAGAGCAGGACGTGGAACAGCAAATGGAAGCAGAATGGCTTGAGTGGCTTGATGTGGCGCAAGGTGACAATAAAGACGCACAAATGCACGAACTTGGTGATATGCTTTTTACTTTGGTTGAACTAGGCAGACGAAAAGGCATCAAGGCAAGTGAAGCACTTGACCATGGGACGACACGCTTTTTAGAACGCTTTAGCCGGATGGAAAGCTTGGCTCATGAAAGAGGCCTGAACTTTGCTGAACTTTCCTTGAATGATAAGGATGACCTTTGGAACGAAGTTAAATTGCAACAAAGCGAAGAGCGTACGGGGAAGCATTGATGTCGCTCATCAGCCTGTTGAAAAAGTGCCATCTGCGGCGTCCCCTTCGGATAGCCCTTCGGGTAGGATGACAAAAAGTCAAACCGCTTATGCATGTCTCATACGCGTTGCTCTCAATATCCGTAACACTGTTCCTCGTATAACGGCTACACCTGCGGCGCCCTTTGGATCGGTCAGCGCGCCTTGACTTTTTTCGCTTCCTTGCCCCTTACAGAGCTGGCACTTTTTAAACGGACTGTCAAAAATGGAGTTTTTCAACAGCCTGTTAGGCGCTGTCGTCAAATGCGCCCTTTCGCCCTTATCGAAGTGGGCGCTGCGTCAGACTTTACTTGCTTTTTCGGCCAAATACCATAAGAGTATATCCCCTCAAAGCAAGCGCGTCTTCCTTGATATAACACGAAAAATTGCTATTTGACGACAGCGCCCAAGAAGATGTTTTGTAATGAGGAGGAAATGTATGTCTGACACAAGACACACGCCAGGTGACCCAGGTGACCCAGGTGGCCAAGATGGTCTAGATGAAGTATTTTCTGACAAGGATTCTCTGAAAGCAGACACCACCACTGTGTTTGACGATAATACCCACGCATACGTCGAGAGTGCCTCAGAGCACAATGCGTCATACAGCGTGAATTTACAAAAGCCTTCTTATGAGCACGCCTTGTCCGAACAGCGTGACGACGTGCCTGAAGCGACCATGTGGCATAACGAGACCCCACATATATCACACAATGTGATGTCGAACGATATTTATGACCTCACAGAAGAAGAGCGTGATGCCATATACCGACAGCATATGGCGCCGTCTTTTGAAGCACATGATTATGAGAATAACTATGCGGATGGCTACACAGCTGATGCTATAACCGGCGACTATAATGCTGTTGACACGTATGATAGTGCGGAAGAAAGCGTTTTTTACGAAGGAACTGAGCAGGATGATTCTGTTGAAGACCCTCAAGAAATTCATGTACCGCTCAGTATGGCAGAGAAAGTGTTTCGCGGCATGGATAGAGTGAGTGTTCTTTGTATTTTTCTGCTTTTTCTTTTGCATGTTGCTGCAAGTATTTGGTTTTCATCGGGATATTTTCACTCAGAACAGCTTGTTGTACAAACATTTCAGCACATGGTGAAGGAGGGGCAATGGGTTATTTCGCCCTCTTTTGACGTGACGATGATGCCGGGATACTACTGGTTTATGGCATTGATTGCACTCATTCCCATGCCTGTGGGATTTTTTTTGCCAGTGCTCACGGCGGCCTCAGGCCTTGTGGCGGTGATGGGTACGTACACATTGGCATGGTGTCTTATGCCCAAGGGCAAGAGGGAAGGCGTTCCTTTTGTTACGGGTCTTTTGCTTTTAACCAGCCCCGCTTTTATGACTTTTGGGCACATGGTTTTGCCTGAAGTGTTAACAGCGGGCTTGCTGGCATTTGCTTTGGCTTTGCTTTATCGGGGCTGGGTGAGTTCTTCGGGATTATTTTGTTTTTTAAGTGGCTTTATTTTTGCGGCATTGGCGGTTTTTGTGGGCGGTGCTGTGCCTTTGTGGGTGGTTTTGTGTGGAAGTCTGCTTTTTACTTTGTGGCGAACGACATTTAGAAGGGCTCATAGACCTGATGCGGTCATTGGTTTTGCATGTTTTGTGCTTTTGTTTGCTGCGTGGCTTGTGGTGGTTATACTCCTTGGTGGTGAGGGGGCGGCTTCTCTTGACACGGTGCTCTTGTATTTTATTGCTCCCTTTATGCCGCCTTATTGGCCCATTGAAACGGACTGGATGTCGGGTATACTCTTATGCGTGATACTGTTGTTGCCATGGACACTTGTGCCCATTTTTGTAAACTGGCTCACGGTGATTGGTGGTGCTGTTCCACAGCTGAAGGCATCGCGCAAAGAGAATGCGGGTGGCGCGTGGGCTTGGATCACTTTGACGGTGGGCTGTCTTGTCTTGATAAGACAGAGCAACATGTCCTTGCAAGCTGTCATAATCCTTTTACCTCTTGTGGCATTTTTGCTTGCCAAGGCTTTGTGCCATTTGTCCGCAAAGAATAGCCGTGTTTTTTTTCTTTTCGTCGCCCTTCTTTTGCTTGGTGTAGGCGCTGTATTCACGTTTGTCAGCGTGCCTGCCACGGCATCTCTATGGGTACACGCTGTGCCGCCACTGCTGAAAGACATGATTCTTGCGACGCATGGTCTTCCTTTTGTTGCGTCCGTCCTTCTCGTGGCGGCTGTGATATTATTTAAGTTTACACGTCGTGAGTTTGCGAGAGGGACTCTTTTGGGAATAGCTTTTTTTGCTTGTGTGTTGGTACAGTCTATGACTGTCTTGGTGATACCGTCCTTTGTGAATAATACTTTTGAGTCCTATGAAGGAGGGCGCTTTGTATCTTCACATCCTCTAGGTAATGGTATGGGGGTATTTCCGTATGGTGTGAAGGAATAGGATATGGAATCAACGTCGCAGCGCTTCCTTGAATCTTTGTATGAGGCTGTCAAAACACGTATGAGAACAAAAAACCGTTCAAGAAGGCTTTTTAGAAGTATCAAGTTTCATCTATAAGGCCGCTGAAAAAAGGTAATCTACTGCGTCAGTGGCAAAAAAGCAAACAAGGTATATATGTCTATATATGCGGCGTTGCGTGCTTTTTTGCTCGTCCTTGTACCTCACCTTTTTTGAAAGGTCTGCGAATTCGGACTTTTTCAACAGCCTGCTATGAGGGGAGTTTTTTTGACAAGATACTTGCCTGGCGTATTCATCGGCTTGTGTCTTCAGTGCAATGTGAGAGTATGAAAAATCGGCAAAAATTAAGGGAAAATTGGATGCATTTAAAGCTATTTTTTGTTTCATGTGTCTTTGTTGGCTTATTGGGCTGGATAGCCCTCCTTCATGCGGATACCCGATACATGGGAGAAGCTGTCTTGGTTGTTGCTGACACGGATGCGCAAGGTACCAGTGCTGCCCCGCACGAAAGTGAAGCCGTAGGAACGCCTTTGGAACAGCCTACACAGGCTTGGACGTTGCTGGAAGGAACTTTATTTGACGTGCTTGTTTTTGGTGGTGAATTTTCGGGCAATTTTGTGGACTTTTTTTTGTTGGGTGTTTTCCTGCTTGTTGCCTATAAAGCGCGTGGCGTGTTCCAAAGAAAACACGCGCCACTCACTGACAACGAAGACGATGACCTTCGTCTTGCGCCCGACGCTTTGTCTCTCTCTCCAGATATGTCAGACCAGACGGCAGTGTCACCAGAAAATTCTGATCCCATTGATGATACAAGTTTTACACGTTCTCACGACATTGACACGGAAGAGGTGCTCGCTTACGCCAAAGGCAGCTTTCTACGCCTACAAGCCTCATGGGACAGGCGTGATCTGGGCGATATTGCGCTTTTTACTTCGCCCCAATTTTTTGAAGAAATTCAACTCCAGTATGCCGAAGACCCTGAGCCGAGTTTGACCGACATACACATTACGGCAGTACATGTTGTCGACACAAAAACATATGAGGGGCAGCAGTGGGTTAGAGTGTACTTTGACGTGTTTATGCGCACGGGTGTGCACGATGAGGATGCTCAAAACGCAGGAGTGACACAGGACGGTATGCGGGTGCGGGAAGTTTGGTATTTTGTACGTTCTTTAGACCATGATGACATGTGGCAGCTTGATAATATTCAACCCGTAGAAGCATAACAGGCTGTTGAAAGTGGTTTGAAAGCGTGCTTGAGAATGTGTGCAAAGTAAATCTATGCAATCGAGTAGCGTGTTTTGTTTAAATATGTATTTTTTGAAAAGCATGTGGGGGGGCGTGTGCCCTTTAGGGTGAAACTTTTTTTAGGAAAAAAAGCTTTCCCCCATACCATCGCTGCTCTCGATGCCCGTACGCCTTGTCCCTCGGCTACGGTCACGCCTGCGGCGCCATTCGGTCGGTCACCTCAAAAAAATCAATAAGTTCATATGCATACCGAAGCTTTTTACGTGGAAAAGAAGAAAGTATTGTGTGGCGCATGGCAACATGTATAGAATGCAATCATAGCTTTTAGAGTAGACTAGTGCCTTGTCAAATCTAAAAATTTTTTATACTATCTTCAAAACTTGCTGGG
>CAYJPE010000184.1:0-5710 GCA_964371965.1 uncultured Desulfovibrionaceae bacterium
AAATGAAATGAGAATGCCGTAACACGGGGCTGTTTGCATTTTTTTAACGGGTGGTTATGCTTTTTTCACGCGCAAGGGTGCAGGCAATGGCGGCAAGGTTGAGTATGCCAAAAAGGAAAAGATCTGTACGCATACTTTGTAAAAATGCGTCCACATGGGCGACATCCATGGGGGCTTTGCCCAAAAAAAAGCCAAAGGTAATGCTGATAACAGTCGTATTCACAAGGGCGCCGCTGGTACGCATGGTGCCCACAAGGCTTGCGGCCTGCCCCACATATTTTTCCCCCACACTCTCCATGATAACCGTGGTATTGGGTGCCGCAAAAAGTCCCATGCCCAAACCAAGAATAAGTTGTGCACACACAAAAAGTGCAAAGGGTGTCTCTTGTGCAAGAAAAGCGCTGGCCAAAAGGCCAAGACCACAGAGCGCCACGCCCAAGGCGCTGATGCGACTTGCGCCATATCGTTCAGACCATTGACCCGACAAGGGGGCAACAACGGCCTGTACGGCAAATTGGGCAGAAAGCCACAAGCCCGTTTCGAGCACGCTCATGCCCCGAACCAACTGTGCGTATAGGCTGAAAAAAAATGTCATGCCAAAGGCAGAGGCATAATTTATGAATGCCGCCAAGCAAGATAGACCAAAGACCCTGTTTTTTACAAGCAAGCGCACTTGCAACAAGGGATATTCCGTGCGCAGCTCCATAAATACGTAAGCGCATAAGAGCGCACAACCTGTGCCCATAAGTGCAAAGGCCGCTAAATAGGATGACTCCAAGAGCGTGCTGCCAAATGTTAAAAGAGCCATGGCACACCCATAGGCAATGCCGCCACGCCAGTCAAAGGGTTCGCCTTTTCCCGCATACCACTCTTCTCGCACCGTCAACAGCATAAGAAAAAAAGCCAAAGCGCTAGCTACAGCATTTGCCCAAAAAAGCCAGCGCCAGTCGAGGATACCGGCAATAAAGCCAGCCACAGGAGGGCCACACGCTATGCCCGCATACACAGCAGAGGCAGAAAGTCCTATATATTTTCCACGTTGACCCTTTGGAGCCACCATACTCAAAATAGCAAGGCCGCTGGCAGAAAACATGGCACCGCCTGTGCCCTGCAAAAAACGCAACGCCTGCATGACATAGACATTTGTGACATGTCCAAGCACAAAGCACATGCACGTAAATATGCCCATGCCCCATAAAAAAATACGTCGCCGACCCCAAATATCTCCCATACGCCCTGTTGTGAGCTGAAATGTGGCGAGTCCAAGGGCATAGAATGTGATAATCAAGCTCATGTCCTTGGCACTGGCAGAAATGTCTGCGCCCATGGAAGGCAAGACGGCATTGACTCCCGCCATCATGAAGGGCAAGAAAAATTGCGCCGTACATACCACAAAGAGTATGACACGCGGAGAGCTTCTATAAGGCATAAGAAACGCTACTCCTCAGTATGGTTTTGAAAGAACGGTTGTGACAACGCTGTTTAAGGCTCTTTTCCCTTGAACTGTGCCAAGTTTCCTTGGCAAACACATGCTTATCAGTCTGTTGAAAAAGTACACTCTGCGGTATCCCCCTTCGGAGCGGGGATAAAAAGTCAAGCAGCGTTATTCTCTGCACCTCTCACAGGCTGTAAAAATGGATGTTGACGCAAGTTGTCAGTCGCTCTAATCCTTTTTTTCAGGCAACGGTTGTGCCTCTTGCGGTGAGGCATTATTGTTGTGCTCTTTATCTGAATCTATGACATCGAGGGGCAGAGTGTTTTCGTGCGCGGTATCGGTGTGTTCAACTGTCTTATGCTCTGTTGTGCTGCTGAGTTGAACGTTTGGCAAGCATTCGTCTGGTGGTTTTTCGTCTTTACGCACACTTTTCAATGCCTTACCTACCCCGTCCGAAAACGTTCGTGTGACTTCTTCTGCCTTTTCGCGCGCCATTTCCTTGGCTTGTTCCAAAAGCTTTTCTGCTCGCGCCCGCGTTTCAAAAATCATTTCTTCGCCTTTTAAGCGGGCTTCATTGAGCATTTCTTCTGCTTTTTTGCGCGCTTCGAGCATCATTTCTTCGGCTTGCAGGCGCAATGTGGCGGCTTTTTGTGCTTCTTTTTGCACTTCAAGCGCCTCATCCACAAAATCCTCTTCAATAACAACTTGTTCGTCCCAATGCCCGCCTTCTTTGAGTTTTTGCACCTCTTGCTCGCGCAAAGCCCTGCGCAACACCTTGCCCACAAGAGTTTTGGGCAAGCTTTCACAAAATTCGATGGCTTTGGGGATTTTATAGTTGGCTAATTTAACGCGACAGTGTGCCACAAGCTCCGAGCTCAAGAGTTCCACATCTTGCTTCGCTACCACATAGGCTTTGAGGATTTCCCCGCGCGTTCGGTGTGGAATGCCCACGGTGACGGCCTCTGCCACCTTTGGGTGTTCATAAAGCACTTCGTCTACTTCTCGTGGGTATACATTGTAGCCGCCAATGATGACCATGTCTTTTTTGCGGTCGGAAACATAAAAGTAGCCGTCTTCATCGCGATAGCCGATATCGCCCGTAAAAAGCCAGCCATCGCGCAAGGTGAGGTCTGTTTCATCGTCATTGTTCCAATAGCCAGCCATCACTTGCGGGCCGCGTACAATAATTTCACCAAGCTCGTTTACAGGCATATCCATCTTGCCGGTTTCCATATCCACAATGCGCACTTCCGTTGCGGGTAAGCATACGCCCACCGAACCAACTTTTTGTAAGCCATATAAAGGATTTGCCGTTATGCAGGGTGAGGCTTCCGTCAGTCCCAAGCCTTCCGTCACTCGCGCTCCCGTGAGTTTTTGAAAGCGGCTGAGCGCTTCTTTGGGGAAGGGTGCCGATCCAGAAATGCACAGGTCAATGCAGCTCAAGTCATATTTTGGTAAATCTTTTTGTTGGATAAGTGAAATGTACACAGAAGGAACGCCGATAAAGAAGTTCGGGCGGTATTTATCAATGGTTCGTAAAAGATCCGTGGGCGTATAGCGAGGCACAGGAATGGTTGAGCCTTTATAAAACGCCGTTAAAAAAATATTGCCGCCGAGGCCAAAAATATGAAAGAAGGGCAAGATGCCCAAGAATGTAAAACCTTTTTCCGGTGCTTCGCCAATAATATAGCCCAAAATTTGCATCTGCGCCACCATATTATAGTGGGTAAGCATGGCTGCTTTAGAAACACCTGTGGTGCCTCCTGTGTATTGAAGAAGTGCAAGCGTTGTTTCCGGATCGTCTACCTGTGCGGCATAACGTTCCTTGGTAGACATAAAACTTTTCCAGGAGACAATATTTTTATGGTCATAGGGAACCTGCGGCAAGCTTCCTTCGCGCTTTGCCTTCCAGGGCTGCAAAAAGTTCAAGGGGAAAGCAAGGCCATCGGCGACTCGCGTCACCACGCTCATTTTCAAACCCAATTTGTCGTACAAACCTTCAATTTTTGGCCAGAGCAAGTCTAAGGTAATGAGTACGCGGGCATCGGAATCGTGAAAGTGATGTGTTAATTCCTTTTCCATATACAGTGGATTCGTCATCACAGCTACGGCGCCTGCTTTTAAGACGCCCCACACTGCAATCATGGTTTGCGGAATATTGGGCAACATGATGGCCACGCGATCGCCATTTTGCACTCCACGCAGGCGCAAAGCTGCTGCAAAGCGTTCTGCCTCGTGCAAAAGCTCTTTGTATGTCATGCTAAAATTTTGAAATATGATGGCTTTGCGCTTGGGATATTTTGAAGCGGCTTCGTCCAGATAGCTTTGCAAGGATCTTTTTTCAATGACTATGCGAGGTTCTACACCCTGCTCAAAGTGACGCCACCACGGGCTACGACCGTCTTCTGAAAATACTGTATCCATATGTGTCCTGTTAGGTCTTCTAGGCGACATCCTCAAAAGCGCCCAATAAGGAAATAAAAAAGAAGTTAACTAGCCATTTGCAGGGCTCACCATACTGAAAAATGTTCAAAGAGCAAAGCCTTTTGTGAGAATTTTCAAAAATATTTTCACGCACGTGCTCAATGGCTGCAGATACAAGATATATGGCAATGGTTGCGTGAAAATGGATGAGCTGGCGAAGGCTTTTGGAGATGCAAAAACGCTTTACTCCATACCGCGATTTAAAAAAAATCAGCTATATGACTGCAAATAATGTCCACATGCTCCGTCTCCAAAGCAGGGTGCAAGGGTAGCGTCAGCAATTCGGTATACAGTTTTTCCGTAACAGGCAGTGTGAGGGAGCTTTTATAAAAGCTCTGCCAATGGCAAGGGCGATAATGGATACCCGTCGCAACATGCGCTTGAGTTAAAGCCGCACGCAGGGCATCACGTCTTTGCCCCAAAATGCGCACAACAAACATATGAGGTACAATGTGTGCGTCATTGGAGGTATGCAAAAAGGCCACATTTCCCTGCAAGTTTTTGAGGTTTTCCATATAGTGCGCCACAAGTTTTTGCCGCTTGGGAGCAAACTCTGTCAAAAGGCGTTGGAGTTGGACACGTCCCACAGCAGCAAAGACATTGCTCATATGATACCGCCAGCCTTGGCGCACAACATCACGCTCATGAGGCACTTGCGCATCTTGCTGAAAACCCAGTTCCCGCATTTCCCTACAAATCTTGGCAACGTCTTTGTCAAAAGTGATTATACAGCCACCCTCACCGCACGTAATATTCTTGATGCCGTCAAAGCTAAAACACACCATGTCTCCTTGAGCGCCGAGGGGGCTGCCCTGAAATAAGGAGCCAAAGGCATGCGCGGCGTCTTCAATGACACGCAAATGGTACTTGGCGGCAAAGGCATAGATTTCTTGGCGTTGCCATGGATTGCCCGCATAATGCATAGGCATGATGGCACGGGTGCGCGCACTTATGCGCGTGGCGGCGTCGGTGATATCAAGCGTGGCGCTGTGCGCGTGAACATCGCAAAATACAGGAAGGCACTGTGCAGCCGTAATAGCCTGCGCACTGGCCGCATACGTGAGGGAAGGCACCAAAACTTCGGTACCCGGCGGGCATACAGCGCTGACTGCCACATGCAAGGCGCCCGTGCCTGAGTGCGTACTCAGCACTTGCCAAGGCTCAACTTGCAAAAACTGGGCAAGGTCGTGTTCAAAGCGTCGCACCTCTTGCCCCATACCCAAGTACGTTTCATGACACAATACGCGCGCAGCGGCAGCAGCTTCTGCCTCTCCGGTCATGGCACGAGCAAGGCGCGAATAAGGCGGCGCACTATCCCTTGGTATCTCTTTCATACACCACGTTCTCATCTTGGCTCATACGCTGCCGCTCGTCATACTGCTGCATTCCATGCCTCGTGTTCCGACTGACAAAAGGGCGCGGCACAAGGCGGATACATACATTGTGCGTCTCCTGCAAACTCTCCCCCATACACTCAAGAGCCTGCAAAAGCGCGTGCTTTCTATGAGGAGAACAAAAAACTTGTAACAATGCCGTGTACCTATTCAGCACAGAAAAATAGGCCAAATGCTCATAAGCTTCCAATAAAAAGCGAAACATGCCAACAGCGTGGGCCGGCACCTGCACAAGGACAAAATGACTTCTTGTGGCTGCAAACAAAGCAGGGCGGCAACGTCTTTTTCGTTTTTTATTCATAACTGGCTTAAAGTATTGATTTATTATTTATTTATTTTTATTTTTTTTGAGGAGGGAAGGGGATCTTTTGCCAAAACCCAAAAGATTCCCCTTCCC
>CAYJPE010000185.1:0-5624 GCA_964371965.1 uncultured Desulfovibrionaceae bacterium
ATCTTTTTGGTTTTGGCAAAAGATCCCCTTCCCCCCTCAAGAAAAAAACGTCATCAGTGTTTCCTTTGCCCTCAATACAAATACGAAAAGGTAGGCTATTCATGAGCTTGGAAATAAGCACCGTACTTGGAACACATAATGACCCACGCATGGCAGATATGCCGAGTATTTTTGGGCGTGGCAGCTATATTACCCACGAGATTCCTGCCACATACGCCTATATTTATGCCATACTCCACAACACAGGCAGCAATCCTTGCAGGGTGGGGCGTGTTTTCGTTAAAAATGCCGTGGGGACGGAAGTTCATTTTTTGGAGCTTCCTTTGGAAGAGCTGGAGAGCACTGTTATCCCTGCGGGCACAAAGCTTGTGCTTGGCTTTTCACTGCATCTCTTTACGCGCTGTCTTCAGTGGGCAGGTTTTACGGGCACACACGACATATGCTTTATGTGTACATGTGATGAAGAAACATATGCAAGCAACATTGTATGTCTTGATGTGAATGCGTGCCCTGCGCATCCTTTGGAAGATATGGAGCTTTTGCCCTACACAGCATTTTTTCTTGAGCGTATTGCTTTGTTTGAGACAGAAATGCATCGCATTGAGCGTGTGCATACGTCCCTTGGCAATTATGCCAACTTGCACAAGCATTGGGGTATCCATCTTAAAGAAGACGCTGATGGCGTGCCTTACTGGCATTTGCTGGAATATATGCCCCACGCAGAAAAATTGTGGCTCACCACCGACAAACTCAAATTTCAACGTTGGGCACACCATGCGTTTACCCCATGTGCGTCACATATGCCTTCGGATCTTTTGCCGCAAGGGTCACAAGAGCACACGGGTTGGTGGGAACTGCGTTTACCTCATAAAGCCCTTGAGCACGGTACCTATGTGCAACTTTGCATACAAAGTCACGGCTCTTCACAAATAAGCCGTCGCGTCCCTGCCATGGCACAATGGGTGCTTCAAGATGCATTTGACCCAAATCAATGGTGTGCACGCCTTTGGTATCCTCAAGAAAGCTATGTTTGGAAACATAAAAAACCCGCAAACACGCCATTTCCACGTATTTACGAAGCGCATATAGGCATGTCGCAAAGCCCTCCTGCTGCGCACACACATGACACGGCGCCCGTAGGCACATTTGCGCAATTTACCCAAGATATGCTGCCCCGTATTAAGGAAAGCGGCTATACGCATGTGCAGCTCATGGGCGTTTTGGAGCATCCGCTCTATAAATCCTTTGGGTATCAAGTCACCTCGTATTTTGCGCCTTCATCACGCTTTGGCACAGTAGATGACTTCAAAGAATTGGTAGACACAGCCCACGGCCTTGGCATAGGCATTATCCTTGACATCCCTCACAGCCATGCCTGCTCAAATGTGGGTGAGGGGATTGCACGCTATGACGGCACACGCTTTTTCTTTTCTGACAAGAAAAACCAATGGGGCACTCTGTCCTTTGATTACACACAGGACATGACACGGCGTTTTTTGCTGTCTAATCTGCGTTATTGGCTTGAAGAATTTTGCCTTGATGGCTTCCGCTTTGACGCCGTAGCGAATATGCTCTACCTAGACCACGGACATAGTGACGATTTCAACCATGTGGGACGCTGCTTTTACGGAAAGGACGGGTTGCCGCGCGCCGATGCGTATGGACAACTGTATATTTCCCTTGCAAATACCCTTTTGCGTCAATTGTCCCCTGCCGTCATAAACATTGCCGAAGACGCAAGCGGCATGCCCGGCCTGAGCTGTGCACCGCAGTATGGCGGTTTTGGCTTTAACTATCGTTTTGCCATGGGTATTCCTGACTTTTGGGCACATTATATCAAGGACGAAGACAAGCGTCAGATGGGGCCTTTGTGGTACGAAATGACAAACCAGCGTCCTTATGATCGCACCATAAGCTATGTGGAGTGCCATGACCAATGCATAAACGGCGATGATGCCATGATTTGGCGTATCATAGGTAAGAGTATGTATACGGACATGACAGTGTTTCAAGAACATTGGAATATCTCGCGGGGCATTGCATTATACAAGCTTATGCGTTGCACTACCTTGTGCAGTGCGCACTACGGGTATTTAAATTTTATGGGAGCGGAGTTTGGACATCCTGAATGGCTTGACCCGGAGACGAACGGCTATCGCAGGTGGCACTTGGCAGAGGATACGACCCTACGCTATGCCCACCTTGCGGCCTTTGATAAAGCGTGTATGCATGACCTTGTGGCAAAATATCAGGACGATTTTTCGATTCAGCCCCTCTTTCGCCACATTCATGAAGAAAAAAGAACGCTTGCTTTTGAACGTGGACGCTTGCTCATGGTGTATAATTTTCATGAAACAGAAAGCCAGCAAGCACTTGACATCTTTGTGACACCCGGTAAGTATATAAGTTTGCTCAGCAGTGACGAAGTGTCCTTTGGCGGGCACGGTAATATTTCCATCGGCGCAGAACACTTTTCTCGTGCTGACTCAGGTATCATAACGCAGAGCATTACCGTCTATATGCCGCCCATGACTGCGTTGATTCTTTTGCGACAATAGCAACCTGTTGAACAGCCTGTTGAAAAAATCAGAGGTGCTCCCCAAAGCTGATCCAACAAATGGGGAGTAGCTCTGACGACTTCAAAGGTATTTTTGCACCAGTCCTTTGTATTGACGAGGGTGTAATGCAAAGGGGTTCCGTCTTCTCTTTCAAAGTACTTAGGGGCTGTCTCTAAATAAATTCTTTTGCGTTTTGCCTGCGTCAAACGGTGTTTTTTGCTCAAGTTACGTATGTCTGTATACGCGCCTTTCGCAAAAAAACGCGTTTTCCTTGGCAAAAACACAAAATCTTTTTATTTAGAAACAGCCCCTAGCAGTGCTGTGTACACATCTTCATGTTGACGCGCTACAGCATACAAAGAGTGATGTTCTTCAATATATACACGACCCGCAGCGCCCATACGCTCAGCCATATGGGCTGTTTGAAGGATTGTGAGTATATTCTGTGCCAACGCACGAGCGTTTTGAGGTGGGGATAAAAGCCCGGTGCGTGTGTCTTGTACAATGTCGGGTATGCCGCCCACATGCGTTGCCACAACCGGCAAAGCACAAGCCATGCCTTCCAAAATAACATTGGGCATACCTTCTGAAATGGACGAAAGCACGAGCAGCCGTGCCTTATGCAAATAGTGCTTCACCTTGTTGCTGGCGCCATGAAAATAAACGGCATGTGCAATGTCATTAGTCGTAACAAGCTTTTGTGTTTGACCCATTAAAGGTCCATCGCCCACCAAATGTAAACGCGCCTCGGGCATATGTTGCACCACATGCGCAAAGGCTTCTATGAGGGTTCGGTGGTCTTTTTCTTTCACCATGCGCCCCACGCACACCACATGTGGTGCAGCGCAGAGTCCCTTTTCTGCAGGCGAAAAAGAGTGGGTGTCAACACCATTGGCTATATAGTGAACTTTATTTTGAGGAACGCGCACGGCATGAAGATGTTTTTCGATGATGCGCGCGTTACAAATGTGTGCATGAGCGAAAGGCCAGAGAAAGCGCTCGTGTTGCTGGCGCACATTAATAAGCCCGCGGCATGATGCCACAATGACAGGCTTACCTACAAGTTGCCCTCCAAGCCTGCCCAAGATGCGTCCCCAAACATTGGGGAATGTGGTGCACAGATGTATAAGTGCAGGTTTGTGTTTGTGCAATGCCTTTGCAAGTGCCACAATGGCAGAGAGGGGACGCAGGCTTTCATCATTGCGCAAAACAGCAAGATGCGTCTTTTCGTCGTGCGTCAATAAGGCATCTCCTGTGCGCAAGGTCCAAAAATATGGTGTAAAAAGCGCTCGATGCAGATGACGAGCCACCTCCACATATTGCTTTTGTGTGCCACCAAAATCCAATTCTTCAAAAATAAAAACTATTTTTGTGGGTGTCGGCTTGTGTGTCATGTATATCCTCGTGCTAGGCGCTGTCTCTAAGGAAACACTGATTAAATGCCTTTTTGCCCTCTAACTTAAGTCAAGCTCGCTTTGTGAAACACTTATATATGTCTATATATACCGCGTGCTTCCCAAAACTCGCTTTCCTTGTTAGAGAACAAAAATTCTATTTAATCAGCGCTTCCTTAGTTTTTTTCTCTGACGCCGTAGATTGCACTTTTTCATCGGCCTGCTAAGGAAGATCTTTATACAATGCCATCACATCATCAAGGTTTTCTCTTCGGCGAATGCAGCGATGTTTCCCTGTGGCATCAATGAGAACTTCGGCAGGGCGCATGCGCTGGTTGTAGGTAGAGGCCATCACATAGCCATAGGCGCCGGCATCGAGCAAAGCCACAATGTCGCCTTCTTGAATGGCTGGCAGGGGGCGATTTTTCGCTAAAATATCACCGCTTTCGCAAATATTTCCCACAACAGTCTGCTCTATGAGTGTGCTTTCGGGCTTGCCATTTTTGCGATAAATTTCTATATCATGGTGGGAATCGTACATGACAGGGCGTGCCAGCACGTTGAAGCCAATATCAGTGCCGGCGTAAATATTATCGCCATTGTTCTTAACAACATGAACGGTACCGAGCAAAATACCGCACTCTGCCACAACGTAGCGACCGGGTTCCACAAGGAACTTGCCTTGATACTGGGTGCGTGTCATCCATTGTGATAAAAGTGTGTGAAGGCTGTTGCCAAGTTCTGCCATATCAAGGCGTGCTTGTCCGTCGTATTTTTTATAGGGAATACCAAAACCACCGCCAAAGTCGATATATTCGAGGGTGCTTAAAGCATTGTGGGGCAAGTGTTCTGCCAAAGTCAGGAGAAAGTCCGCTGCTTCAAGATAACCGTGCGCTTCCATAAAGAGCGAACCTATGTGCTGATTAACGCCGGCAAGTGTCATATTATATGTGTGAAGAAGGGCAAAAACATCGTCCATACGTCCGGGATCCACGCCGAATTTTGTTTCTTTGCCAGCAGTAATCACTTTTTGGTGGTGACCTGCGCCTATGCCGGGATTAAAGCGTACCATGACGCGCCCTGCCACGTCTTGCTTTTTGTAGAGCGAACCGAGAAGCTCCAACTGCGACAGAGAATCCACACTTATGAGTACATTGTTTTGAACGGCATGGAGCAGCTCTTGGGCGGAAACATTATTGCACACATAGAGAATCTGATCAGCTGAAAAACCGGCGGCCTTGTTCATGGCAAGTTCCCCTGGGCTCATAGCATCTACCACGCAGCCTTCCTCGCGAATAATAGAAAGCAGGGAGAGATTAGTATTGGCCTTGGCCGAATAATTGACGCCAAAGTTTTTCAAACTGGAAAGGGCGAGGAGCTCTCGACAGCGAGTGCGCAGCACATGCTCATTGTAGACATAAAGGGGAGAGCCGTAGAGATCAATAAGTTCTTCCGGCGTAGTATCGCCAAAAAAGTGACACGAATCTGTGTAAACTGAACGAACATTGGACATGAAAAACCTCGTAAGTAGTATGTATGCTCTTATTTTTACATGCAAGAGCACGCATTGTCAATTCGAACTGAGAGCTTCTCCATACATGCGCTTTCGCGGTTGCTGTGTGCTTCAAAATTCATCGTTATTACAGGCAAATACCTAGGGTCTGTTTCTAAG
>CAYJPE010000186.1:0-5613 GCA_964371965.1 uncultured Desulfovibrionaceae bacterium
GAAAACTTTTTGGCGCTAGCAAAAGTTTTCCCCTTCCTCCCCCACAAAAAAATGATACTAGAATGCCCTGCTTGGCTGTTCTTGTATCTTGACAAAGCTGCTCAAGTATGTCTAAAGGACGTATCGCCGCACGTGTCTTGCTTTATCAGTGAAAAAAGAGGTCTTGTGTTTGCCGTGCCCTGTATGTCGATGTATGTACATTGCGCAAAAAATGTCCTCTGGCACAATCAGTGCTTCCTTTCAAAATCGTCCATTTTGCCAAATACAGGTGAAATGTCCTTTTTAGGCTCTGGGTCTGCGGCTTACAACAGAAGTGCTTGCCGTGTGGCGATGCGCACAGGTGCATCGTGTACATTGCAAGATAAACGCTGATTAAATGCCTTTTTGCCCTTTAAGTTGCGTCAGGTTCATTGCGAGAAGCACGCATATATGTTTATATACACTGAACACTTCTCGAAAACCACCATGTCCAATAAAGAACAAAAAATCTATTCAATCAGTTATTCCTAGGGTCTGTTGCCAAAGGGTGGTTTTTGTGCTCTGTCAAGCTATGTTTGACGCGCAAATACATAGAAAGCCGCATTTAATGGCAACGCCTTGGGGCTGCTTCTCAATGAAAAAATCTTGTATTTTTGCGCAGAAAAACACGTTTTCTTGCCATGGGCGCGTATGCAAATATGCGAAGCTTGAGCAAAAGCGTCGTTTGTCCCTTTCGGAGGAGGCGCAAAAAAACAAAATATTTTATTTGAGACAGTCCCCAAGTTTTTTACATATTCTTGGAGGTATCATATGCTTGGCGGCCATTCTATATGGGAAGTGCTCATTTTTTTCGGCTGTGTTTTCTTTTTTTTATGGCTGGATCTTTTCAGCCACAAGGACAATAAGGTTGTTTCCGTCAAAGACGCCACTTTATGGTCGGCCATCTGGGTCTTGCTTGCGCTTGCCTTTATGGGCTACACGTGGTGGGGTTTTGGTGCGGATCAGGCGCAGCTCTTCCTTGCGGGCTATCTGCTCGAAAAGTCCTTATCTGTTGACAATCTTTTTGTCATGATTGCCATTTTTACTTCTTTTGGCATCAAGGACGAATTGCAGCACCGTGTTCTTTTCTATGGTATTTTAGGCGCACTTATCATGCGTTTTATCTTTATTGCCGCCGGAACGCAGCTTGTGGAGCTGTTTGGCGCCTATGCCCTTGCCGCTTTCGGTCTTTTCATCTTGTGGACTGCTTATAAAATGTGGCAACAAATGGGTTCGGAAAACGAAAGTGTGGAAGACTACAGCACCCACTGGTCTGTCAAGATTACCGGTCGCTTTATGCCCATATATCCGCACTTGGAAAAGGAACGCTTTTTCGTGCGTACCGACAAGGACGGCGTGCTTCAGCCAAAGGGCAGCAGTGGTATTCTTAAGGCCACGCCTCTCTTCCTGTGCCTTATTGTGGTGGAAATTTCTGACGTCATGTTTGCCTTTGACTCTGTGCCCGCCATTATTGCCATCACCCAAGACCCATTTCTTGTGTACACAAGTAATATTTTTGCGATACTTGGCCTACGCTCCATGTACTTTCTGCTGGCAGCGGCCAAGCGCTACCTACGCAACCTTGAAAAGAGTGTCATTGCCATCCTTGCCTTCATCGGCATAAAGATGATGCTCGCCGTGACCGGTGTCATACACTTACCGCCCATGGTCAGCTTGAGTGTTGTGGGTGCGCTGCTCTTTATCGGCATTGCGTCTTCATTTTTACCGGAAAAACCCGAAAAACAATAGGTTCGTAACAGGCTTATGACAAAATTTGAGGTACGTATGCCCAAAATATATATCATAGTAGCCTTGATTGTCAGCCTTTGTGCAAGCAAGGCACATGCGGCGAGTATTGAAGATGACATACAAGCACGCTACAAGGATGTTGACACCATAGAAAGCACATTTGACCAAGTGCTCACTCATAGGGAAAGCGGCAGCGTGGAAAAACGCACGGGGCGCCTGATTTTTCAACGCCCTTTTCTTGTCCGCTGGGAGACAGACAGCCCAAATGCCGAATTACTTGTTATTACTGACAAAGACATTTGGAATTATCTGCCGGACGAAGAAGTGGCTTATCGTTATGGTGCAGAGATTGCCTATGACTCGCAAATGCTTGTGCAGGTTATTACGGGGCTTGCAAAGCTCACCAAAGACTTTGACGTGCAAACTCTAGGCAAGGAGAATGGCATGGTTTCACTACAACTTTTTCCTCATGAGCCGCGACCTGATCTTGTGGAAGCCCTGCTTTGGGTTGACGAGAAGACAAAAATCATTAAGAAAGTGCGTATTTTAGACTTTTATGGAAACAGTAATGAGTTGGCCTTTTCAAAGGTCAATCTCAATGTGGACTTGGATGAAGCCCTCTTTTCCTTCGTCCCTCCGCCGGGTGTGGATGTGGAAGATGCGCTAAAACAGGAAATATTGGATAGAGAACTGTAGCGACATATGGCAGGCCGTTGAAAAAAATAATCTACGGCGTCAGCAGCAAAAAAGCAAACAACTTATGGATGCCCATATACATGGCATTGTTTGTTTTTTTACACTTCCTTCTCCCTAGTAGCATGTCTACTCTAAAAGCTTATTTTTAAAAGCATGTGGGGGGCGTGTGCCCCACGGCGTTCTCATTGCAGTCTTTTTCTGGGGGAAAACCTTTTGTGAACAAAAGGTTTTCCCCTCTGACCATCGCTGCTCTCAATATCCATAAAGCTCGTTCCTCGCTAACGGCTACGCCGACGGCGCCAATCGGTCGGCTCTTTCCAAAAAGCTTTCGCTGGCATTTTTTGTGTGCAGAAAATACTTCCAACTTGCCTCAGCACTCCATATTGTTTTACACAACAATATGTTCGTGTTCCAGTGGAGGGAGTAAGCCGTAAGCGCGTTTTGAAAGGGGAAGGAGGGGTGTGTAGGGAAGGGGAGTCTTTTGGTTTTTGGCACCTGTCCCTTCCTCTGGGGAAAGCTCCCCTTCACCTCTCAAAGAAATACTTGTTCAGTGTTTCCAAAGAAATTCTTATAAAAGGTTGCATAGTTTATGCTGTCTGATTATCCTCTCATTTTTCATCTCACACTCCTTATCTTTTCTTATGCACTGTCGTGTTGGGCTGTGGTGCATGCTGTTTTACACAAGAACAACCCTCGAGCGGCTCTTGGCTGGGTTGTCCTCTCTGTCACAGTGCCCGGCATAGGCGCCTTGGTGTACTTTGCTGTTGGCATAGACCGTGCTGAAAGCAGGGCAGCGCGTCTCATGCGGGCAGCGCAGCTCAAGGTCCCCCAAGGCCACGATGCTTTGCACGGCAGACAAGGGAGCAGGCGCCCCCCGGGACATGTGCGTAGCCAGCTTTTGCGCCACAACTTCATACCCATGGCGCGTATTGGCAAAACACTCACGGGGCGTCCCCTCAGCGGGGGCAATGCCATAAAACCCCTCTACAATGGCGATGAAGCCTATCCGGCAATGTTGGCAGCCATAGACAAGGCCGAAAGCCATGTATATTTGACAACATATATTTTCACAGCCGGCGATGTGAGTAAGGCATTGTGTGAGTCTTTGGCGGATGCGGCGGAGCGCGGCGTAGACGTGCGCCTTATCATTGACGGACTTGGCGGACGACTTTACTCCTTACCTCGTATGCCATTTTTTGGAGGCGAAGCCTATCCTTGGCGTAGCCTCCGCGAGCGTGGGGTTCAAGTGGCAGAATTTTTACCCCCGCGACTATGGCCTCCAAACTTTGCCATAAATTTGCGTAATCACAGAAAAATACTGGTAGCAGACAATATGGGTTTTACAGGCGGCATGAACATTGCTGACTATCATGTGCGCAACCACAAAAAATTTTCCGTGCAAGATGTCCATTTTTTATGCCACGGCCCCATTGTTGCGCAACTGTGCGAAGCTTTCTTGCTGGATTGGGGTTTTTGTACCAATGATTACAGAACCACACATACGTACAAGGAAAACATGTGCGGCGATGTGTTGTGCCGCATGGTGCTTGATGGTCCGGGCTCAGGCAAGGACCCTCTTCATGAATTGCTCTATGGTGTCATGGCCGCCGCGCAAAAAAGTATCTGCATTGTTACGCCATACTTTCTTCCCACACAAGCGTGCACCGCCGCACTCAAAGCCGCAGCATTGCGAGGGGTGGACGTGCGCATTATCTTGCCCGCAAAAAACAATCACTTTTATGTTCACGCCGCCACCATGCATCTTTTGCCAAAACTCCTTGAAAGCGGCGTGCAAATATTGCTGCAACCACCCCCTTTTGCCCACACAAAGCTTCTTATTGTAGATAATTATTATGCGCAAATCGGCTCTGCCAACTTGGATTCGCGCAGCTTACGTCTGAATTTTGAGTTGAATGTAGAATGCTTTGACACGTCTTTTGCGCGCAAAATGCAGCTCTATTTTAACAAACTCGCACAAAGAAGCATGCACTACAGCCTTGAAGATGCGCAGAAAACCCCCTTTCTTTACCAACTACGCAATGGAATCTTTTGGATGTTTTCGCCATATTTATAGAGATTGAAATACGCTTCGCAGTAAAAAACCGCGCTTACTCAATATTGAGAAAGCGCGGTATTTTTTTGTTAACCATTTCACACTGGCTCTTTTTGAGGCAAGACTGTGTATACAGAGTGTTTATGTCATCTTGCCTAGTACTACAGTTGTAATCTTTTTATTTTCATGAGATACTCTAAAAAACAAGAGGGTGGCTTATGGCAAGCAAAGAAGACGCTTCCGTGATAGCCGGCCCCGCAATGGACGCCAAGGCCTGATTGCCAAACCTGTCGGCATTGCCCAAAAACATATCACCCATAATGCCAAGCCCACCACTTTGCAGCAAGGCAGCAATAAGCGTTTCAATTTTTCGAGGGTCTCGCGGTTCACGCCCTTTGGCAATATCCTTTGCCGTCATGGAGGCATAGCCAAAAGCCAAAGACATGACAGCAAATTGGATACCGTAAGGCACGTTGACACCGGTATCGCCCGCTTTTCGCATAAAACGCCCCTCACGTAAGAAGCGTTGTCCGTAGGTCATGGGAAATGACTTGAACTGTGTGATAAAACGCAAAAGTTCCCCGTGTCCTGTGCCCGCTTGCGTCCCTTGTCGTGCCAATGCGCGTGTCTTTTCGTCAGGTTCAAGCATGGCATAGCGCCTTTCGTCCACAAGGTATCCGAAAACGTCCGTGGCAAGTCGTGCCCTTTCGCTGTCAAAGGCCGCTTGGCGCGACAGCTCCCATTGTGCATCCAATCGTTCTTTTATAAATGCAGAAACTTGAGCCATGGGCAAGGACGCAATGTCACTCACATCCGCCACGCGCAAAGCAGCCGCAAGACTCTTGCTATCCAAACCCGCAAGTCGTGCCAAGTTGCCTAAGTCGCGCTGTCCTTTTCGTGTCTGAAGACGTGCCAGCATGTCATCCACATTTATGCGAAGGCTCGGTCGTGCACCCTCTTGCCATTGTTCTTCCATATAAGACAATAAGTCAGCCTCATCCAAGCTATAGGCATTTTCCGGCAATACATACACATTGCCGTCGTCGGCTTGTGTCACCATCTTGCGCATGAGCGCCCATCTGTCTGTGAGGTTGTGG
>CAYJPE010000187.1:0-5609 GCA_964371965.1 uncultured Desulfovibrionaceae bacterium
AGCCCCTAGCAGACTCTTGAAAAATGACACTCTGCGTTGTTAGCGTAAAAAAGCTAAGAGTTTTCTGTAAATAAGCGTTTCTCGGCCGATAACTGCATTAAAATCCATTTGTGCTACACGAACTTTTAACTTGGATGTAAGGCAGTCAAATACCGTCTGAAAATTTGAGTTTTTCAACGGGCTGATAAAAAACCATAATTTCGGACAAAACTATGCGTTATGGATTAAAGCTTTGGTCAATAAACACAGATTATTATTTGCAAGAAGCGAAGCGTTTGTATGATGAAAAAGTATTTGACTATATTGAACTCTATGTGGTTCCTGAGACACTTGGAACTCTAGATCAGTGGGCAGCGCTGCGTATTCCTTTTACCTTGCATGCGCCGCATTTTCGCCATGAGGTCAATTTGGCGGATCCGGAAAGACGTCAATACAATGCAGGAATTTTTCATGAAGTTGAACTTTTTCGACAAGCTTTACGTCCAAAATATACGGTTATACATGGTGGGATGAATGGCACCGTGGAAGAAACTGCTCGCCAGCTCTGCGCCATTGCACCGTGTAATGCCCTCATCGAAAATAAACCGTATTATATACCACGTGAACCGTGGCTTTTGTGTCGAGGGGCAAGTGTTGCAGAGATTGTCTTTCTTCAGCAAGAAGTAGGAGTTGGTTTTTGCCTTGATATAGGTCATGCCATATGTGCAGCCAACAGTTTTGCAATGCATATTTATGACTATCTGACTGCCTTTCAAAAACTGCAGCCTGTGGCGTATCATTTGAGTGGAAATTATGTGGACAGCGAACAGGACAGACATTTACATCTTCACGAAGGTAACTATGATTACGGAAAAATCGTGTCTATCATCGACCACGGATGCGATATGGCCTTGGAAACAGATAAAAACTTTACAAAGAACCTCGATGATTTTGAAGAAGACGTGCGGTATTTTAAAAATATCATAGGCACTTTTACGAAAACAAAGGAAGCGTGAATAAGCGATGTGTCAAACGACTCAAGGTCACCATCAACGTGGTGATTAGGATTGTATTTTGTGTATAGGTGCAGGTATAGAGCAACTTCCTTTCATATAGCACGCGCAGTCACGAGGTTATACAGTTGTGGCATGCGATGAGGAACCGCATACAGGGGTTTACAATGTGCCGACGTGAGTGTGCTTGTCGAACGTGATATCTTGTAAAAGCCATCAAAGATTGAAATTTTATAGGTGCCATGCTCGCGAGGGCCGAAAGCCCGAGTGATATGTTCTCAACTTTTTGGGAATGCGCGATACCTTGTCAGATGGAGTGACCTCGGTGAAAAAAGTACATGTTCCTTTGCGAATACGCGACGCAGTTTTGTCAGACGCCGATTTCTTGTTTGCACTCGCCAATGATCCGTCAGTGCGGGCTATGTCTCATAATCAACAAAGCATTCTTTATGAAGAGCACCTTGCGTGGTTTGCAAACGCTTTGTCTGAGCAAATATCTTTTTATATAGGCGAGTATTCCGATAGGGCGTGTGCGTATGTGCGTTTCAACATACAGGGCGATGTACACGTGGTGAGTATGGCATTGCATAAGGATTTTCGGGGTCAAGGGCTTGCAAAACATATTTTGCGCCTTGCGTGTCAGCGTTTTTTTTCGACAACGCCTGCGACAAAAGTCCATGCACGTATCAAAGCTGTGAATATGCTTTCTTTAAGAACGTTTTTTGGGGTCGGTTTCTTAGCTATAACGTCGCGCCATGAGCGTGAGATGCTTTTAGAATGTGTGAGGGAAGAGTTTATGTCTCATCAGAGTACGTATATCATCGCAGAAGTGTCAGCCAACCATATGGGTTCCATTGAACGCGCTGAGTCCATTATCTGTGAAGCGGCAAAGGCCGGTGCAAATGCCGTTAAATTACAAACCTATACGGCAGGCACACTGACATTGGACTGTGACGCACCCATTTTTCAAGCTATGGATGGAGGATTATGGGAAGGACGCACGCTTCATGACATTTATGCCGAAGGAACCATGCCGTGGGAATGGACACCGCGGCTCATGGCTTGCGCAAATGATCTAGGAATTGAGTGTTTTTCCACGCCATTTGATGTGACTGCTGTGGATTTTCTTGAAAGTTGCGGTGTAAGCCGTTATAAAATTGCTTCCTTTGAATTGGTGGATATGCCTCTGCTCAAAAAAGTTGCCGCCACACGTAAGCCCGTCATCATGTCCACAGGTATGGGTACTTTGGCGGAAATTGACGAAGCGGTACGTACATTGCGTGACAATGGATGCACGGACATAACGCTTCTCAAATGTACATCGTCGTATCCTGCCCCCGTTGATGAAGCAAATTTACGCACCATTCCCCATATGGCAACGGCTTTTCAGTGTTCCGTTGGCCTTTCTGACCACACAATGGGATCCGCCGTGGCCGTGGCGGCGATAGCACTGGGCGCCACTGTCATTGAAAAACACTTTACGCTTGCCCGCACAGACGGTGGTCTTGACGCGGCCTTTAGTATGGAACCTCACGAACTTAAGGCTATGGTGCAAGATATCCGTATTGTTGAAAAGGCACTGGGGCGCGTCTCTTATGATCGCACGGAAAAAGAGCAGGGCAGTGTGTGCTTTCGCAGATCTCTTTTTGTCGTGCAAGATGTGCAAGAAGGTGAAGCATTTACACATGAAAATGTACGCAGTATCCGCCCCGGTCATGGCATCCACACGCGCTATATTGAAACAATTCTAGGCAAAAAAGCCACGCGCTCAGTCTCGCGCGGAACGCCTTTTTCATGGGATTTTGTATAATTTATACGCTTGACATGTATGTGTCTTTTTTAGTAAGCAGGAATTATTCTCGAAAACAAAGGAGATTTGTATGGATAGACGGACTTTTTTAAAGAGAAAATTTCAAGCTTTGATATATGTATCAGCCCACTCGTGTCTTGCGGCATCAGGCCTTTTTTTACCAAAAGGTGCCCTCGCAAACCCTGAACCTCATGTGAGCGTGGTGAAAGGCAATCCTACCGCTGCCACACGCGCTGCCGTTGAAGCTATTGGTGGTATGGGTAAGTTTATCAAAACAGGGCAACATGTTGTTATTAAACCAAATATGAGTTTTGCTCAAGGTATTGATAGTGCCACCACCACGCATCCGGATGTCGTGCGTGCAGTTCTTGTGATGTGTAAGGAAGCAGGCGCCGCCAGCGTACGAGTCCTTGACCACGGTTTGCAAAATGTGCGACTTTCTTTGCAAAATTCCGGCATTTTGGCAGCGTGCGAAAGTGTGGAAGAGGGCATTTGCCACCATCTTATGGATAAGAGCTTTTATAGCACAGCCACCATTGCCAATGCTCAAGAAATGCAGGAAAATGCCTTTATGCGCGATGCCTTGCAGGCAGATGTTATTATTGCTGTTCCCGTGGCAAAAAGCCATAGCAGTGCGGGTGTGTCCTTGTCCATGAAAGGACAGATGGGTCTTATTCTTGACAGATATGCCATGCATTCACGGTACGATTTAGCCACGTCCATTGTGGACTTGAACACGCATGTGAAGCCGCATCTCGCCGTTATTGATGCCACACGCGTGCTCACCACCGGTGGTCCGAGTGGGCCGGGCAAAGTTATTAAACCCGGCGAAGTTATTGCCAGTGCCGATCCCGTGGCAGCAGATGCCACAGCCATAGGGCGCTATAAGTGGTATGGGAAGAGTATTAAGCCACGCCAAGTGCCTCATGTGCGTCTTGCTCATGAGCGCGGTCTTGGGCGTTTTGACATTGAAAATCTGAATATCTTGGAGCTTGCAGTATAATATACACGAGATAAATATGGGTAAGCTTAAAAAAAAGAAGAGGTATTTTACTTTTCAAAAGGGTATACAAGCACTTTCTTTGACACTGTTTGTCTTTCTTCTCTGGCAAACGGCATTTCCGCTTGTGGAAAGCTTTGTGCCGGTGGACATATTTTTGCGTCTCGATCCCCTTGTGGTGCTCCTTGTGCCCATGGCAGCAAAACAATGGATTCCATCTTTGCTTGTGGGCATGTGCGTGCTGTTGTTGACAGCGGTCGTGGGACGTCTTTTCTGCGGCTATGTGTGTCCTATGGGCATAACGCTTGATATGTTTCGTGGGGTAGGCAAAGCATTGTTCGGTAAGGGGAGGCCGTTTTCGCTCGCGTCGTCTTTTCTGCATGCAAAGTATATCTTTTTGACTATACTTGCTTTTGCTGCTTTTTTTGGTGTTAACCATATTTTTTGGGGCTCTCCCATATCTCTTATCACCCGTTTTTATACTTTTTTTATACATCCCCTTGTGTTGCTCGTGGGCAACGTGAGCTTGCCTGCCATACGTACACATATGGATTTTTCAGGCGTGCTTGCCTATGTGCATGTGGAAGCGCGTGTGTTCCATACGGTCTACTTTATCGCCATATTTTTTACGTTCCTTTTTTTCTTGGAACGTGTGCGCCCGCGTTTTTGGTGTCGCTATCTCTGTCCCGCGGGTGCCATCTTTGCGCTTGTGTCGTGGAAACCTTTGTGGCGGCGACGTGTTCATGTGTGTACGCAATGCGGTGCGTGTGTACGCA
This sequence comes from uncultured Desulfovibrionaceae bacterium, assembly GCA_964371965.1. Taxonomy (GTDB): domain Bacteria; phylum Desulfobacterota; class Desulfovibrionia; order Desulfovibrionales; family Desulfovibrionaceae; genus CAYJAD01. The sequence continues at coordinate 4,579 of CAYJPE010000187.1, forward strand.
GTTGCCCCATGGGCGCCATTTCACCAGAAGTCTCTTATTCTGATACGGAAAGATGTGTTGAAAAAGCGGTGCCTGCTCGTAAAAAAACCTTTAATGCGTACATAACACGCCACACGGACTGTATTGCATGTCAAGCATGTGTACGCACGTGTCCGGAGCAGGGGATTCGCTTCGCGTTTTCCGTAAAAAAACATACTGTGGCCAAAAGCTTATATGGCATGCCGACTTTGCCTTCACGCCGGCACTTTTTAGGTGCGGCAATGGCGGGATCTGGTTTGGCCGGCCTTGCTTATGTGAATGCGGCATCCTTTGTGCCTGCGGTCGCGCGGGCGACGTCTGCGCAATCTGGCTGCATACGTCCGCCGGGTGCGCGTCCAGAATTGGATTTTTTAAGCTTGTGTGTGCGTTGCGGTCAGTGCATGAAGGCCTGTCCCACCAATGGTTTGCAGCCATCAGTCTTTGTTGCCGGTTTGGAAGGCGTATTTAGCCCTGTGCTCATGGCGCGTGTGGGGCCGTGCGAGCCGGAATGTACTGTGTGCGGCAACGTATGTCCCACTGGTGCTCTTGTACCCTTGCCCATAGAAGACAAAAGGCAGGCGAAGATTGGCACGGCGGTCGTGTATCCCGAGTTGTGCCTTGCGTGGGCAGAGGGGCGAAGTTGTGTTGTGTGCCAAGAAGTGTGTGCCTATGGTGCTGTAAAAATTGAGAAGCATGAGGGTTCACCTGTGCCCGTGCCTGTCATTTATGCGCGGCGTTGCTTTGGCTGCGGTTTTTGTGAAAGGCATTGTCCTGTGCATATACCGGCCATTGTGGTGCAACCGCTCAACGCTTTGCGCTTAAATGAAAATTCGTATGCGAAGGCGGCAAAGTCGGCAGGGCTTGATCTTGTCCCCGTTTCATTGCGCCCGCAACAGCAATATGATGTTGTGGTGCCTGACGTCATGCCGGAAGGGCAATTACCGCCGGGCTTTACTGAATAACAGTCCGTTGAAAAAGTGCAATCTGCGGCGTCAGCATAAAAAAGCCAAATC
>CAYJPE010000188.1:0-5607 GCA_964371965.1 uncultured Desulfovibrionaceae bacterium
CTCAAAACGCTTTAATTATTCCTCTTTTCAATACATTGAAAAGAGGAATCCTCAACCTCTGGGAGAGGAGAAGTGCTTTTTTGCAATTATTTTATAGTAAATTTTATATATATTTTTATTTGATCAGTGCTTCCATACATATGCACCTTGACTTTTTATCGCTGACGCCGCAAATGGCACTTTTTCAACGAACTGTTAGGCTCTAAAATTCATAGCGCAACAAACCAGACAAAAGGTGCCCTGTCTTTTTTGGAGAAAACTGAACATTATAATTGATATCAAAAGAAAGATTCTCCTTGGCAAGGGACAACCCTATGCCACCGTCAAAGGCAAATTCGTCAACAGCCTGCATTTTAAAGTTTGTGAAGTTTTCCGTGTTCGGCACGGAGGATGTGGCATCCAAGTTACCAATGGTTCCTACAAAGCCCACATCAACACTCGGCACAAATGTCCACCCATCAACAGTTTCGATATCTGTGCTCAAAGTTACCCCCACGGGAATTGTCCATGCTGCAGGATTTTCGGTATCACTATGTAAGCCATACCTGTCCACATTGGTAGATGTATAGCGCACACCCACATGCGGTGCAATGGTCATAAGATCCGTTTCAATACGGTATTCCGTACGCAATCCCGCAGTAAACGTGGTATTGCCGGAGTCAGAATCCACGCTCCCCTTAAGCATGGCGGCGGATTGCGGTTGCTCCATATCGCTGTACTCACTGCTGTAACCCACATCGAAAAGTAGACCTATATTATGAAAATTATAACCTGCATAGAGTGAAGCCCCCCAATAATCGTACACATTGTTGGTGTTATAATGATCTCCAACAAAAGCAGTATGCCCTATACCTATGTCAAGGGTGAGTCCCACGCGCATAACACTGTCAAGGGCAATGTTCGCCACCAGAGAAAGCCCACTCAGATCACTCCTATAATTACTGTCAATGGTATTATTGGTTATGCCATACATAAGAAAATCTTTATATTTTGGCATGAGTGTCACTGTTCGCGACCCTCCCACATACGAAGACCCGGCGGAAAGTCCTGTCTCTCGTACATCCATGTTCGTATTGCGCAATATATTAAGGGATGGTGTAGCAAGGGTGAGGATGTGCTGCTGAGATTTTGAGGCTTTCGCCAGTGCTGCTCGACGTTTTTTTTCCTCAGTCACACGGGCTGCACGTCCGCCATCGCCCGCTTCGGCCTGTACTGGCACACTGCGTACAGCCACAGACGGCACCAGCGCTTTATACTTGTCTTGCGCTTGCTCTCGAGCGCTAGGAAAATTTTTCCTCACCTGAGAAATACTTCCCCTAAATTCCTTGTTGACATGAACAAAGGCAAGCTCAGGGCCATAAGTATCCTTCACTGTATACACTGCATATGCCCATGTCGGATTACAAAAGAAAATTATACAGAGGTATATAGCGACATAGAACGCACAGCCGCCCCGGACTGCAAGCGCTAAGGTTCTCCTCGTCTCTAAAAATATATGGGTGATACGCGTATATGGCATGTGGCCTCCGGTGAACGATATGTTCCATGCACATTTCTCTGACAGTAGAGAAATGTGACTTTGTTTTTGTGTGTGTCAAAAAAACAACAAGAAGGGCATTTTCGGAGATACATTGCAAAAAAAATGCCAAAGCATTGACGGGCTCTGGCGTTCTTTCTCTACATACGTATAAATCCGATATAAAAAGACTAATGAAAAAATTTTATCTTATGAATCGACGCAATTTGACGACAGCGCATAAAAAAGTTTCACCCTAAAGGGCACACGCCCTCATATGCCCTTAAAAAACAAACACTTAGGTAAGACGTGTAACTAGGGGCAGCGCAAAGAGCATGAAATCAGTGTTTCCATAAGTATATCCCAGAGTAAAAATACAATGTATTTGGCTTGTTATTGTTTTAAATGCAACCCTCAGTATATTAAACCGCTATGAACACACAACAATCGCTCCCATTGACCTTCTCTCTTTGTCTTACTATACTTACCAAACCTTTCACCTTTAAGTATCGAGGGCACCATGTCACACTTTGTCCATCTTCATTGTCATACCGAATACAGCCTTCTTGACGGCGCCATTCGCTTGAAAGATCTGTGTTCTCGTGCCCATGAACAAGGCATGCCCGCCGCCGCCATCACCGACCACGGCAATCTATACGGCGCTACGCATTTTTATGCCCAATGCAAAAGTGTTGGCATAAAGCCCATTATTGGCTGCGAAGTCTATGTCTGCCATGACCATACCGACAGGGAAAGCGAGCTTGCAAGAAAACGCCACCACCTTGTATTGCTCGCCCAAAGTACCCTTGGCTATCACAATCTTGTGCGCCTTGTGACCGAAGGCTGGTTGCAAGGCTTATACTACAAGCCACGTGTGGACAAAGCACAATTGCGCAAATATTCTGAAGGCATTATAGCGCTTTCTGCCTGCCTTGCCGGAGAAATTCCCCGCGCCATCGTGGCCGGCAATATGGATGGAGCGCGTAGCCTTACGCAAGAATATGCGGATATTTATCCAAATCGCTTCTATCTTGAAATACAAGAAAATGGCCTACCGGAGCAAAGCATCGTCAATAACGGCCTCTTAGAATTGGCAGAAAGCACACAAATCCCCCTTGTGGCGACAAATGATTGCCACTACCTCGACGCCACAGATGTTCATGCCCACGACGTACTCTTGTGCATTCAAACAACAACAAATATTCATGACCCCAAACGTATGCGTTTTGACACAAGGGATTTATACTACAAATCTCCGGAACAAATGTACAAAGAATTTGCCCACGTGCCTGAAGCACTCGAAAATACCGTGCGCATTGCCGATATGTGCCATGTGGAAATGACCTTTGGTCAGCATTTTTTTCCTGTGTACGAAGTGCCGGAAAATATGACGCCTGCCACAGAGTTTCGGCGTCTTGCGGAAGAAGGGCTTGCCAAGCGCCTTGACCAGCACCCAGATAAAGACAGCATTGACCACGAAACCTATAAGGCGCGGCTGGAGCTCGAAATCACAGTTATTTTGGAAATGGGTTTTCCCGACTACTTTTTGATTGTGCAAGATTTTATTAACTGGGCCAAGGAGAAGCATATCCCCGTGGGCCCGGGGCGCGGTTCTGCGGCAGGCTCCCTTGTGGCATGGGCTTTGCGCATTACAAACCTTGATCCCATCCCCTATAATCTTTTGTTTGAGCGCTTTCTCAACAGCGAGCGCGTCTCCTTGCCCGATATTGACGTGGACTTTTGTGAGCGGCGGCGCATAGAAGTTATCCGCTATATGGTTGACACCTATGGCGAACACGCCGTTGCACAAATTACGACCTTCGGAAAAATGAAGGCCAAGGCCGTGGTGCGTGATGTGGGGCGTGCTCTTGGCATAAGCTATGCCGAAACGGATCGCGTTGCCAAGCTCATTCCCGAAGATATGAAAATGACGGTGCAAAAAGCCATTAACAGCGAAGCAGAGTTGGAAAAGCTGTATCTCAATGACGCGCAAATGAAGAACCTGCTTGACACGTCCATGCGCCTCGAAGGCCTTGCGCGCCATGCCTCTACCCACGCCGCCGGTCTTGTGGTGTCAGACAAGGCCATGAGCGAATACCTGCCTCTTTATAAAGGCAAAAAGGGCGAACTCGTTACGCAATTCGACATGAAAATGGTGGAGAAAGTCGGCCTTGTCAAGTTCGACTTCCTTGGCCTCAGAACCATGACGCTCATCCAAGATACCCTTGACGCCATTGCACACCAAGGAAAGCAGGTGCCGGATCTCGACACACTCCCCCTCACAGACACGGCCACATACGAACTCTATTCCCGCGGCGAAACGGACGGCATATTCCAAGTGGAAAGCTCCGGCATGCGCCAATACCTGCGCCAACTCAAGCCCTCCTGCTTTGAAGATATTATTGCCATGCTGGCGCTTTATCGCCCGGGTCCCCTTGGCTCCGGCATGGTGGACGAATTTATTAAACGCAAACATGGTGAAGTGCCCGTCACATACCCTCTTGATATGCTAGAAGAATGCCTCAAGGACACCTATGGCGTCATAGTGTATCAAGAGCAAGTTATGCAAATTGCTCAAATTGTTGCTAAGTATACACTTGGTGGTGCCGACCTCTTGCGCCGCGCCATGGGGAAAAAAAACCCCGAGGCCATGGCTCAGGAGCGCTCTACATTTGTGGATGGCGCCAGCAAGAATGGCATCGACGAAAAAAAATCCAATGAGATTTTTGATCTCATGGAAAAGTTTGCCGAGTACGGATTTAACAAGTCGCACTCGGCAGCCTATGCGCTTATTTCCTACCATACGGCCTACCTTAAAGTGCATTATAAAGTGGAATTTATGGCGGCTTTGCTCACATCGGAAATGGGCACACAAGAGAAGTTGCTCAAATATGTGGCGGCGTGTAAGGATATGGATATTGAGGTCTTGGCACCGTCAGTGAATATGAGCTTGCGTGCTTTCTCCGCTCACGAAAATGATGTTATTTTTGGCCTTGGCGGCATAAAGAATGTGGGTGATGAAGCCATCGGCGAAATTGTCAATGCCCGCAATGCCGACGGCCCCTATGCCTCACTTTTTGACATGACATGTCGTGTCAATTTGCGCAAAGTGACGAAGCGTGTTCTTGAATTCCTTATAAAAAGTGGCGCGTGCGATTGCTTTGACACAACGCGCGCCTCCATGCTGGCAGCCCTTGATATCGTGGTCGCACAAGCACAAAATAAGGCAAAGGCGAAGTCATCGCAGCAATTATCATTGATGTCCATGATACCCGTGACGGAACAGGCAGAAAAACTTTCGGGCATTGGTATTGATTGCCCGGAGGCGCGTCTCGGTGAGATAGACGAAGCAGAAAAGTTGCGGCAAGAAAAAGAAGCCCTCGGCTTTTTTCTCAGCAGTCACCCCCTCATTTCGTATCGGAAAGAAATCATTCGCTTGCGTCTGCTACAATTGGAAGATACCCACAATATGAACGCCAATGCCGAAATAAGTACCGCCGTGCTGGTAACAGGCATAAAGGAAGTGCTTACCAAGAGCAAGGGAGAGCGTATGGCCTTTGTGAGTGTGGAGGACTTGACAGGCCATGCAGAAGTGACGTTTTTTCCAGAACCCTATTCCAGATGTCGCGAAGCGCTCCATTCAGAAGAACCCATCCTCCTCGGGGCTCGTATTGACGGCAAGGCAGAAGTGCAAAGTCGCAGCGACCATGATGGAGAGGGTGAAGAAAATGACGTGATACAAGAAATCAAAATGTTAGGCAATAAGGCCGTGCCCCTTGCGGAAGCATGCGCCCAAAGCAGTTCGCCCATCTGCGTATTTATTCCCGCAACGCATTTGCGTGAAGACAGCATACGCGCCTTGCAAAATATTCTCGAAAGACATCGTGGGCACGTGGAAACACAAGCACAGGTCGCTCTTGAAGAATATCATTGCTTTTTGACGCTGGGGCCGCGTTACACAGTATTGCCAAGTCCCACTTTAACGCAAGATCTTGCCAAGTGGAATGCCACCACATTTTAAGGAAACACTGATGAGTTATTTTTCTTGAGGGGGGAAGGGGATCTTTTGCCAAAACCCAAAAGATTCCCCT
>CAYJPE010000189.1:0-5599 GCA_964371965.1 uncultured Desulfovibrionaceae bacterium
AAGCGAAGTCTGACGCAGAGATAACCTAAACGGCGCATTTGACGACAGCGCCTAGGATAGACTTTTTCAACAGGCTCTCAAAGTCCCGCTTCCTGTACTGGGGAAGCGTTATATGAACATTCTTGTTCATATGGTGTTCGTAAAAAAAATTGTCTTGTGGATAAATACGCTCTTGAAAGTCTTGACAAAAACTGTGCAAGGGCGTATCAGTTCCCATTCGTAGTGTCGGATGTTCTTGTTAGGGAAACGCTGATTAAATAGAATTTTTGTTCTCTAACAAGGAAAGCGAGTTTTGGGAAGCACGCGGTATATATAGACATATATAAGTGTTTCACAAAGCGAGCTTGACGCAGTTAGAGGGCAAAAAGGCATTTAATCAGTGTTTCCTTAGGTCTTTGTGCCACTAGCATTGATGTATACGTTCATTCCGGTCAATTGCATAAATTTTAATAACTTATTTTGGAGGAAGAAGTGGCTAACCATAAGTCCGCCGTAAAACGTCATAAACAAAGCCTTGTTCGTGCTGAGCGCAACCGTGCGCAACGTACCCGTGTAAAAAATGTTGTTAAGCAGGTGCGTGCCGCCATTCTGGCCAATGATACAGATGGCGCTGCCAAGGCATTGGTGCTTGCCACATCCGTACTTGATAAAGCAGCCACCAAGGGCGCCATGCACTGGAAGAAATCGGCACGCAAAATCTCACGCCTTGCCATTGCTGTGAATAAAATGCAAAGCTCCCAAGAAACGCCTGCTTAACGTCCTTTTTCCTTTAACCGTGCCAGGCTCTTCTTGACTCATTTTGAGGAGTGCCCATGGTAGTCTGTTGAAAAAGTACCATTGAAGACGTCAGCGACAAAAAGTCAAACTGCCCATATTAGGCTGTTGAAAAACGTCATTTTTGACAGTCCGTTCAAAAAGTGCCCCTCTGAAAAGGTCGCAAGGAAGCGAAAAAAGTCAAGGCGCCCTTTGGGTCGGTCTGCGCATCTTGACTTTTTTCGCTTTCTTACGCCTAGTATTTTTGCATGAAGTGATGAAATATGCGTTCATCGGCAGCTTGATGTCTGTCTTGTGTCGTGTGCGCCTTGGAAGTCATCTTTTCTGCTCAAGAGCAAAGATCGACGAAATCAGCGCTTTTTTGAAACTGAACATGTATGTGTAGCAACGTGCGTACAACGCATGGCCTATGTGTTGCCTGCGAGAACAAGGCATCTGCTGCATCAAAAAATCCGAGCATATGATGTTTGTCACTGTAACCAGCTCGAAGCACGTTGTGGCTACGTCTGCGATTGACCTTTAGAAAGCTCAACCTATTGCAGTGTTTTACTTTACATGCAAACACATGGATGCGATCGTAAAAGGAAGAGAATAACATTTTCTTCCTTTTTTCGTGTGTACGAACAATTTTTCTTGCAAAGAAATTTTTTCTAGCTTACAATTCATTTTGCTTTGTGGTATTCAGTGTTTTACACGTAAAGCGTGTTAGCAACCATTTGAGAGAAGGATACAACCATGTCAAATACGCCTGTTCTTGATCAAGCGATGTTGGATGCGTTAATGCCCCCTGAAAAATCAGACGACTTTTTTGACGCACTTTATGGTGAAGCGGAAGAAGGCGCATATACCATAAAACTTGCGCTGCGTTCTGTGTCAGATACTGAGGCGAAACTTGCTCTTGACTTACACCAAAGAACGGATAAATGCCTTGTCTGCAGTCTTACCTATGGTTTGCCGCAAGTGTTTCAACGTCACCCCATTATTAATCTTGCCGGCGTCACAAAAGAAGTAGCTAGGGCTTTGCAATGGGATGAGAATGCCATCACTTGGACGCTTGGCAGAACAGAAGAGAAAAGCCCGGCTTTGCACTCTATACCGTTGATAATAAAAAAGTAATTTTCTTAGACTCTTCTAAAAAATTTGCAAGAGAGACAATACCTGTCTCTTCATAAAAACCCAAAAGCAAGCAATGCGTGTTGTTCTCTCACATACGCCGTTGTTTGCTTTTTTTTCATAAAATATGCCTGTGCTGAAAAAATGAAAATCTTTACAGGCTGCCATATGCTACGAACTTCTCACAATCCGCCTTTTTTGTCACATAACAAACATGTGATCAAATGAACATGCTTGTATGCTTTACATGCAAGTTGACAATGCTCCCGCGCCATTTATGCCGATATTTCAATCATTCTTTTGGCAGCAAAGGCCGCACCCCATAAGCCAGGTTGTGGATGCGTTATACGTGTGATAGGGATGCGTGATATGAGAGGAAGCATGGTACTTGGCACCGTAAAAAATTCGTCAAGAAAAGTATCACAAGCCGAAATAGCAGGATTTAAAGACAAAACGCTGCCGCTCAGATATATGCCGCCCGTACATAATGTGTGTAAGGCAATGTGCCGACACAATCTGCCTAAAAAACGTGCGTACATGGTGAGTACCTTCTTGTTGTTCCCTTGGGCGTGCTGAAAAGACCATGCAGCTTCCTTGGGGCTCACTTTTTGACCGTGTACATATTCATAAATGAGAGAGAGACCTCGTGCGGCTAAAATATCTTCCGCGCTGAGGCGTTCTTTGCAAAGCGTATGTTGGGCAAAGCTGACAAAGTCACTTTCGTCGTTGGTAAAGCTCAAGTCCACATGCCCGCTTTCGGAAGCAAGTACCACCCAATCGTTATGATGTATTTCCCTACAGTATTGTGTGCCAGTAAAGGCGAGAGTGCCAACACCAAGGCCTGTACCTGCACCCACCACACATTTTGTTCCCGTGCATGGTGCCGGCACACGTTTATTGATATCATGTGTATATTGGATGGGCAATGCTATGGTAGCCCATGCTTGCAGTATGAAATCATTCACAAAAATACCTTTGTGGCGCCATTCGTGAAAATCGAATGTGAGAGAACCATTTGTGAGGGTGGCAGAAAGCCCCTCGTTATCAATAAGACCGGCAACACCCCACAACATTTTATCAGCATCGTTTGGATGGAGCCCTGTATTGGCGGCCATACGCAAGGCATCTTCTGTGGATTGCAGGCGTGCTGTGGGTTGTTCATAATAGCCATGTTGCTCTAGCATACCATCTTTTAAAGAAAAATAGGAAAAGCGTGCGTGGGTTCCACCAATATCTGCGACGAGTAGATGATACATAAGCTTCCTTTAGTGCGCACAGGATATGTCCACTGCTGGCAGTGACTGTGCCCATGTGATTTTTTGTAGTCAGTAAGTTATTTAGGGACTGTCGTCAAATGTGCATTTGACAGGTCGTTGACAAAATGTACTCAACAGCGCTCTAGGGGCTGTTTCTAAAAAAAATATAGACAAACGAGATTTATGTGTGTATGTGCAGGCCATGAGCAGGCATAATATTTCAGATGAGAAGTGGCGACAGACTATTTACAGCCATACCGCAATGTATTACTCTTTACATCTCATTTTTACTTGTAACTTCTGGAGGTCAATACATGAAAAGATGTTTTCAAACATCGGAGGCAGATGCTCTTATAACCACAAAAGGACACATACACATCCTTCTGTGCATAGTACTGTTATGCACAAGCAACCTTATGCTGTCCACAAACGCACACAGCGCTTCGGCCGACGCTCTCTACGAACAAGGCGTACAATTGCAAGAGCAAGGGCGATATAAAGAGGCCGCTGCACTCTATATCGAAGCGGCAGACCCGCAAAACGGTGGCAATGCCGACGCACAGGTGGCACTTGGCCTCCTTTATATGCACGGACAGATAGACGTGAACGACGTCGAAGAAGACGTCGAAGAAGGCTTTGAAGAAGGCTTTGAAAAAGCAGCGTATTGGCTTGAAAAGGCAGCGGATCAGGGGCATGCTGTAGGGCAAGTGAATCTTGGCTATCTTTATCAAGAAGGGCAAGGCGTCAAAGCGGACAATTACACGGCGAGAATCTTATATGAAAAGGCGGCGGAGCAAGGCAATGCCACAGCGCAAGCCTATCTTGGTTTTATGTACGAGCAAGGAAAGGGCGTGATCGAGGACTATGCCAAGGCTTTCGCCCTGCTTGAAAAATCGGCGGCACAGGGGCACGTTTTAGGGCAAGCCTATCTTGGCGTTATGTATAGAGATGGCAAAGGCGTGAAGCAAGACTATGCCAAAGCTTTTGACTTGTTTGAAAAAGCGGCGGCGCAAGGAAATGCCATAGGGCAAACTCACCTTGGGGCCATGTATCGGGATGGCAAAGGCGTCACGCAAGACTATGCCAAGGCTCTTGACTTGTTTGAAAAAGCGGCGGCGCAAGAAAATGTTTTTGCAGTAGCCGCTCTTGCCGGCATGTATCATGATGGGCAAGGCGTGCAGCAGGACTCTGCCAAGGCTCTCGCCCTGTTTCAAAAAACGGCGGATATAGAGAGTGCCGTAGACGAACTGATTCTTGGCGACTTGAAGGAAGACGACCAAGACTATGCCACGGCTTTTGACTACTATGAAAGAGCAGCGGCGAAAGGGGACAGCGCAGGGCAAGCCAAGCTTGGCATCATGTATCTGGAGGGCAAAGGCGTCACACAAGACTCTGTCAAGGCTTTTTACTGGTTTGACAAATCCGCATTGCAAGGGCATGTGACAGGGCAAATGCATCTTGCTTACCTTTATGAACATGGCGAAGGTGTCACGCAGGACTCTGCCAAGGCTTTTGCCTACTATGAAAAAGCAGCGATGCACAACCGTCTTCTTCCCTACTATCAAAAATCAGCGGTGGAAGAAAGTGTTTTTGCGCAAGCCGCTCTTGGTGCCATGTATCGTGATGGCACAGGCGTCACACAAGACTCTGCCAAGGCTTTTTACTGGTATGACAAAGCCGCATTGCAAGGAGACGTGCCTTCACAAATCGAGATCGGTCTCATGTACGAGCATGGGCAAGGCGTCGCACAAGACTATGCCAAGGCGTGTACCTACTATGAAAAAGTAGCAGCGCAAGGAAACGCCACAGGGCAAGCCTTTCTTGCCACTATGTATAGAGATGGCAGAGGCGTCATACAAGACTATGCCAAGGCTCTTGGCTTGTTTCTCATGGCAGAATCGCAAGGAAACGCGTTTGCACAAGTCGAGATCGGTCTCATGTACGAGCATGGGAAAGCTGTCGCAAAAGACTATACCAAGGCTTTTACTTACTATGAAAAAGCAGCAGCGCAAGGAAATACCACAGGGCAAGCCTATCTTGCCACTATGTATAGAGATGGCAAAGGCGTCAAGCAAGACTATACCAAGGCTCTTGACTTGCTTGAAACGGCAGCAGCGCAAGAAGACGCATTTGCACAAGCCTCAATCGGTGCCATATACGAGCATGGGCAAGGCGTACGAAAAAATCGCGCAAAGGCCATTGAGTGGTATCAAAAAGCGGCGGCGCAGGGTCTTGAGTTTGCCATAGAACGCCTGAAAGAACTTGGATTGTAGACCCTGATGGCATACACTTGAGCTCTTTTTATGCGCCACATATGGCAATGAGATGAGGGGCAGACAATGCCCCTACCAGCCTGTTGAAAAAGTCGATTATCTATCAATTTTCAATCTGTAAGAGGTTGAAGTCAAGTACCTCCGGCAAAGCCGGAGGCTTGAAAGACATGAACCGCTCAAAGC
>CAYJPE010000190.1:0-5597 GCA_964371965.1 uncultured Desulfovibrionaceae bacterium
ACCGTGAAATCTGACGCAGAGATAACCGAAAAGGCACTCGTGTAGACACTACCTAAAAGGCGGATTTGACGACAGCGCCTAATATAGTAAATCAGGCTTCATTCCAAATGACTCTGCCACATCTAACCTCGACTCCGCAATTCTGTAGCATGGTCAATCCACAATTCCAACACTTGGCGTAGCACTTTGATATCGATGGGTTTTGTTATATGGTCGTTCATCCCGTGTTGCATGCTTGTTTCCTTAGCTCCGACCATGGCATGAGCAGACATGGCTATAATGGGTAACTGAGCGTATTGTGGTTGCTCGCGTATTTTTTTTGTCGCACTATAACCATCCATAATGGGCATTTGAATGTCCATCAAAACGATGTCATAGGTATTTTTTTCAAGCATAGTCAATGCATCTTGTCCATGGTGGGCTATATCCAAAGTATACCCCATTGAAAGAATCATCTCGCTCGCAACAATCTGATTTATATCATTATCTTCAACGAGTAATATATGCCCAAAACGTTTTCCTTCGACATGCATGAGCTTTTCGGAGCTCGTATCGTGTTCGTCATTGTGCAGCGAAGCTGTGGCGAGTGGAAACTTGGCAGTGCAATAAAAGGTTGTCCCCCGCCCATATATACTTTCTACCCAAATATCACCTTGCATCATAGTAATAATTTTTTTTGAAATGACCAAACCCAAACCTGTTCCGCCATATTTACGCGTTATGCTGCTATCTGCTTGAGTAAAAGCGGAAAAAAGATTTTGAATTTGTTTGGGCTTTAAGCCAATTCCGGTATCATGCACAGCAAATTGGCAGTGCAGCTCATTGTCGTGAAGAGTGCTTTGAATTTCTAAGCGAACCCCTCCTTTGCTGGTGAATTTAATGGCATTGCTCAAAAAATTCAGTATAACTTGCTTTAAGCGCACAGGATCGCCTAAAATTAAGGTATCTGCAAATTCGCCACTGCTGATATGTAAATCAATATTTTTTTTCTGCGCAAGGTGTCCCAAGATGTGTTTCACCTGAGATGTAATTTTTTGCAGAGTGAAGGGGATAGACTCCATGTCGAGCTTACCGGCTTCTATCTTAGAAAAATCCAAAATGTCATTGATAATGCGTAAAAGCTCCGTGGCAGAAAATAAGGCTTTTTGCACAAACTTTGTTTGGGCAGAATCCAGTGTAGAGCGTTCCAAAAGCTGCAAAAGTCCGATAACGCCATTCATGGGAGTACGGATTTCATGACTCATATTGGCAAGAAATTCACTTTTTGCCTGAGTACTTTGCTCTGCTAACTCTCTGGCACTGTGAATCTCTTCAAGCATCCTCTTAAACTCACGTAAATCACGCGTATAGCCAACCACGATATCGTCGCCGCGATACTGTTTGCGAATAAGTGTTATTTCACAAGGGACAGGCTCACCATTAAGTTTTTGGTGCTGCCACTCAAACATGCAATACCCTTCGACAAAAGCCGTCTTTATTCTTTCTATCGTACTCACATCTGACGCTTTTCCGTCCGGCTGACATGGCGGGGAGAGGTCATAAAATTTTTCTAAATATTCTTCGGGGCTTGCTAAATCAAAAAGCTTTGCCGCTGCCTCATTAGAAGCAACATTTTGATAGTTTTTATCCCAAATATTAGCCCCAAGCGACATGGTGTCAAACATAATCTGTGCATACTCAGCTGCCTCGGCCGCTTTTTTTTGGCTTTGTCTCAGCTCTCGCAAATCTTGGGTGTACGCGATAACGATATCCTCGCCGCGATATTTTCGATGGATAAGCGTTACGTCAGAAGGAATAAGCTCACCATCACATTTTTGATGTAGCCATTCAAATCTCTTATACCCTGTTTTAATAGTATCTTGTATATAGCGCTGGGCACCTTGCACCGAATTCGTTCCGCAGGGCTGACATTCCGGGCTGATTTTTGAAACGCTCTGTCCAAACATTTCCTTATCGTTAAGCTCAAAAAGGCGCAAAAATTCTGCATTCACATCTTGCACCTTGCCATCGGTAGACCAAATGACCGCACTCAAAGGCATGGTATCTAGCATAAGCTGCATACGCTCCTTCACAGCGAGCGTACCTTCTTGAGCTTTGGCAAGTTCATCATTTTTGAGTATTAATTCACTCTCCAATTTTTTTTGCTTTGTTATATCAACAATGGTGCCCACAATCCCTCTTTCTTCACTTTGCGGTATAACAAAACCGTTGCATGAAAAAAGCGTCGATATCTCTGCTTGTCCCACATGGTACAGCCTTTCACAACTCAGATTGGAAAGTTCATGAGCTACGTCGAGAGCATCTTGATGATAGCACTCTTGCTCATGTTTTGAGAAATAATCGAGTTGCTTAATTGTTTTATGAAGGACATCTTCTCTAGATACTTGGAAAAAGTTTTCATAGGCCTTATTCACGAAAAACAATACTCCGTCCTGGTCTTTAGAAAAAATAGGGACAGGAATATTATCCAAAACACTCTCTAAGGTATTGATTTTTTTATGAGCTGCTTCAAGCGCTGTCAAGAGTGTTGCACAATCATGACCATTCATACGTTCTCCATAATTCAAAAGTGGTTTGAAATGTAGTTACATAGATGTAGCGCGCTCAACTGTCAGCAAAGCAGCGTCCGTGTTAAGCGAGAAAATATTTCAACATGTCAAAAATATCGTCAATAAGCCAGCGTCGATCATGATATGTATACAGTGTTCATATTTTCATTATGGTTTTGGCAATTGAAACCAAAGCGTATCAGCGAACAGCCTAACATATATCTCCATGTATTAACGCGTGAAAGCGAATATCTTATTCATTTTTCTTTTTCTTTTTCTCACCAAAAATCTCTTTGTAAGGTATTTTGTTTTGTAAGCACTACTTTTTATGTCAGTTAAATGAGAGTTGTCCGGCAATGCATCAAATACTTCTCTGTTTATGCTATTCCCTTCAGAAGCAGGACTATATGTCTTTGTATCTGCGTCTTGGTTGAGAGCGAGGTTCAAATGTGTCTTGAGATTCACATCGCTTTGTGGGAAAGGAATGGTGATATCATTTTTTTCAAAAGCTTGGTTGATAGCATAGCGTATATCTGAAAGAATGACTCTTTGATCTTCGCTGTTATACACCCAAAAACGTATTTCAAAATTTAAGGCAGAGGCAGCAAAATCTATGAAGAAGATTTCAATGGGTTCTCTTTGTATGATACGTTCATCGCTTTCTATGATTTTTACAATAATTTTCTTCATTAATTCCAAATTAGATCCATAAGCAACACCAAGGAAAATGGAACAACGCACTCTATGACCATTATGCGTCCAGTTTATAAAGCTTGAGTTGATAAATTGGGAGTTTGGAATGAAGAGAATGGAATTTATTACGGTACGTATGGTGGTTGCTCTGAGGCCTACCTTGACAACTGTGCCTCTCAAAGCACCCACTTCGACATAATCTCCTTCACGTATATTTTGTCCAAAAATAAGCAAAAATCCACTAAAACTATTTTGTATAAATTCCTTCATACCAAGACCCACGCCCACGCTAAGACCACCGGCGACTACTGCTAAGCTACTTAAATTAAAGCCAACGCTGTTGAGTACATACAAAACAAAAACACTCCAAGCCCCAAAAAAGAGTATGGATTTAATTGGCGTGATAAGTGCTCCAAAACCTTCGTGATTGTGACCTGCCCATGTATTGTCTATGTAGTTATAGACAAGTTTAATCACGGCATTTATTAAGTAAGCTACTGTTATTATAGCTAGAATTTCCAATGTGTTTACAGAAAATGCTCCTATGCTGAAATGAAAATTACTCAACGAGTTGATGAGAAACTCACCGCTTGGAAAAGTAAGCACCCATATGAAGGGCGTGAATAAAGCCAAGCATAAGAGGACAGGAAGAGCAAAGATATACAACATTCCACAGCCAAGGAATGCAAAACCGCTTTGTGGTAAACGTTTTTTAAGGAGTGAAAGTGCATGTACGCATGACTGCACTTGATGTATGCCCATGATCAAGCACAGAGGAGCAAGCACTAAAAAGACAGATATGCGCACAAGGCCTGTGTAGCATAAACATATTAACGCAACCAGAACGGCAGCATATAATGCCTTTATCAATATCCTTGGAAGAGGAAAGTTCTTTGATGGCTTACTTGGGCGAGCTATTAACAAATACACGAGGAAAAGCCCCCAAAGAGAACTAAAAACCCTTGATACTTCAAGGAAATTCATCATGAGATAGGAGCATATCAATATACCACATAAGAGCAGAAAAGGAGAGCGTTTTGTATAGGAATCTCTTCTTTTTAAGCAAAGCAAGTCCCACGAAAAGCGTATTTGACCAAAGCAAAATATAAAGGTTCCTATGGCATTGACTATCTGGTATCTGTTGCCTTCATACCAAGAAGCGTATTGTATGCATATTCCAAGAATCATCCAAGGCAAAGATGTTGTGAGAAAGACTTTGCATTTTTTTGCATTTTTGTTCTCAAAAAATGCATCAACTTTCCAGTAGAGGAATACACCCATCATGAAAAAAGGTATGAAAAGTAAAAGAATATTTAAGAAAAAAGTATACCACTCGTGTGGCGTTGTTGGTAGTTCTCTAATGATAGTTATTTTGAGAGAATCTGTCACTGTTGCCCAAAAAGCAGCAGTCGCCCAAGTCGGTGCATAATACTCTAGGTCAATTTTAAAATTTGTATAGTATTCTAGCCAAAATGTATAAAGCTTTGAGTTTAATTCAGTTTCAGCATTTTTGAGATTATCAATGCTTATTTGAATTTTAGGCAATTCTTTACTTATAGCAGCATAAAAAACCTCACATTCATCTTTCAACCTCAATGCTTCTGCTACTATGGCACGCATATCATCGTCATCAATATTTTTAAGTGTGAAAGCAAGGTTATCTAATTGTTGTATTCGTAATTCTAAAAAATTTTTAGTAGATACAAGAGGTTTATATAAGTTTGTCAGTTGATAGTAAAATCTCTTAACCTGTTGTAAGATAAGGGGACGCTCTTGGTTGTAGTCCTTGCTACGCCTGTAGATAGTATACAGTGGCTTAAATTCATCATTTATATTTTCATTCAGTTGTTTCAGTGCCTCTATCTCTTCATAAAGAGATTCTTGGTATATTTTATTTTCTGCTGTAACAGAAATAATGACGAGATTTTGATTGTCCAACATTGTCTGCATAATCTGCGAGACATTTGTGAAATTGCTTTCTACATCAGTTGCAATATCACTTGCATCATCTTGTAGGCCAGCAGGCAAAAGTTCTGCTCCAAATCCTTGCGTGGACATTGATAGCACAAAAATACAAACCAATATGAGTCTTTGAGCAAGAGTCTTTGTATGGATCATGGTAAACCCCATAGCACATGTGAAAAAGAAATAGGCATTGTCAGTCCGTTGAAAAAATTCTGAATGTGATCATTCATTGCTTGAAAATTTAACTGCTTGCTTGTATTCTTGCCCCAGGCATTCTCTCCTTTTGTGTCAATGGTGTTGTCGTAAAAATATCACACGAAAAACAGGCGATGTCAAGTTAAAAATCTATTATTGCAACGCTATTTTATGAGATATGACTTTCTCAAGACA
>CAYJPE010000191.1:0-5586 GCA_964371965.1 uncultured Desulfovibrionaceae bacterium
TTTTTTCCTAAAAAAAGTTTCCCCCCCACATACTTTTCAAAAAATACACATTTAGACAATACACGCTACTAGGCGCTGTCGTGCAAATATTTGTCAGCATAGCCTCGCGCCTCATAGAGCCTCCCGTCCATGTACACTGTGCGCTCACTGCCAATAATAACAAGGGTGGACATATCCACATCCTTCTCGGGAAAATCGCCCAGCGTGCCTATCCATTGCTCCTCTTGAGGGCGTCCGGCGTGACGCACATAGGCACACAGCACGTTTTGTCCGCGACACTCCTTAAATATGGCGAGTGCTTCTGCCAGCAAGGCACGACGTTTTTTACCCGCAGGATTATACAAGGTCACAGGGAGAGCAGACTGTGCCACGGCGCGTATATTTTGCCGTACTTCGTGGGCGGGCACAAGCAAATCAGAAAGACTCACCAGTGAAAAACCGTTTTGCAAAGGGGCACCCAAGGAGGCCGCGGCAATATTGGCTGCTGTTATGCCGGGCAAGACTTGTATGTTCACATCTTTAAAAGCCTCATGACGCTTTTTCAGCTCAAAAAGCAAACCCGCCATGGCTAAAATACCCGGATCGCCGGAACACACCATGCACACGCTCTTACCCTTGGCCGCTTCTGCAAGGCTCTCGGTGCAGCGTTCAACTTCGCCCATCATGCCATTTTGAATAAGGGGTTTGCCCGCAATGCGATGACGAATAAAGTCCACATACTTGGTATAACCGGCTATAACGTCGCATTGGCGTAAGGCTTCATCGACTTCCGGAGTAATGTGCCGAGCGCTGCCGGAACCAAGCCCCACGACAACAACCTTTTTTTGGTTGGCTGATTTTTTTGACGAACATGCGCCATAACCAGACCCATGCCCCATTTTTGCCACAGCCAAGGTCATGCTTGTGCAAGACGTTTTCTGCACATAAAGACTGGGTATTGTCGTGCTGCCGTAGCCTGCGCTCAGCAAGGCCGCCGCTTCGCACACAGAAGCTGTGCCGATTTTTTCGTGTACAATGGGGGATGGATTGGGCACGGGCACAGTATCAAGAACGCTTGCAGCATGATATTCCAAAGGGATACGCCACTTTTTGCTGAGGGCATGCATGGCCTGCTCATCGGCTTTTACATCGCACGTGGCAAAACAGGCTATATGCGCCGGCGTGAGTGCGTGTTTTTCCAAAAATGCGCGCACCTCAGCTTCAAAGACATCTGCGTCAATATGCCTGCGACAGCCCATGCCCACAACAAAAGCCTTGCTGCTGATGTGCAGGCAGGTCACAGTCTTGTGCAATGTTTTAAGTGTATCCAGAACCTGTATATTCTTTGCTGCCGCGGGCACATTGTGCTCTTTGTACGCATCACACCAGCACACCGCATAGGGCGTCTCTATGCTGTCAATACTCTCTGCAAAATGCACATGGGCGATGTCGGCATAATGGGCGTCATACAAGGTACGAGAGCCATAAAATGAGATAGGATCTCCATGCAACAAGGCCATATTTAAGGCTTTAATGGCCTCTGTATGAACAATGCGCGCTTTGTGCCGAGCAGCCAATTCGTCAAAGGCGAGGAGATTTTTTTCATCGGTGGCGGTGCTGATAACCGCTTGACCGCCGCTTATGCGTGCAATGCGCCTGCTGAGGCGATTAGCACCGCCCAAATGCCCGGAGGTGAGGCTTATGCAATGGGCGCCGCTTTCCGAACAGGCAACGACAGCCGGGTCAAGGCTTTTGTGCTGTAGAAGGGGCGCAATTTTACGCACGGCAATGCCTGTGGCGCTTACAAAAATATGTGCCGCAAAGTTATGCCACTGCTGTTGTAAGTTTTTATCAAAATTATGGGGCGCAATGTTGTGAATACGGATGTCCCGAGGCGCATTGCCGCGCTTTTGCATGCTGTCGGCATGGGCATCATAAGCATTATGCGCATAGGTTGTATAAATTGACGCGGGCGAGCCCAGACCATCGGCAATATCCACGGCACGTTCGAGCCCCGCGTGTGTAAAAGCGTACAGAGCGCAGGCACCGTCAAAGGCTTCGCTGGCAAGGGTATTCCTATAGCCGTGAGAAAAGGCGCTGTCATAGAGCAAGGAGGCCGTATGCTGTTGCCTCAAAGCCTCACCCACAAGGATGAGCGCCTGACGCCCAATGCCGGCTTCTTCGCATTTGTGCGCAAGATCGGCCACAGTGGCAAGGATAATACGCTCGTCCGGCCACGACACACGATAGACTAAAGCCGCGGGGGTGTGCGGCGAAACATCACCCTCTTGCATAAGCTCTTGCATAAGTGCGTGGATTTTTCCCGCACTCAAAAAGAATACGAGGGTGGCGCCCGTTTTGGCAAAGGTGCCGACCTGCTCTTTTTCCGGCATGGGGGTGCGTCCGGCGGTGCGGGTCAGCACAACACTTTGACTCACGTCAGGGCATGTCAGTTCCGTGCCAAGAGCCGCGGCGGCGGCAAAAACAGAACTGACGCCCGGAACGATATGTGCGCCCACACCATGTGCGGCGAGCCCTTTGATTTGTTCGTTAATGGCACCGTACATGGCGGGGTCGCCGGTGTGGAGGCGTACCACATTTTTACCGGCTTTGGCGGCTGTCACCATGATGTGCACTTGTTCGTCCAAATGCATAGACGCGGTATTGTACTGTTCGCATTCATTGGGGCATGCTTTTAAATGGACGGGATGCACCAAGGATCCGGCATAGAGCACGGTATGGGCGTTTTGGAGAGCGCGTAGGCCGCGCACAGTAATAAGGTCTTCGGCACCGGGGCCTGCGCCGACAAAAGTGACGACGGGATGTGTGCAGCGTGTTTGAGGCGTCGTTGTTGTCATAGTGCTTCTCTGTGAGGATTTTGCGGGCAAAATGTGAATATATAAATGGTATTCTGATTTTTTAAGGCATGGTATTCACGAGCAATGCTTTGCTCGTGGGCAATGTGTATGCTAGAAAGAGCAACTCTAGATTCCGGTGCGCATTGGGCTATGGCATAAAAGCTTTCGAGTGTCACGGCACTGACGACAAGCAGACCCTCAGGATGTAATTGCGCAAGGCACAGTTCAATAATGTGTGCAATGTCCGCACCGCCCCCGCCAATAAATATTCGGTCAGGTCGCGTATAGGCCGTGTCTGGCAGTGCGTAGCGATGTGTGACAGTGTCGGCATCGTCGTGAATATTGTGTCGCAAAAAATCCACGGCATGGGTATGGATCGCATGGTAGTTGCAAACACCCATACGGTGTTGATTGGTATGCATATGTGCAAGGCGTTCTTCTTTTTGTTCAAGAGCCAGTACCTTAAGATGCGGGCACAATCCGGCGGCTTCGAGCCCCACAGAACCACTGCCGGCGCCTATGTCCCAAAGCGTTCCCCATGCCGGCAAGCGTAAACGGGCGAGGATGACAGCGCGTATATCAGATGCGGTAATGAGATTCTTGTCACGCTCATAAGTGTCTTCCGGTAATCCTAGGGGAAGTATGGGCGCATGCCCACAATGTTGGTGAGCCGCATGCCCACATACATGCTCACATGTTTTCACATGCCGCCCACTCAACACATATCGGTAATGACTCACAGGCAACACAAGCAACATAGACGTGGCATGGCACGACATACGCGATAAAACCTCAAGCGTATCCACACAAATGCGCTCCTCCTCACTGCCAAGGCATTCGGCGAGCACTGCCAAAGCGTGCCTCGCCTGAGGTTGAAAGTCAATAAGGGCTTGCGCAATATGCGATGCGGGATACTGTGTGCCGCCATAAATAAGGGAAAAAACTTCGCCGGCAATGCGACGTACAGGAATGCGTTCTTGGGCATGCACCGAAAAAAGGCTGACACCGCTCCACGGCAAGGCGAGTGTGTGAAAAAGGGCTTGAAAGGCCGTAATGTGTGGGTGAAAGCTCATGGCTTCCTCTGTACGCAAGTGGAGTAAGGTGCCACCTATACCATTATAGAGCGCATCGCCGGAAGCGAGCACGACGACGCGTTTTCCTTCACGGCACAAAGCCAAGGCATGACGGGCATCGTCCTTGGCCTTGGATGTGATACGGTGTACGTGCTGTGTGCCGGCATGGATATGCAGCGCATGGCGTGAGAGGAGGCTTTGTGAGGCAAAAATATGTTCTGCTTCCTGTATATATGATAATATATGCGCGCTTATATGTGTCTGCGCGTTTTTTTCAATACCGCAAGATATAACATGAATGTGACCTAGGGATTGCATGAATCTTGCTCCTTGCGTAAGAAGTATGCCGTTCCTATGTGCGTGTGTATTGTGGCGTCCATATCCGCATTCATATGGATAAGCGATTCTGCGACGTGTTGTACAGGAAGACTGCATGTATGTGCTAAGAGGCTTTTTTCACACATAAAGTCACCTTGGAAGTCAAAGAGCACGATGCGTAATTGCGTGTCAGCGCTCGTAAATCCGGCCAATTGCACGAGTGCCTGTTCTGTCAAAGTGTGCAAAACATCTCTGCGGGCGTGCTCGGGAATGGCGAGCAGCGCTTGGCGAACGGTCACACAGTCGGCAAGAGCGGCATGCACAGCGGCGTCCTCGGGCACATGTTTGTACACGGCCTCACATAAAGTTTGCATACTCTGTGGTACCTTGTGGGCATGCGTATTTTCAAAACCCGCGGCATACTTGCAAAGCTTGCCCGGCATGCAGGCTATGATAATTTCCCGCATACCATAAGCACAGGCATAACGTATACTCACGGCAATAAAGTCGGCAATGCACGTGAAGGCCGAGGCAGGCAAGGCAGGCAAATAAGCTTTTGCGCCTTTTTGTGTGCGCCCGCCCGTACACAAGACCATACGTGAACCGCCAACATGCTTGTGCGCCCGTACACAAAGCTCTATGGTAGCCATATGGGCTTCGTGGCTGAAGGGACGCACGAGCCCCGTTGTACCCAAAATAGAAATGCCACCTTCAATGCCGAGGTGTGCATTGAGGCTGCGCTGTGCTCTTTTGCGACCATCCACAACACCAAAACGAAAGAGCCACACACCATCGCGCATGCCGTGCATGTGCAAATTTTTCATGAGCATGTGCCGCGGCCCTGTATTTATGGCCCACTTGCCTTGCTCACAATCAAGCCCAAGGCGCGTACATATGCCCACACCGTCAAGGGCGTGTACAATAAGTTGTGCCGCACCCACACTCACGATGTAATCGCACGCGTGCGCTTCGTGCAATGCCGCTTTGCGTAGATCTCCGTAAAACAAGGCGCCGTGCGTACAATCTGGATCATCACCGCCGTCCTTTTTTACGGCAAGCATGCCTTGTATGCGTTCTGAAAAAAGTGGAATATGGCGCATTTGTCCGTCTAAAAACTCTATGGGCACGGATGGCACAGGGGGGCGATCTTGCGCCTCTTCTGATTGCCACCGCGTTCCGTGCTCAAACCACGCTGCAAGAGCCACGGCGCACATGCTGGCACCGGTGGAAAAACCCCAGCGCAAAGGTTGATGTTGTTGCTTGTGTTTTTGTGTCATGGGCAAGGGCATACTGTATGTCAATGTTAAGGAAACACTGATTAATTATTTTTCTTGAGGGGGGAAGGGGATCTTTTGCCA
>CAYJPE010000192.1:0-5568 GCA_964371965.1 uncultured Desulfovibrionaceae bacterium
AATGTCATTTTCATGGAAAAAAAACTTGACAAAAACATGGTGCAGGTTTAATCATCACGGTTCCTTGCTCGTCCTCATTGAAGATTGCAAGCCCTATGTGGCTTTAGCCGAGATAAAAAGCGCGCGCCCCTATGTGAGGGGATGTGCCGACGTTTTTGAATCCCTGCTTGCAAGCACTCGACAGCCTGCATATGGGCTTTTTTAATGAGTTTTTAGTGAGCTTTTTTGAATAAGCTTTTAAAAGGGACGGGCCATATGACGCCCATAAGGAGTAATCATGAGAAAGTTTGAAACCCTGCTCCTGCTCTCTCCAGAGCTGACAGCAGATGACCGTGAAGCCATTTTAGGCACCCTCACAAGTATTTTGGAGCGTGAAAAAGCCTTCACCATTACCGTTGACCCGTGGGGAATGCGCGACTTAGCCTACCCCGTGCAAAAGCACATGCGTGGTCATTATGTCCGCTTAGAGTACGTGGCACCGCCTGAAGCCATAAAAGAACTTGAGCGTAATATTCGCATAACTGACGGTATTTTCAAGTTTGTCACCGTAAGGCTGAGCGATGACCTTGACGAGGTCGCCCTTGCTGGCGATACCACGTCCGGTGACAGCGCTGCAACCGAAGCAGCTACGGCCTAAGGAGGAATGACCATGGCTTTTAAGAAAAAATTTGCCCCACGTCGGAAGTTTTGCCGTTTTTGCGCGGATAAAGATCTTCCATTGAACTATAAGCGTGCCGACATCTTGCGTGATTTTGTTACAGAACGCGGCAAAATTATTGCCCGTCGTATCACAGGCACATGCGCACACCACCAACGCGCGATCACCCGTGAAATCAAACGCGCGCGCCAAATGGCTCTGCTCATCTACACAGCCACCCATGACAGCACTGTCAAGAAAAAGAGCATGATCTAAAGGGAGAGCCGCCATGAAAATTATTCTCCGCACCGATGTGGAAAACTTAGGTAAGGTGGGCGATGTCGTGTCTGTAAAGGCAGGATATGGTCGCAATTATTTGTTGCCTCAAGGCATGGCCATGGTTGCCAGTTCCGGCAATCTCAAAGTGTTTGAACTGGAACGCAAAAAGCTCGAAGCCAAAATGGACGCATTGCGCTCCGACGCCAACGCCATCCTTAAAAAACTTGAAGCTCTTGACGTTATCATTAAAATGCGCGTGGGCGAAAATGACAAGCTTTACGGTTCTGTCACGTCTTCCCTCATTGGTGATGCTTTTGCCGATTTGGGTGTAGATGTGGATCGCCGCCGCATACTGCTCGACGCCCCCATACGCACCTTGGGTGAGCACGAAGTTCGCGTGCGCTTGTTCGCCGATGTCATGGCGCATGTTACTATTAAAGTGGCCTCGGAAGCTCGCCATTATGACGAAGAACCTGAGATTGTGCAAAATGTCACAGAAGAAAACGCAGGCAACGGCGCTGACAACGGCGCTGATGATGCCGTGACAGTCGAAAAGTCTGCTGAGTAATAGTCCTTTAAACATAAAGAGACTTACGGAAACAAAAAATCCGAACATTGTCGTGTATCGTCATATATGAAATGTTCGGATTTTTTTCTTTATGAGGCATCTGTCTTTCGCACTCTCCACTACAGCCTTGCTCTTGCCTCAGGAAAAATCCATGCAAAATATACCCCCCTACGAGCCCATGCACGGCTTTGAAGATGCACCTCAAAAAAAGCGTACGCCACCCACACACGAAGAGCGCGCCAAGGAGGCTCTTCTTAAGCGTGTGCCGCCACACAGTGTCGAATCAGAACAAGCCGTTCTCGCAGGTATTTTCATGAATGTCAGAGTCATGAATGTGATTGTGGATCTGTTAGAAGCGGACGATTTTTACTTGCCAGCACATAAAATACTTTACAATGCCGTCTTGCATTGTTTTCGCAAATCTCTCCCTGTCGAATTAGGAACCTGCGCACAATACCTCAAAGATCAACAACAACTGGAGGAAATAGGGGGGGTTATTTATTTGTCCGAACTGGCACAGGCCACCGTCATGGGCGCCAATGCCGAATATTATGCAGGCATTGTGCGCGATAAAAGCCTCCTGCGTCATCTCGTCCACACATGTTCCGATATTATAAGTAAATGTTATGACAGCACACAAGAAATACATTCCCTTCTTGATGTTTCGGAACAGTCAGTTTTTGCTATTTCCCAGCGTACCGTGGGCAAAGACTTTTCAGGCACGGCAGAACTTGTCAACACCGTTTTTGACAATCTCAGCAAGCTCGCCAATTCAAAGGAAAATATAACAGGCGTCACCACGGGCTTTCAGCGCCTTGACAACATGACGGCAGGTTTGCAACCCTCCGACCTTATCATTGTGGCCGCACGGCCTTCTATGGGAAAAACCGCCTTTGCCATGTGTATGGCTCTCAATGCTGCCATTCAGCAAAATGTCCCCGTAGCCGTGTATTCGTTAGAAATGTCAAAAGAACAACTTATGCAACGCATGCTGGCCGTATATGCCAAGGTGGATGTTTCCTTATTGCGCCGCCCATCTTATCTGACTGACGAAGATTGGGCACAGCTTTGTGTTGCTGCAGACACCATAAAAAATGCCCCCATATTTATCGATGATACGCCAGCACTCAGCACCATGGAACTGCGCTCGCGTACCCGCCGGCTCAAAGCCCAATATGATGTAGGGCTTGTCATAGTGGACTATTTACAACTCATGCGAGTCAATCGACGCATTGATTCTCGCGAACTTGAAATATCTGAAATATCGCGCTCACTCAAGTCTCTTGCCAAAGAAATGAATGTGCCCGTGGTCGCACTCTCACAGCTTAATCGTAAAGCAGAAGAACGCGCAGACAAGCGCCCCATGCTTTCGGATCTTCGCGAGTCCGGAGCCATTGAGCAGGATGCTGACGTCATCATGTTCGTTTATCGAGATGATGTGTACAAGTTCACCAAACCTGCCGAAAGACCCGCACAAGGATTGGCAGAAATAATCATTGGCAAACAACGCAATGGCCCCGTAGGTGTGGCCGAACTCCTCTATATTTCTCGCTATACCTCGTTCGAAGATATGTCCGTAGATTGGAGCGAGCACGCGACAAGTACGCAAACCGGCCAGTAGATGTTCTTGAAAGAAGAGGTTTTCGTAGTATATCAAGGAAGACGAGCGTGCTTTGGGGGCATATATTAAGAGGGGATATATACGAAAAAACACAGGTTTCTCTTTATAGATGAGTAAGAGATTTCCTTTTTTGGCATTGTTTTTAATGAATTTTATATGGGCTTTTTATTGAATCAGTGTTTCCCAGACGAAAAAAGGACGGAAAAAATCTTCCGTCCTTTTTTACAAAATAATTGTAATTTACGTATTGGCGGCTTTGAGGAGTTCCTCCACCATGCACAAGGAAAGAGATGATTCATCGTCAAGGCCGCATATTTCTCGTACGGCAACCATGAGCATAGGCAAGGGTAAGGTCATCTTTGTGGCACCGTCAGAAACAATACACAGCTCTCCTTCAACATGGAGTACATAGGCGCGACGCTCACGCTCCGGCCCACTCCCTTTAACAATATAGTATACCTGCTCGTTTTTATCGGTTACGTAAAGTTTTTGACGAGTTAATATGGAATTCTCATCATCATACCATGAAGATTCGGCAAAAAGACGCCCATGAAAGACAATGTCGGAACCATTGTCGTGGGGAAGGCAAAGGCGCTCCATGGAATTACCTGTGCTGTCTGCATGCATATTCGTTCTCCGATGTTCGGCAAAGGTTTGTAAAATTTATGTTCCGTATGCTATAATCCCAAAAAACCGCACGGTGTGGTTTGGGGAAGCGGCGTATCTTCTCGCTCTCTTCTGTTTCTTGCACCCATATTTTGCCCTTCAGCGCAAGGCCACTTGCAGGAAGCTGAGGGAAAAGCATCTCGCTTGTCATATGTAACTCATGTGTAACTCATGTGTAACTCATGCTTTTATCTTTTGCTACTTTGCAACGTGTGGCATACACCCCGCGGCGCGTATCCTAAAAATTCACAGATATGATGCCTTTGCCCTTTGACTTATGGTGTTCGGTGCAAAAAACGTGTACTCACTCATGCATAATTTCTTCTTATACCGCCAACAAAAATCCTGATGGATTCTAGGGGCTGTCTCTAGCATGCCGTGGGCATATTACGAAACGCAGCTCCCTTGTTTTCCAGACACTTCTTCTCATGACACGTCAGTCACGGGGAGCTCTCACGGAAAAAAAGAAAAAGGCTTGCAAGACAGCGTGAGAGGCACCTTACCACTTTATAAACAAGACTGTCAAGGTGCATGTTCAAAAATACCTTCATTTCTTACATTTTTATGGGGCTTTACAGAGGGCCATTTTTTAGATAATAATAAAGGCCTGAATTGCATATTGAAAAAATATAGACTTTTGCAATAAAACTAACGCCTTGTTTTTGTAGTTTTTTTTATTGCTATAATGCAGGGTGCATTCGTAAAACTGGGCATCAATTTTTTATTGGAAATTTTTTTCCATCACCATAAACCATGTAGGGTATGACTTATGTCAGCTGATATTTCAAAGACACGACAAGACTTGTCGCAGGCACTTTCATTTGTCAAACAAGGTAAGGCGGCGGCGGCAGTTCAGGGGATTCATGCTGGGCTGTCGCTGCTTCTTGGCACACCACTCATGAAGTCGGAACGTAATGAATTTGAAGAGCTTATCAATAATGCCCTTTTTGCTATCCAAGTGGATTCTGTGGTAAAAAAATTTTTTCCGCAGGCCTTGAACTTCAAGCTTGGACAGGAAAGAGAGCTGCTTGAACAAGTAAAAATGATTGCAGACGGGCTCGGCGAATATGCATTGCAACAAGCAGACGAAGCAAAAAAAGCCAAGGAAGAAAAAAAACGCGCCACCTTGGCACGCGCTCTTGCTGAACTTGAGACCACACCAAGTAAAGGACTTGCCACACTTGCCGCCCTCAAGCGTTCCTACCCTAGCGATCCTGACTTGCTTGGAGAAATAGGCGAAGTGCTCTTGCGCGCAAAAATGTATGAAGAGGCCGTCAGCTATCTTTCTGAAGCCCTTGACATGAAACCTGATATGTTGCCTCACTATAATACCATAGGCATGGCCTTGCGTAAGCTAGAACGCTTTGATGTTGCTGAAACATATTATTTACGCGCCTCAGCGTATTTGCGCACCGATCCAAACCTCTATTTTAATATAGGTCGTCTTTATCTTGATTGGAACAAACTTGAAAAGGCCAAGCAGGCCGCACTTGTGGCACTTAAACTTAATCCAGACTTTGTAGAAGCCAACAAACTCCTCATCTTTGTTGAAAAAAAACTTGCTAAATCGGCTTCATAGGCCCAGCAGACCGGTGGAAACTCTTGATACGCACGCCCTTTCGATGTAGCTGTTGAAAAAACCAAAGAAATCGCTGCTTTAATTGACGTGCCATTATTTAGGAAGGTATAGTGCAATTAAATCAGCGATTGCCGATTTTTTTCATCGACACCGCATGCACCTTTGCACCAGGGCATACGCATCTAATTTCCCAACATCGCTTTTCTATAAGCCCTTTA
>CAYJPE010000193.1:0-5498 GCA_964371965.1 uncultured Desulfovibrionaceae bacterium
AAAAAAGTTTCCCCCCACACCCCCCTTCAAAAAAACCAATAGGTTCGCGTGTAGGCCAGAGTTTTTTTACTTGGGAAAGAAGAAAATATTTTGTGGAGTATGGCAACATGCAGAGGATGCAATCATAGCTTTTAGAGTAGACAAGGTACAGAGCATAAAAAGTAAGGACGCACCGGTGACATGTTGTGAACGGCATGACACTCACTGCGAGAGCCCTTATACGTTTTTGTGCGCAAAGCCTGCTTTTTTTCGCAAAATCATACATCCACTCTCATGAGTGCTTTTTTAAACCTTAGGTTTTGTTTGGACAAAATGCAAATTACGTTTGAGCTGGTGTAAGACTTCGGGACGCTTTATGTTTGGAACAAGTACGATGGTACCCTTATGCACATAGTGCGGCGAAAAATCATTGAGTGTGAGTGCATAAATATCTTGAATATCCTTGGCACTCAAAGATACGCCCTCTTCTTCAAGCAATTTTTTGAGCTCGGTTCGCACAATCAACTCATTGCGATTGTACACAGCCGCAAAGTCAATGTCATCAAAACCTACATTATAATGTATTTCTTGCATATTTCCTCCTGTATATATTTCAGCACCGTGTCACGGCCTCCTTGTATCAAAGGAGAGAAAAAAAAGAAAGCAGAGAAAAGGCATGTTTCTGCCGTAAAAAGCATGACTGTATTTTTCTTATTAGGAAAAATTACTCATTGCGTAAATATTCAAAGTATGGCATAAAAACACAGTGCTTTCGGCTTTTCGACAGCACAACAGCCTGATAACAAAAATACTGTATTATTGCAATTAGTTACGTAATCATCGTGATTTTTGTGTGGGTTCATTGGAGAATGAGATGATTTTAGATTTAACAAGTTTGCTGTTTTCCCTGTCTACGGCTCTTGATCATGTGGAAAAGCACGTGGTGGGAGTAAGCCATAACCACTGTCGCCGCGTGGCGGCACTGAGTGTCTTTCTTTGCAATAATATGCACATGCGCCTTTCGCATGTTATGGACATGGCTGTGTGCGCCATTTTGCACGACAGCGCCCTTACGGAAGTGTCTTTGGAAAAAAAGCAAGACATGGCAGCCGATCAAGAAGACTGGCGCGCGCATTGTACCCTTGGTGAACGTACGGTGCAGGAATTTCCATTTTTCCAAGAAGATTCTCACGACATCGTTCTTCTGCATCATGAAAATTGGGATGGGAGCGGTTTTTTTTGTCACGCCGGAGCAAGCATAAGCGATCGCGCTGCCATTTTGCGACTTGCCGATCATACGGACTTGCGCTTTCATATGGGCAAAAGCACAGAGGAGTCGCGGGCGCGACTGCGTGCTCACGTGAAAAAGGAATCTGGGCGTATGTATGCACCTCATATAGCAGAACTTTTTTTGGATGTTGTGGATGATGCATTTTTATTGTCCCTCACAGATGCGCATATCGAGCACACGCTCAAACAACTGATTCCCGCGCAAATGCAGATGGTGGAGCCGTATGACTTATTGCGTGTGAGTCATATCTTTTCTCATATTATTGACGCAAAATCATCTTTTACGCTCAATCATTCCCAAGGCATTGCGCGCATTGCAGGTATTATGGCGCAACATTACGGTTTTGACACCGAGCACGCAAGTCATTTTGTTGTTGCTGCCGGCTTGCATGATATTGGTAAGCTTATGACACCTGAGGCGATTTTAGAAAAAGCGGGAAGCCTTGACGATGCAGAGTTTTGCGTCATGAAAGAACACGCTCGCGGTACCCACGATATGCTCTCTATGGTACGCGGTTTTGAAAAAATTGCGGCATGGAGCGCCCAGCACCACGAAAAGCTTGACGGGAGCGGCTACCCCTTTGCCCTGAAGGGAGCTGCATTGAGTTTTGAATCGCGATTGCTTGGCTGCATTGATATTTACCAAGCCCTGACAGAAGACAGGCCATATAGAATAGGCATGGGGCATGAAAAAGCAATGGGTATTCTGTATAATCTTGTAGAACAGCACAAGCTTGATGAGGGCATTGTGGCGGATATTGATGGGGTTATGCGCATACATATAGAGCAGCCTGTGGAAAGCCTTCATTAGCAGCTGTCGTCACATGCACCCTTTCGTCCTTATCGAAGTGGATTCTGCGTCAGACTTTACTTGATATCACACAAAAAGCCACCATGCGACGACAGCGCACCGCAGCAGCCCGTTGAAAAACGCACATTTTCAGGCTGTTGGGGGTGCCTCGCCTGCTGTATCAATAAAAAAGCCGTACACATATGTATACGGCTTTTTATATGAGGCGCTGGCGCCAAATGCGCCCTTTCGCCCTTATCGAAGCGGGCGCTGCATCAGACTTTACCTGCTTTTTTGGTCAAATACCATAAGAGTATATTCCCTCAAAGCAAGCGCGCCTTCCTTGATATAACACGAAAAATCGCTATTTGACGACAGCGCCTATGCAAAAGAAAAATTATTTGAAGGCTTTTTCAAAGTTGGGCACAACTTGCTTTTTACGGCTCATCACACCGTCAAGCCATACAGAGGAGCCATCTACTTTAACGCCAAAAGCTTTTTCCACCACAGAAACATCATCAGAAACCATAAGCATTTCAGAGCCTTCTTTCATGATGTCGGTGAGAAGCAAGAACACACTGTGACGCCCTTCGCTCTTTACCTTGGCAATTTCTTCTTGGAGGCCGGCTTTGACATTATCAAGGAGGCTCAAGTCCACCACTTCCAACTGACCGATACCTACTTTGTTGCCGTTCATGTCAAAGTCTTTGTAGTCACGGAAGACGAGGTCGCTCATGGAAGCGCCGTCTACTGCGGACTTAACCTTGAACATCTCCATGCCAAGAGCCATCACATCGGCAACACCGGCTATGGCAGCCAGCGCGTCCACGGCCTTTTTGTCGGCATCCGTGCAGGTGGGAGACTTAAACATGACAGTATCGGAAAGAATGGCACACAAGAGGCCACCAGCAATGCCCTTGGGCAGTTCTACACCATAAAAATCGTACATGGATTTGATAACCGTACCTGTACAGCCCACAGGCCAAGTCCAGATTTCAAGGGGATTGGGGGTGGTCACGTCGCCAAGCTTGTGGTGGTCAACGATGCCCAAGATTTCTGCATCGCCTATACCCTTGGGGGCTTGGGCAAGGTCAGAGAAGTCCACAAGAACCACTTTTTGGCCAGCAATGTCTTCCACTACTTGCGGTGCCGTCAAGCCAAATTTGCCAAGAACAAATTCGGTTTCCGGTGTGGGGGCGCCTTGGGCAACAGCCTTGGCTTCTGTTCCGCGTTTAGAATATAAATCTGCTACAGCAATGGCAGAGATGACGCTATCGGTGTCGGGGTTCATGTGACCTATAACAAGTGCAGCCATGGTAAGTCTCCTTAATAATAACCTGTAATGTATAAAAGTGTTATAATGGATGCGCATTGTACGCGCTAAACTTTGTGCTGTTTAGCACAAAGCCATGCAAATGCCAAGTGAATTTCTTAAGGAAAAATTGATTAATTATTTTTTTGAGGGGGGAAGGGGATCTTTCCCCTTAGGAAGGGACAGGTGCCAAAACCCAAAAGATTCACCCTAAAGGGCACACGCCCCTTCCCCCCTCAAACTCCCCCCCTTCCCCTCAAAACGCTTTAATTATTCTTCTTTTTCAATAAATCAAAAAGAGGAATCCTCCATCCCTGAGATAGGAAAAGGTTCTTTCTGGAATTATTTTATAATAGGTTTTATATATACTTCTATTTAATCAGCGATTCCTTAGAGACAGCCCCTAGCACAAAAAAGAATAAAATTTTTATACCGCGTCATTTCGGCAAAGAAACTCTTGGGTGAAAAAGTAAAAAATACATAAAATTCTTCTGTTACGCTATTTTGAAAAATATGAACAACAGAATTGACAGTGTGATATTATTTTGATATTTCAAGTCTTATTGCATTATAAAAATGTATGAAAAAAGGACATTTTGCTTTGAAAAGAATAACGAACGTGCCGAAAGGCCAAACTTTTGTGAGGAGATAGCTTTCATGGACAAGAAAAAGCTTTTAAGGACAATGGTGCCTCTGATAATTTTTGTCGTTGTCATAGGTATTTGGTTTTTCAAAAATCTTTCTGAGGAGGCGGAGTTGGATTTACAAGCAGATTTGGCCTTCCCTCTTCATGTGAGTGCTGTGAACATGGAAGAGCTCAAGGCACATAATTTGCCGGTTATTATTGATTTTGGCGCAGATTCTTGTGTTCCTTGCAAGGAAATGGCACCAGTTTTGCGCCTTTTAAATGCAGAAATGCAGGAAAAAGCGATCATTCAATTTGTGGATGTGTGGAAGCATCCGGGAAGTGCCGACGGATTTCCGGTGCAGGTTATTCCAACGCAATTATTTTATACGGCTCAAGGAAAGCCCTATGAACCGTCAGAGCATATGGCTATACCATTTCGCATTTATAAACATAAAGAGACTCAAGAGCATATGTTTACCGTGCATCAAGGTGGCTTAACAGAAGCACAAATGCGCGCCATTCTTCATGATATGGGAGTGCGGTAGTGGATATATTTTTAGCATCTCTTTCGCAACTTTTAACGGAAAGTTATTGGCTTGCTCCCTTGATTGCCTTTGTGGGCGGTGTGCTCACGTCTTTTACGCCCTGCTCATTATCGTCCATTCCGCTTATTATTGGTTACGTGGGCGGCACGCAAGCATATGACACGCGAAGAGCTTTTGTGTTGTCGCTTATTTTTGCCGTGGGATCAGCGGTGACATTCACCCTTTTAGGCGTTATCGCCGCAACGGCGGGCAGTCTTATAGGCACACAAGCCGGCATGTGGTATATATTTTTAGGCATACTCATGGTTTTAATGGCATTGCAAACATGGGGTATTTATGACTTTATTCCTTCTACGGCATTGCTTGCAAAGAATACGCGCAAAGGACAATCAGGTGCCTTTATTGCCGGTATTCTTGGTGGCATTTTTTCGTCACCGTGCTCCACGCCCGTGCTCATTGCCCTTTTAAGTATTGTTGCCTCACAGGGAAGCCTTGCATATGGCGTTGTGCTTTTATTGCTTTACTCCATTGGGCACGGCATTCTTGCCATTATTGCAGGTACATCTGTGGGTTGTGTGCAGAGGTTGCTTCAAAACGAGCGTTATGCACAGGCAAGTCTTGCGGTAAAGGGTGTTATGGGAGGCATCATACTTCTCATAGGTCTGTATATGTTTTATTTAGGATTTTAGCAGTTCGTTGACAAAGTGCTATTTGCGGTAGGTTTCTGCGGGATGGGGATAAAAAGTCACACAGTGTTGCTCTTTGTCGCTCTCGTGTTTTGTCCGTGTGTGCTTGTGTTTGTTTGTTTGTTTGTTTGCTTGTGCTGTGTGTTATGTGTGTTTGTACGCTTTTGGACGATTTCACGATATTCATCTTTTTCCCTCTCACCCCCCATTTTCGTTGACAAAAGCTTTTTTTCTTATGCGCACGTACTAAAGTACGCTTACGCAGAAA
>CAYJPE010000194.1:0-5465 GCA_964371965.1 uncultured Desulfovibrionaceae bacterium
CCAAAATTCGTCTTCCTTGTCAAAGAACAAAAATTCGATTAAATCAGCGTTTCCCAAACTGTATGTCGCATACACGTTGCTCTCAATAGCCGTATATGTATTTTTTCGTCAGACTGACAAGATACCTGCAAACTTCTTACCCCTAAGAAGGACTGATGTCATGGATTTTTGCTCTTTAACAGCGCCAACGCCATTTCGTGAAGCATATACACGCTTTTCTTTGTGTGCCGAAACTTTCCCGAAATGTGCTTTTTTGTTGCAAAACAAGTATTTACATACATCAACTCTTTCTTTATAGTGAAAAGAATACTATGAAAACAGATACATATGCTCGACTTCTGGCTATTATTTGCAGTGTTTTTGATGCGTATTCAGCCACCCTCTACCTCCCGTCTTCTCAAGGGCGCGAAGGAAAAGAGAAAAAGGAGGGGGGGACATACTCCCTTGTCGCCTCTTTTTCGCTGGGAGATACGCGGGTATTTCATCGCACCATAACTGAAGGGCAAAGCTTAGCGGGGTGGATTTTGCGTGACAAAAAACCCCTCGTAGTGGCCAACTATGAACAGCATCGGAGCAATTTGGGCTACTATACGGAGCATGGTGAGGCACATATTAAAGCTTTTATGGGGTGCCCTGTTCCCTCTGGGGGTGTGCTCTGCGTTGATAGTAAGCGCCAGTATTCCTTTTCGGATAAAGACAGTAAGATTTTGCAACTTTTTGCAGATCTTGTGAGCCGTGAGGGCATGGATGGGCAAGATTCTGTGCAAGGCAATATTGCTTCTTATTTTGCACAATTAGGCATTATCCAGAGTTTGCGAATGCAGCATAAGCGCTGGCCTGTTTTTTTGAAAAACTTTTTGCATACCGTTGCCGGTGCGACACAATACGATTATTGCGCCTTTGCCTCCATAGATGCCAACGAAACGAGTTATTTTATTGAAGGAGAGTCAAGCCCTCTTTTACCGCATGGTTATGAAAGAACACACTTGCCTCTGAATTGTGGTATTGCCGGATGGGTTTTTCGCGACGGACGTCAGCCTGTTTTTCACGACGGTATAAGCAGCAGTACGCATGCCTTTCTTCCTTTTGGCAAGATTGACTCTTTGCCTACGTTTCAATCGGGCATCTGCCTGCCTGTTATGGTGAATAAGTCTGCCAGAGGCGTCCTTTGCCTTGCGCACACGCACCCACGAGAAATAGACGAAACATTGCGAAGCTTTGTCCATCAATGTGTGGATCATCTTTCTCTTTTTTTAGAAAACTTGTATTTACAATCGCGCCTTAACAAGCTGATACCGAAAACAGGCAAACGTGAGAGTGCCCACGCCCATGATTCTCGTGCATACATGGATTTTGACAACAGGCCTCGCACGCATGTTGCTTATGACAAGGTCGTATATGGTGAAGGCGCCTATGGTGACATCGCGTACGATGACGTTGTGTATGACGATATTGTTGACAATGGTATGTATGATGAGACAGATTATGACACAGGCAATTATCCTGACACCGAGCATACCATACGTCGCCAACACATTGCAGCTCTTCAGAAAAAAAGGCTTGAGGACGAATAATGCTGTCACGACTTTTCGGCTTTTTGGGAAAAAAATTGGCCATGGATCTTGGTACGGCCAACACCCTTCTTTATACGCGTGAAAAAGGTATCGTTCTCAACGAGCCTTCCGTGGTAGCCGTTGAAGCGCAAACCAACAAGGTCATCGCTGTGGGGGCGCAAGCAAAGCAGTTCATTGGGCGTACGCCACATAATATCAGAACCATTCGCCCACTGAAAGACGGGGTGATTGCCGACTTTGATATTACGCGTGAGATGATTGCCTATTTTATTCGTAAAACAATCACAGGCTTACATTTTGTCAAGCCAAGTATTGTCATTTGTGTGCCCACAGGCATAACGCAGGTAGAAAAAAAAGCCGTCATTGATGCAGCCACATTGGCAGGTACCAGAGATATTTCGCTTATTGAAGAACCTATGGGCGCTGCCTTGGGGGCGGATATGCCCATTCACGAGCCTTTTGGCAACCTTGTTTTGGACATCGGCGGCGGCACGTCGGAGGTGGCCATTATCACCATGTCTGCCATTGCCTATTCTACGTCTGTACGTATGGCCGGAGATGCCATGGATACGGCCATACGCCGCTATATCCATGATGTCTATCAATTAGACATTGGTGAAAATACCGCAGAAAATGTTAAAAAAATCCTTGGTTCCGCCATTCCTACAAATAATGCGCCCCTTTTGGATGTTTCAGGCAAGGATCTTTCCCAAGGCACGCCCAAGATTATACGTATATCAGAAGGGCATGTGCGAGAAGCTTTGAGTGATTTTTTGCGTACAATCATACATACCATTATAAGTACGCTTGACAAGACACCGCCGGAACTTGCGGGAGATATTTATCGTAATGGCCTTTTGCTTGCGGGTGGCGGAGCGCTTTTAAAAGGTTTAGACCAATATATAGCGCAAGAAACGAAACTTAAAGTGGCACTTGACGTAGACCCGCTGACAACTGTTGTGCGCGGAACAGGTAAAGCTCTAGAAAATATGAAATTTTATTCAAATGTCTTTATAAATTAAGTGTTGAGGGGTTGTGCAGGCACGTTTTTATTTTTCAAGCGTTGTCGAGCGTTTTTTTCAGTTGCCTGCTATGCGGGGCATATGCTTGCATGCATGTATGAGTTGCCATTCTTCCACAAGAAATAAGAGCAGGTGTGAAAACATGTCCTGAAAATGGCGTGTAAGCCCTGTAAGTTCGTCAAAATCTAACCAGAGGTGATGTTTGTTTTCGTAAAATTCGTCACAACTCCCGTCCATATCATACAAAAAAAATGTTGTATTGAGAATAGTATGCTGTAAAGCGGTGCGCTGGGGCGTTTCCGAGAGCTCTGTGTGTGCCATAGGCGTTTTTTGAAGCGTCATGGCTTGCATACAGTGTTCAAAGGAGCGTCGGGTTGGAGCAAGGCTTTCTGTGTGGAATGTTTCCTGTAGGAGGCGTGCTGCGGCATCTTCTCGTGATTCGGCAGCATAGACACATGTTTTGAGGACATCCCAAGAGATATGTTGCGGTATGTTGTGTGCGCTTGACGGGGTGCCTATGGTGGGAAGGAGCAAGATTTTTTCTTCATGTTCATGGCGCAAAAGCACGCAGACGTGCCTGTGAGGCAAATGTTTTTTCATAGCCTCCTGTTGCGGGATAAGCATGAAAGGAATATCGTTGTTGTCAATAATTTCAACAAATCTTTGTCCACTCGGCACTTTGTAGGGATAGCGCATATGAACACCATCGGACAATTTAGAGGCAGAAGACATGATAACTCCATGTGCAGCACACGTGCTTCGGCTTGATGGCACGCATGCTTTTGCTTTAGCACAACTTGAAGAGCAGTTTTTTCATGCGCCGTGGGGAAGAACACAATACGAACATGCCTTCCAACAAAAGCACTTTGGCGCCTTTGGACTGTTTGCAGAGCCTTTGATAACACCCAAAGCGGCGCTGCTTGGCTATATCTCCTTCTACCATATACTCGATGAATTGGAAATACTCAATATCGCCATTGTGCCATCCCGGCGCAAACAAGGTTTAGGACGATATTTGCTGAAAACGACCTTGCAAGAAGTGCATAAAGTGGGTATACACAGAGCTGTGTTGGAAGTACGCACGGGCAATGAGGATGCAAGAAAACTGTATGAAGCTTTGTCCTTTGCGTGTGTTGGTGTGCGCCGTGGATATTATGCGGACACCGGAGAAGACGCACTCATTTATGAAATCCATATATGAAGCCAAGATATGTCACTTAACATATTGAATAAAGTATGTAGGCGCTGTCGTCAAATGCGCCTTTTCGGTTATCTCTGCGTCAGACTTCGCTTGCTTTTTCAGTCAAATACCATAAGAGTATATTCCTTCAAAGCACGCTTGTCTTCCTTGATATAACACAAAAATTCGCAATTTGACGACAGCGCCTAGCACAACCCTGTGTTGCAGAGTTTTTTTGTCACACCCATTGCAAAGGAGTAAAACCATGCCGCAATTTATGGCCGCCAATTGGAAAATGTTTAAAACTCGCTCGGAATCTGCCGCAATGATCACAGCCTTGTGCGACAGCTTGAAGAATGTCCCCCAAGGGAGAAGCGTTCTCATTTTTGCGCCTTTCCCTTCCATTGCCGATGCTGTGGCTGCTGTTTCCCCCTCGTGTCCTGTGGAAATAGGTGCGCAAAACTTTTATCCGGCAGCAGAAGGCGCTTTTACGGGCGAAGTCTCGCCGACAATGCTCAAAGACCTCGGCGCCACATGGGTGCTGACAGGTCACTCCGAAAGACGCGCTCTTTTGGGCGAAAGTAATGCCTTTGTTGAAGAAAAAACCATTTATGCCTTAAAGGAAGGCTTTAAGGTTGTTTTGTGCGTGGGTGAAAGCTTGGAAGAACGCGAAGGCGGCACGTTGGCTGACGTTTTGCGGGCACAGCTCGATTGCCTCACCCGTTTGCCTCAAGGGGCACAGGCCGATACTTTTGCCGTGGCCTATGAACCGGTATGGGCCATTGGAACCGGTAAGGTGGCAGGCCCTGAAGAAATTGTTGAAGCACACAGCCTTGTGCGCACACTTTTGACGGAAAAAATGGGCGATAAAGGCAAGAGCATTGCCATATTATATGGCGGAAGCGTAAAACCGGAAAATACTGCCACCATCATGGTGCTTGACAATGTGGACGGAGTACTGGTAGGAGGTGCTTCTTTGCAGGCAGAAAGTTTCGCTCGCATTGTGACCGCTGAATAAAGTGCGAGGAGTATGGCAGCCTGCTGAAAAAAATTCCATTTTGCAGGTCATTCAAAAAAGGTACGCGGCAAAGAAACGGAAATATCCTTACATCGCGAGGTGTGTGACATGTGAAAATGTGTCTTTTTTCGTGCATAACAGGAGAGTACCTTTTTCAACAGTCTCGTAGAATCGTTTGAGGAGACAAGGTGTCGTGCTGTGACGCCCATAAAATTTTAAGGCGCCTCATTTTTGCGAAAATTTTGTTGTGTGTTTCGTCTTTGAGGTTAGGAGGAGGTTTTTTGTGCAAACCCTGATTTTGACATTGCACATTATTGTTTGTGTTTTATTAGTCATATTGGTGCTTTTACAAGCCGGAAAAGAAGGCATGGGCGTCATTTTCGGCGGCGGCGGCGGCTCTGTTTTTGGCAGCGGCGGTGCCGGAGGGATTTTGTCTAAGCTTACGGCTTTTACGGCGGTGCTCTTTATTTGCACGAGCCTCAGCTACACATATGTGACAAGTGCTCGTAATAGTGACGAATCTGTTATCCTTGATGTACAACTTGAAGAGGTGATGCCGCCGGCTTTGCAACCTGAGAACACGAATTCGGAGGCACCGGCTGAGCCTGCACCAAACGCTGAGCCTGCACCAAACGCTGAGCCTGCACAAAGCACTGAGCCTGCACCAAACG
>CAYJPE010000195.1:0-5364 GCA_964371965.1 uncultured Desulfovibrionaceae bacterium
TTATAGTGTAATGAGCACTTCTCGCATGGCGCGAATTTGATCACGCAGCGCAGCCGCTTTTTCAAACTCTAACTCCCTTGCCGCATCTCGCATTTCTTTTTCCCATATGAGGATTTGTCGTGCCATGTCTTCACTTGTCATTTGTTGTGTCATGTCGACAAGTTGGCTGTGCATATGGTCTGATTTTGCGTGTTTTCCGGAAAACTTCCCTTGCTCTTGGACATATAAATTGTCGAGGTGGGATGTCATGCTTTTGCGGATGGTGCGTGGTGTAATGTTGTGCTCTGCGTTCCACGCTTCTTGCAGTTCTCGGCGACGTGCTGTTTCGTCCATGGCTCGCTTCATGGAATCGGTCACTTTATCGGCATAAAGAATGACTTGCCCACGAGCATTACGTGCAGCACGCCCAAATGTTTGGATAAGTGAACCTTCTGAGCGTAAAAAACCCTCCTTGTCGGCGTCTAGAATAGCCACAAGCGATACTTCCGGCAAGTCGAGGCCTTCACGCAAAAGGTTTATGCCCACAAGCACGTCAAATTCACCCGTTCGCAAGGCTCGCAAAATATTCATGCGCTCAAGAGTGTCGATGTCGGAATGTAAATATCGTGTATTGACACCCATTTGTGTAAAGTATTCTGTGAGATCTTCTGCCATACGCTTGGTCAATGTCGTAATGAGAACACGCTCTTTAGCAATCACGCGCGACTTGCATTCACCGAGAAGATGCTCCATTTGACCTTTAATGGGGCGCACTTCTACCAAGGGATCGAGCAAGCCTGTTGGGCGGATGATTTGTTCCGCTAAAATACCGTGTGATTGTGCCTTTTCAAAGCGCCCCGGCGTTGCGGAGACGTAGACTGTTTGTCCTATAAGTTTGACAAATTCCTCAAATTGCAAAGGGCGGTTGTCAAGAGCTGAAGGCAGGCGGAAACCAAAATTCACCAGTGTTTGCTTGCGCGAACGATCGCCCTTGTACATGGCACCCACCTGTGGCATGGAGATATGCGATTCATCCACAAAGAACAAGAAGTCGTCGGGAAAGTAGTTAATGAGGCAGTGTGGTGGTTCCCCTTCTTCACGTCCGTCCAAATGCCGGCTATAATTTTCTATGCCATTGCAGTAGCCTATCTCTTCCATCATTTCTAAGTCAAGCTGTGTGCGTTGTTCGAGGCGTTGGGCTTCCACTAGTTTGTTGGTGCTTTGAAAAGCTTGCAAACTTACCAAGAGTTCTTTACGAATATCGTGCATGGCGCGTTTGAGATTGT
Source organism: uncultured Desulfovibrionaceae bacterium (assembly GCA_964371965.1). Taxonomy (GTDB): domain Bacteria; phylum Desulfobacterota; class Desulfovibrionia; order Desulfovibrionales; family Desulfovibrionaceae; genus CAYJAD01. The sequence goes on from CAYJPE010000195.1 coordinate 1,266, forward strand.
CTTGGGCAGACACATAGTGACTGGCAGGATAAATGACAGTTTTTCCAACGCGCGCCAAAATGTCGCCGGTAAGAGGGTCAATTTCGTGCATTGATTCAATATCATCGCCAAAAAACTCTATACGCAAAGCTTTTTCATGGTGATAGGCGGGGATAATTTCAAGCACATCGCCACGTACCCGAAATGTGCCACGGTGAAAGTCAAAGTCGTTCCTCTCGTACTGCACTTCAACAAGGCGGCTCATAATATTGTCCATGGAAACATGCTGCCCAATTTCCACGGGAATGACCATTTTTGAATAATATTCCGGCGAGCCGAGGCCGTAGATACACGAAACAGATGCTACAATAATAACATCTCGCCTTGTTAATAAGGCGTGGGTGGCGGCATGACGCAATTTGTCAATATTGTCATTGATGGATGAGTCTTTTTCAATATATGTATCTGATGAAGGCACATAGGCTTCCGGTTGGTAATAGTCGTAATAGCTGACAAAATATTCTACGGCATTATGGGGAAAAAGTGCTTTGAATTCATTATAGAGCTGTGCCGCCAGTGTTTTATTGGGTGCCAAGATGAGCGCCGGCCTTTGGCAAAGGGCAATGACATGAGCCATGGTGAATGTTTTTCCCGAGCCTGTGACGCCAAGCAAAATTTGCTCGCGTACACCGGCATGGATATTGTCCACAAGCTGTGCTATGGCTTGAGGTTGATCGCCTGTTGGCGTATACTCGCTTTCAAGAGAAAAGACACTGGAATGTGACATCATAATTTATCCGCCAAGGAGGTTTTTTATGGATCAAAAAATTATTGCAGCCCCACCTTTTGAGGAGCTTGAACGTATCTACCTTATACAGGCCACTTTAAAAAGCTTCAAGGGGCGCAAGGACGTTATTATCTACCTTTTTCGCACAAATATTGACGATGCCCTTGTGGAAGAGGAATTGCGCCTTCTCAGAGAAATGGATCTTGTGGGCAAAGCGGACGCAGACACGCCCGAAGGTGCCCACGCCGATAATGCTTTGCTCAGTATTCTCGAAGCTTTTACTGCGGAAGAAGGCAACTTGCTGCTTCCCTACCTTGAGAAGCGTTATGACGAACAAATCAGCGAGGTTGTTGTCAGTCCTCTTGAGTTGCCCGTGCCCCTTGGGATGGTACCGTTTTCTGCTATTCCGGAGGGAAAAACCATGGGTTTTATACGTTTTAATGCTGTTCCTGACTATGACTTGCCTTTTGGCGTGCATGGTTTTTATGACCTTGACAATCATGAACCTCTTGTGGCACAGTATGCTTGATACGAGATGCTTGGCGACAGACTATTTGTGCTCTGTTGAGATGTCAAGTATGGCGGAGTTATAAGAAATTCTATGCACCCTTTAAAGTTGAGGATGTTCATATGAAAAAAATGCTACTTGTCCCAATACTTCTTTGTGGCCTTGTCTTGATCTCTGCAGAGTCTTTTGCCGATAACCATGGGCAAGCGGGTGGCTTTACAGGGCCTGCCAGCACCGCTCAAGGCGGCTTCACTGGCCCCGGACCTGCAGCATTGAGTGTTAAGCAGGCTGTAGAGCTTGCCGACGACACATGGATTACGCTCAAGGGGCATATTGTCCGTCACGAAGGGGAAGATATATATCTCTTTAAAGACAGTAGTGGTGAGGCTCGTGTAGAGATTGATGACGACGCATGGGGTGGTCAGCACATTGGTCCCAATGATTTTGTGGAGCTCGTGGGCAAGGTAGACAAAGACTGGGGTAGAGTTGAATTAGAAATCGAAAGAGTGCGTAAAGCTCAATAAATTTGTAATGATTTAGGGAGGCTGTCTGGATAATTCCAAGCAGCCTCTTTTTTTTGGGGCGAACACCTAAATTCCGTATAGTTTTTGCCGAAAAGAGTATTGACACTGTGTACAAAACTTCCTGCAACAAAAAACTTACCTTTTGGAGTTCATATGCGCCTAAATCTCTTGAAGAAAATGATTTTGTATATTCTTTTCCCCGCAATTTTGGGGCTTGCGGTATTGGCGTCAATTGTGAGTTATGTGGTAGATAACGATATAACAGAGATCACTGACAGACAATTGCAAGAACTGGCAAAAGTACAAGCCAGTGAGCTGAACAATATTCTCGGGTTCCTTAAGACTTTTGTTAATAATACAAGCCAAGCTCCTGTTGTGGAGACCTTTGGACTTGCCCAGACATTGGACAGGACAACGCCACATTATGAGGTGGCTCTAAAAAATGTCACAAGCTATTTGCAAGGTATAGCAAACTCTTACGTAAACGTGGCGGATGTCTTTATCACAGATACAAAATCCATAGTGACCGCTCACTCAAAGCCCAGATTTATTGGCTTTGATGCCACCATACGCAAGGCTGTTACCTCGGCCTTACAAGGGAAAGATGGCCTTGACACTGTTTTGTCTGAATCAACAGGCAATTACAGTGCCTTCATTTCAAGCCCCATTAAAGACAATGGCAGCATCGTAGGTTCTATTGTTGTGCTGGTGGATTTGGTGGCCTTGCATAAAGTGACCACTGGCGCTTTGGCATTGACGCCAAGTATGAGAGCCTATGTCTATAATAACGACTTTGATATCATTATGGACAATAACGCAGAATTTATTGGCACCAATGACAGTACATTGTCACATACCAACGATATGAGGGCGCAAAAGACAGGTAAGTGTGATTTTATTTTTGAAAATGTTCGTTCCATCGGTTACTTTGCCCACGTTCCCAGCGTCAACTGGTATGTTCTTATTGACACGCCTTATAGCGAACTTTACGAACCTGTGACAATGCTTGTTATCGAAATTATTATCATTGCTCTTATTGTGACCTTTGTGATAAGTATCATTATCATTGTTGTTGCCAGAGGCATAGCAACACCGCTTAAGCACGGGGCGAGCATCGCGACATATGTGAGTGAGGGCAACCTTGTGCTCACGCAAGAGCAAGAAAATCATATCCAAGCAGCGGGAAGACGGGGTGACGAAATATCGGAACTCGCGCATGGTTTGTGGCAAATGATAAAAAATCTTGCCGAAATTGTGCAAAAAGCCAATACGGCCACTGCAGAAGCAAAAAACTCTCTTGCAAGCGCCGAAGAGGCACAAAAAGCCGCTCATGAAGCCGCGGAACAAGCGGGCAAAGCGCGTCGGCAAGGTCTTTTGGATGCAGCTCAACAGCTGGAAGGTGTCGTGAATATTGTGGCTTCCGCTTCGGAACAACTTTCGGCACAAATTGAAACTTCGACAAATAGTGTGAATGAGCAGGCCGCACGCCTTGGCGATACAGCCACGGGTATGGATCAAATGAACAGTACCATTATTGACGTGACACAAAATTCTATTAGCAGCTCAGAAATAGCCAATACAACGAAGGAAAAAGCCTTAGCAGGTGCAGATATTACACAAAAGTGTAAGGAAGCCATCAATAGCGTGCGCCAAGAATCCATTACATTGCGCCAGAATATGAATGCTTTGGCTGAACATGCTCTTTCTATTAATACGGTTATGGGGGTGATTTCCGATATTGCTGACCAAACAAACCTTCTCGCCCTTAATGCTGCCATCGAGGCTGCCCGAGCAGGTGAGGCAGGGCGTGGCTTTGCCGTTGTGGCCGATGAAGTGCGTAAACTTGCGGAAAAAACCATCACGTCCACCACAGATGTTGCCAATGCTATCACTGCGATTCAACACAGTACGGAGCAGAATGTGAAGCAAGTGGATATTGCCGTGCAAAGTATTGAAAGCGCCACAAATCTTGCCAACGAAAGCGGCTTGGCTTTGCAAGAAATTCTTGAAATGGCCGAGATGAGTGCCAGTGGTGTGCGTAATATCGCCACTGCAAGCGAAGAACAATCTGCTACCATGGAAGAAATGACGCGCGCCATCGATCAGATCAATACAATGGCTCATGAGACACGAACCGCCATGGATGAGGCATCAAGCGCCATTGTGGCTTTGTCATCTCAGGCGCAAGAACTTTCGGCTATTGTGGATAATTTGAAAAATGCTTAGTAAGGAGACACTGATTAAGGATTTTTCTTGAGGGGGGAAGGGGATCTTTTGCCAAAACCCAAAAGATTCCCCTTC
>CAYJPE010000196.1:0-5353 GCA_964371965.1 uncultured Desulfovibrionaceae bacterium
ACTCATCCCACAAAATTACAGAATCCATGGTGTTCAAAAACATCCCACGTTTTGTTTGGCGCCTACGCTGCGTATATTCAAAGTCTGTAAAAGTAAGCTGAGCCATGCCTTTTTTTATTTCAAATAGTTACATCAAAAATACAAAGAAATGGCAAGCATGTTACTCAGTTATTTTTATTTTTACTTACGATTAAATCAGCGCTTCCTTAGAAACAGCCCTTAGAAAAAAGATTTTTTTGTGCATTTCAAATTACTTATATTTGTCAGAAAATAACAATTCTATACAAAGAGATGAATATTTATGAAAAAATGCATTTATCACCATGATTTTATAAGAAAAAATTTATTTTCATGCTTGACTTTTTCATTTTTTGTGGTAGCACAACATACCTTGCACTGAATATTTTTTATAGGGAATATTATATGTGCCTATAAAAAGATCACCTTTGAGGGGCTGTCGTTACATTGCGAATTTTTGTGTTATATCAAGCTCATTGAAGCAAAGACAAGCTTGCATGGTATTTAACTGAAAAAGTAAGCGAAGTCTTACACAAAGAGAATCGAAAAGGCGCCGTTGAAGACAGCCCCAAAAAAGGATTTGCAAAAAAAATGTTCTTATAGCTCCAAAACATTTTACATGCTGCGCCGGAGAAAAGCGTGAAGGAGAATATATGCATACTCTATTTGACTCAAAGTACACATTGAATAGCTCTGGAACCGGTTTTATTGCGCATATGCAAGGGGAATCATGCCATTCTCTTGTACAATATGCCTTACGTGCGCTTGAAAATATTGCAGAAGGTCATTCGCCCATTGCAGCACAGCATAGAATCAAGAAAGAAGCGCATGAGCACAATTCTTCTATGTACACTGGAGACGGCGTGGGTATATTGTGTTCTTTACCGCGAAAATTTTTTTGCCAGCAATGGCCTTTTTTGCAAGAAAAAGTAGATATGCCTTGGGCTGTTGGGCAATGCTTTATGCCGCGTGCACCCGCATTGCGTAGTAAAATTCTTAACATCATAGCCCACAATCTCTCCATTAACAATCTTCAGCTTCTTGCCAGTCGTGAGGTGCCCGTCAACGCGCATATATTGCAAGCGCGAGCGCATATGTCTATGCCATTTTTTATGCAACTACTTGTAACAAAAAGACATTCAGAGGAAGTAGCTGTGCGTACGGAGGCGCATGAAATGGACTTTGAATACACGCTCTATGTGGCGCGTCGTTCCATGGAAAAGGCCATATATCAATTTTTGCAAAGGCATAATCATGATGTGCGTCAATTTCATATGGCAAGTCTTTCTGGGCGGAGTATCATTTATAAAGGCTTGCTTTCAGGTGCACGCTTGGGCATGTTTTATCCTGATATGCAGTCTCCTTTATTCTCGTCTTCCTTTGCCATATTTCATCAATGTTTTGCCGGCGGACTTGTTCCTTCATGGCGGGCAGTGCAACCCATGCGCACCCTCGCGAGCATGGGGAGCGAAATGCATACGGAAAGCTTGCGCCGTCGATGGCGTCTTTGCTCCCATGCTTTGCGTTACGACAGGGCGTACGAAGACCATTTTAGTGATGCGGACAAAATCCTTCCTGTCATAGACAGTCTCAGCGGCGCACCGCTTGTGCCTGCTGCCACGGCGGCTGCTCTGGATAATATTTGTGAATTTTTGCTGCATAAAGGCCACTCTGTGTCGGACGTGCTCCACATGTTTTCCCCTCATATGGGACACGCTCATGTGCATGAGCCTTACCATCTGCTAGGTGCAGGGCAGGCCGTCAATGTTGTGTGCAGTGATGCACGAACGTGCCTTGCCTTGTCACAGCATAGTGAAATTCCATGCAAGTATGCGATTTTTGACGAAAATATGCTCATTGCGGGGCCTGCATTGGGTCTTTTGGATGTGGATAAGAAACGTGTACGACAGCAAGGGCATATTCCGCAAAACAGTACCCTTTTTGTGGATTTACAAACGCAGCGCATGCGTATTGACCGACATATGACGAGTACAGCTATGCAGAGCACTGTATTGCAAACAATGCCGTCACATAAGTATGATGCATATACGGAAAGTGTTATGCCAGAGGCCGTATTTCAGCGTTTTCGATACAGCAAAAATACGGAAAGAATTTTACGTGCCTTGGAGGCGCAGGAGGAGCAAGCACCATTTTTTGCGGAAGCCTTGGCTTTGTTTTCCGAGAATCCATGTTTTTTTTCCTATTTTCGTGCGATAAGTTCATTTTTTTATGGGGCTGTGGCATGCGATATGTCCGTGCTATGTCACGTGTCAAGGCGACGCAATGGCCTTTCTGATAATGAGCAAGTGGCGCATATTATGCTAGCAAGCCCCATCCTCACATTAGAGGATCTTAAAAAATTGCTCGCAGTTACACGTAATGACGAAATCATGCAAGACGGACACAATCCCGTATGTTTGCAAGTGTTTTTTAGCGTGGATACGGAACATTCTGTGGAAACAAAGGCCGGTGTAGCTTTGGAAAACGCTTTGGGGCACTTGCGAAAACGTGCGGAGGAAGCCGTTAAAGCGGGGGCTTCCGTGCTTGTTATTTCTCACAATGGGCAACACGGCGCCGGGCAAGAATCACCATACGGGCATGAATGTAACGATAACATAGTGCCCATCCCCGCACTCTTGGCAGTTTCCTCTATACATAGTCATCTTTTTAAGAAAGATCTTCGTCATTTATGTAGTATTGTGGCAGAGGTGGGCGATGCTTCCACCGCCATGCACATGGTGCAATTGCTCCATGCAGGTGCCGATTGCATATGTCCTTTTGTGGCACTGTCCTTTGTGCATTCCCTAGGGCTTGTGCATGAAAATTATGTACGTACTTTAGAAAAAAACATATGTCGCATTGTGCAAAATTTTGGCATAAAATCCGTACGCTTTCTTCAACACGGTGCGTTTTTTGAGGCAATAGGCATTGATAGGGTGGTCTTGGACGCGCATTTTATGAGCATGTCAGGTCGTCTTTCCGGTATTCACATGCAACATATTGCCCAAGAAGCCCATGCTCGATGGCAAATGATGAAACAAGACGATGCTTTTAACGCCAACGGCATAGCCGTACCTCAAAAAAATCTCAAGGTGCAATTGCTCCAAAAAGCCGTGCGTTTGCGCAGAAAACATCACGAAGCTTTGCGGGCATTTCAGGAATACAGTACGCATTGTCATGAAGACGTAAAAAATAATCCTCGCTCTTTACTGGATGTGTTGGTGACACGAACTCTTGTACCTATAACAAAAAAAACAAAGAGTTCATCAAATAATATGCCAGACAATGTGCCAGATGATATGCCAGATAGTATGGAAGATATTTTAAAACGTTTTGTGTGTATGAGCACTCCAAAAGTCAACACCCTGACGCAACATTGCTTGGCGAACATACTCAAGGGAGTGGGTGGACAGTGGTGCGACATGGGTACACTGTATTATGAAGACAGCATTGCCATACAGCTTGAAGCTTCACGTAAAAGCATGAATGCCTCCTATCTGCTGAACAAAGAAGAACTCCTCATTGCCTTGTGGGAGCATATGGGGGATTATATGGATGGACGCCACAGGAGCGAAAAAAGGCATCATGATGTTCTTTCACCGCAAGACATAAGCTATCTTGTACACACATTGCGTCGACTCCAGCCGCATATGCGCATATGTGTTCTGTTACCTGCCAGCGCGGGCGTAGGTGCATTGGCCGCGGTGCTTGTGAGGGCGGGGGCGCATGCGCTTTGGCTGTGTGGCAGTCAGCACGGGGGACAAGGCATACTGCAAAAATCTTACGAGCATTTGTTGCCATGGGAGTTGGGGCTTGCGGAGGTGCAGCATGTACTTACCATAAACCGTTTACGTAGGCGCGTGCGTTTGCGTATTATGGCACCACTTTTTAGCGCGCAAGATGTGATCAAGGCCACCTTGCTTGGAGCAGAGGAATTTTCCATGACAGCACCGCTGCTTGTCAGTCTTGGTTGCCATATGTGCGAACATTGTAACGATGTGTGCCCCGGTGCTTTGCGTGCAGATGCAGATATTCTAAAATTTCAAGGTGATATACAGCATGGCATACGTTTTTTACGTCATTTGGCCGAAGACATTCGTACACATGTGGCACGTCTTGGGTATAGCTATCTTGACCAGCTTATTGGAAGGGCGGAGCTTTTAGAAAAAGTGTTTGAACCGATACACAAAGGAGAAGTTATTGATATCAGTGCATTGACCCAAGGTTCCTCGGGCATTTTAGGGCAGCGTGGCGGTATGCCCAGCCATGCGCCCTTGCCATTGACAGGCCTTGAACGGGCACTCTTGGAAAAGCTTCAAGCTTTTTTCTACAAAAAAGTCAAAATGTGTCATTTCTCCGGCACAGTACGCACGACAGATATAGCCGTGGGCACCCATCTTTCCGGTGAAATTTTGCGCAAAGTCCAAGATCTTCTGTTGGAAAAAAACGCTCTCATACATGACAACACGCAGGGTGATGACTTGCAAAGCGATGCGCAGTTTTACTCCATGAAATTGTGGGGCAGTGCAGGGCAATGCCTTGGTGCTTTTCTTATTAAGGGTGTTACGCTGTATGTGTATGGTGATGCCAACGACCATGTGGGCAAGGGACTTTGTGGTGGCGTTGTGGTGATAGCCCATGCGCCCGATACACCCCTTGCCGAAGAAAGTGGCAATGGCATAAGTCATGCTATCATCGGCAACGCGGCTTTGTATGGAGCCACATCGGGAGAGGCCTATGTGGCCGGTAGCGCGGGAGAGTATTTTGCAGTGTGTAATCATGGTGCGCAGGCCGTGGTGGAGGGCGTTGGGGATAATGCTTGTTTGCATATGCAGGGAGGAACTGTGCTTGTGCTCGGACATTGCGGTAAAAATTTGGCGCAGCATATGCGGGGGGGTACCGTGTATATTTATAAGCCGGAACAGCATTATCCGCATGCAGAGAAGGAAAATACGAATCTCGATGCAAATATAAGCGATGAAGATAGACGTACATTGAAGTTTCTTTTGCAACAACATGTGAATTATACAAAAAGTCCTGTGGCAAAAGATGTCTTGGAACAGTGGGATATGCATTCGGATTTATTTGCTAAAATTGACGGAAACTAAGGGCTGTTTCTCAGGAAAGACTGGGTAAATGAAAGTATATATGTTTTGCTACAGAAAAAATAAGGAATCAGTGTTTCCGCACGGCATTGTTACTTGAAAATCAGTTAGGCTTCTGTCAGAAAGATGGAAGGAAGGAAGGAAGGAAGGAAGGAAGGAAGGAAGTGAGGCGGACGATTGTCACGGCATAGAACGTAGCGTTCGTTAGAATCCAAATCTCCGCCTCACAA
>CAYJPE010000197.1:0-5350 GCA_964371965.1 uncultured Desulfovibrionaceae bacterium
GTTGCGACCAAGAAGTGGCGCGTCTTTTTGCCAATACCGCCCCCATTGCCATGCGCGAAATGGCGTGGATGGGTGTGCCGTGGAGCCGCGTTGTTCCCGGTATTCACACCTACTATAAAGGCGGAAAACCTTTTGAAGCAGAAGAGCTTGAGTCCAAACGCGGCCTCATTCACTCGCGCGCCTTTGGCGGAACGGCAAAATGGCGTACATGCTACACGTCTGACGGCACAGGCCATTCCGTCCTCTTTACGCTGGACAATCGCCTCTTGCAAATGGGTGTGGCTGTCCATGACCGTATGCAGGCCGAAGCCCTCATCCATGACGGCGACACGTGTACGGGCTGCGTTTGCCGTTGCTTGCGCACGGGCGAGCTTGTGATCTACCGTGCCAAGGTGACGCTTATTGCCACTGGCGGTTACGGACGTGTGTACCCTGCCACCACCAATGCCATTATTTGTGATGGCGGCGGGCAGATTACGGCGCTCGACACGGGGTGCGTCCCCCTTGGCAACATGGAAGCTGTGCAATTTCACCCCACGGGCACGGTGCCCACAGACATTCTTGTGACAGAAGGCTGTCGCGGCGACGGCGGTACCTTGCTCGACGTGAACGAATACCGCTTTATGCCGGACTATGAGCCGGACAAGGCCGAACTTGCTTCGCGCGACGTTGTGGCGCGTCACATGCAAAACCACATCCGCAAAGGCCTTGGCGTCAAGAGCCCCTATGGCGACCACTTGTGGTTGGACATCCGTCACCTTGGCGAAAAGCACATCACCATGAACTTACGCGAAGTGTACGACATTTCCACCAAGTTCCTTGGCGTCAACCCCATTCACCAGCTTATTCCCGTACGCCCCACCCACCACTACAGCATGGGCGGTGTGCGTACCAATAAGGACGGCGCAACGTATGGGCTCAAGGGGCTGTTCTCCGCCGGCGAAGCGGCCTGCTGGGACATGCACGGCTTTAACCGTCTTGGCGGCAACTCCTTGGCGGAAACCGTTGTGGCCGGACGTATCATCGGTAAAAAAATCGTCGAATACCTCAAAGGCTATGAAACGAACTATGGCACGGCAGCAGCTTCCGACGCGGCCAAGCTTGTGGCAGAGCGCATAGACAACATGGTGTACGGACGCAAGGGCAATGAAGATTGCTACGCATTGCGCGCCCTCATGCACACCACCATGATGGACAATGTGGGGATTTTCCGTAATGCCACAGACTTGCAAAAAGCTGTGGATGACTTGCAAGAGCTTCTTGTACGCTCCGAAAACATTTCGCTGCAAGGCAACAACAAAGGTTTCAATCCCGAATTGTCCATGGCATTGCGCATTCGCGGCATGATTAAGCTCGGCTTGTGTACAGCTTACGGTGCGCTTATGCGTACAGAAAGCCGCGGTGCTCACTCACGCGAAGACTATCCCGAGCGCAATGACCAAAAGTGGCTCAACCGCACCCTTGCGTACTGGAAAACCGGCGACACCCTGCCTACCCTTGAGTACGAAGATGCCACACCGTGGTATGAAATTCCGCCTGGCGAACGTGGTTATGGTGGCGGCAGCATTATGAAAGCAGAGATTCCTGAAGACAAAATCCGCCCCCTTGGCGGCTAAATATCTGTCTGCTGTCTGCAACTTCTGACGCTTGCCAAAAAGCTGCGTATAAACATAAATAAAAGCCAGGAGAATACTTATGGGACGTAAATTGCATATTGAGATCATGCGCTACAATCCTCTTGACCCCAAGAGCGTACCGCACATGCAATCTTTTTATTTGGAAGAACACTTAAGCATGACGCTCTTTGTGGCTCTTTCCATACTGCGCGAAACACAAGACCCCACATTGCAGTTTGACTTTTGCTGCCGTGCGGGTATTTGCGGCTCGTGTGGCATGGTCGTCAACGGGCGTCCGGCTCTTGCCTGTTGCACACAAACCTCTCACCTCGGCGAGCACATTGTCTTGCACCCGCTGCCGGTGTTCAAACTCATTGGCGATTTGTCCGTGGATACGGGCACATGGTTCCGCGATGTGGGCAAACGCCTCAAAACATGGATACACACGGAAAAAGAATTTGACGAAACTGCCATCGAAGACACCATGTGCAATGACCTTGCCACACAGATCTTTGAACTTGACCGTTGCATTGAGTGCGGCTGCTGCATTGCAGCCTGCGGCACGGCGCGCATGCGGGAAGACTTCCTCGGTGCCACAAGCATCAACCGCATGGCACGTTTCTACACTGACCCGCGTGACAATCGTAATGAAAAAGACTTCTATGAGCTCATCGGCAATGACCAAGGGGTCTTTGGCTGCATGGGGCTTCTTGCCTGCCACGACGTATGCCCCAAAAAATTGCCCTTGCAAGACCAGCTCGGTATCATGCGTCGCATGTTGGTGACAGAATCGGTGAAGGGCATTGTGCCCGAAAAGCTGCGTAACCTCATGTCGCGCAATTGCTCTTGTCATAGTAAATAAAGAGGACGTTTTCATGGCTTTATACACAAAAGAAGAGGCGCTCAACTATCACGAGTTTCCTCGCCGCGGAAAAGTAGAAGTATTGCCTACAAAGGCCTGCGCCAACCAAAAAGACCTGTCCATGGCTTATTCCCCCGGCGTTGCCGAGGCCTGCCTTGCCATCCATGCCGATGAAAGCAAGGTAGACGTGTACACAGGTCGCGCGAACTTGGTGGCAGTTGTCTCCAACGGCACCGCCGTTCTTGGCCTTGGCAATATTGGTCCCAAGGCGGGTAAACCTGTCATGGAAGGCAAGGGGATTCTCTTCAAAATGTTTGCCGACATTGATGTTTATGACATCAACCTTGCCGAAACGGATCCGCGCAAATTGTGCGACATCGTTAAGGCAATGGAACCTACCTTTGGCGGCATTAACCTTGAAGATATTAAGGCTCCTGAGTGCTTCTTCATTGAAGAAACGTTGCGCGAGGAAATGAACATTCCTGTGTTCCACGACGACCAGCACGGCACGGCGGTTATTTCTGCCGCAGGCCTTATCAATGCGTGCGAAATCACCAAGCGCGCCATTGCCGATTGCAAAGTCGTCATTTCCGGTGCCGGCGCCGCCGCCATCGCGTGTTCCAATTTGTATGTTGAAATGGGCGTTAAGCGTGAAAACATCTTCATGTTTGACTCTCGCGGCCTCATTCATGCCGGACGTACGGACTTGAATAAGTATAAAGAAGCCTATGCACAAAAGGAAAATTGCACGCTGGACGAAGCCCTCAAGGGTGCCGATGTCTTCCTTGGTCTGTCCGTGAAGGGACTTTTGAGCAAGGATATGGTGAAGAGCATGGCGCCCCAGCCCATCCTCTTTGCATGTGCCAATCCCGATCCCGAAATCTCCTACCCCGATGCCAAGGACGCTGTGCCCGATTGCATTATGGCCACAGGACGCTCTGATTATCCCAATCAGATAAACAATGTCTCCGGCTTCCCCTTCCTCTTCCGCGGTGCCCTTGACGTGGGTGCCTCACAAATCAACGAAGAGATGAAGATTGCCGCCGCAAAGGCATTGGCTGCCCTTGCCAAGGAACCTGTCCCCCAAGAAGTGATGGACGCTTATGGCGGTCAAAAGTTTGAATATGGCCTTGACTATGTCATACCAAAGCCTCTTGACCCACGCATTATCGAATGGGAGACCCCTGCCGTGGCGCAAGCGGCTATGGATTCCGGCATTGCCACGCGTCCCATTGCCGATATGGATGCCTATCGCAAAAGCTTGGTGGAGCGTGTGCAAGCATGCCGCAAGCGTGCCGATGCGCTGCATAAAAGTTATCTGTAATCAATAAAAATTGTGTGCCTCGCCCGCAAAGCGGGGCACACAAAGTGCCTTTTTTCCTTCAAGTAGAGATTTTTTCAACACGTAACATTATAAGGAAAAATGTATGAAAGCACATTTGTCTTTTACTTCCTGTCCATGGAAAAGAACAGCAGGATTATTGAGCATCGTTCTTTTTACCGTCTTCGCCCTTTTTCCTGACCTGCTCATGGCCGCTGCCCCTGCCGCAGAAGAAGCAACAAAGGACTTTTCCCAAGCCTATTTGACTCTGGTCATCTTGGGCGTGGCCGCCATTCTTTTCTTCACAGAAGCCGTGCCTCTACCTGTCACAGCCATGCTCGTGCCCTGTGCCTTGAGTATTTTTGGCATCTTAAGCCCCAAGGCCGCCTTTGCCAACTTTGGCGATCCCAGCGTGGTTCTTTTTATGGCCATGTTCATCTTGGGCGAAGGTACCTTTGCCACAGGTTTTGCCAATAAAGTCGGGGAATTTACCATTAAAATGTCCAAGGGCAGTGAGAAAAAGCTCTTGCTTCTTTCGGTGCTCACCGTAGGTCTTTTGTCCTGTGTCTTGAGCAATACCGGCACCACCGCCGTGGCCATGCCCATGGTCATTGCCATGTGTGCCGCCGCAAAAATTGCTCCTGGAAAAATCCTCATGCCCATAGCCTTTGCATCGTCGCTGGGCGGCACGGCAACCCTTGTGGGAACACCTCCAAACTTGCTCATTAACGCCACCTTGGAAAAAATGGGCGGCGAAGTCGGCGTACAACCTTTCGGTTTCTTTGAATTTGGCCTCATTGGCTTCCCCATGCTTGCCCTTGGCCTTATATACTATGCCACCATTGGCGGTAAGCTCTTACCAAATCGAGAGCCTGTCATTGATACAAGCGATGCCAAAATGAGTCCTGTGCGCGAAATGCGTACTAAAAAAATGCCCATCGCCATCGGAATCTTTGCCTTTGTGGTCATTGCTATGGCCTTCAAGCTCTTGCCTTTGACGCCTGCTGCCATGCTGGGTGCCATGCTCATGATTATTACCCGCTGTATCACCATGAAGGAAGCCTTTAATTCCATTGACTGGACAACCATCTTCCTGTTTGCAGGTATGATTTCCATGAGTACCGCCATGAAGAATACGGGCGCCGCCTCACTCATTGCAGAAAATGTGGTGGCTCTTGTGTCCGACCCTTACGCCATATTGGCTGTCACATGCGCACTCACCATGATCATCACAAACTTCATGTCAAATACGGCAACAGCAGCCCTTATGGCTCCCTTGGCCATTCCCATCGCCATTCAGTCCGGCGTATCGCCGCTGCCCATCGCCATGGGTATTGCCATTTCCGCTTCTGCCTGCTTCTTGACACCCATTGCCACGCCGCCTAATACGCTCGTGTTTGGCCCCGGTAACTACACATTTGCAGACTATGTACGCGCCGGTTGGCCTTTGCAAATTGCCAGCTTTATCATGTGTGTTGTACTTATTCCGTTGATTTGGAAGTTCTAAGATCACACTGATGATTTTTTTCTTGAGGGGGGAAGGGGATCTTT
>CAYJPE010000198.1:0-5341 GCA_964371965.1 uncultured Desulfovibrionaceae bacterium
GGTCATTGAAGAGGCAAAGGATGTGCTGACTTCGGAAAATGGTACACAATGGCGCAATCACTACGACGCCATCTTGGTGGACGAAGGACAAGACTTCACCGCACCTATGATTGATGTGCTGCTGCCCTTGCTTCATGAAGAACACGGGGTCTTGAGTGTGGCTCTGGATGAACAACAGGCACTTTATACGCAAGAGTCTGTGTGGTCACAAAAAGTACCCCATATCCAAGAACACCATTTGCGACATCAGTACAGAAATTCAGTGCAAATAAGCACCTTTGTGGCCAATGAATTGGGTATTGCGTGTGAAAAGCAGTATGTGCAGGGCGCACAAGGCGCTCTTCCTCAAAAGCACCACATGACGGACATTGACACGTTGTGCGAATATATAGTAAAATCCATATGCGACATGGTGCGCGAGGGGCATCCCATGTCGGAAATAGCGGTGTTGTATGCCAAAAGCACGTGGAATGATATCAATATTCCTACTGTCTTGCGTGATGCCTTGGAGCGGCGCGGCATCATGGTTTCATGGGTGACGGAAAACGACCGAGCTAAACGTCGCTACGACATCACCACGGACAGTGTGACGCTTTCCACCATACATAGCGTCAAGGGTATGGACTATGCTCATGTCTTCCTTGTGGGTTTGCCGCATTACCACGCGGGGCGCAACGGTTATGCGGAAAAGCTGGCCTATGTGGGCATGACGCGGGCGCGCTTGGGGCTGGATGTTATCTCCCTCGGCTAGGGGCTTCGTCAAATTCATCTTTTCGGTTTTCTCTGCGTCAGACTTCTCTTGCTTTTTCGGTCAAATACCATAAGAGTATATTCCCTCAAAGCAAGCTCGTCTTCCTTGATAAAACGCGAAAATCTGTAATTTGACGACAGCCCCTAACAGCTTTGTAAAAAAACACAAAAAAACTTTTCAACTTTCCATATTCTGGAAGCATGTTCATGTATACGGACATGACTTGCCATATCTCACAAGTGTTTTTACTTTTCACGTTTTTAGTAAGTGATTTATTTTGTATAAATTTTTATTATGGAGCAATGCATGCAACACTGTGACATATTTATTTTTCTGCATAAGGACGCCTTTGTCATTTATGCCAACGGCGAGCAACGAACACCGGGCGGCGATGAGCGTATTCCCGTCAAAAGCCCTAATTCAGAGCAGGATACAGAACACTTACAAGAATTTTGGTCGTATTTTGCGCGTGAATTTATGGAAGGTACATGGGACAAGGGCAGTCTTGCCATACTCTATCATGACACATCTTTTAGTTCCTGCCAAAGCCTTGTCACATATCCGTGTGAGCATGGTCTCACAGCCCTGTCCGTGCGCACATTGGATATGGCTTTTCCGGAAATTCTCTGCAAAATGGACATATTAAAACAAGAGCCGTGCCTTGTGCGTTTTGCTGAGAGCCTATGGGAAGTCACGCCACAAAGAGCAAAACCCTTGGTTAACGAGCCGCGTCTATCGGCCTATACATTGACAGAGAAAGAGATTATCGACGCATATTTACGCGGCTTTCCAATACAAGGGCAGCGTTATGTAGAGGCCACAGCGCAGACAAACACACCCAAGAAGGCCGTGCAGGCGTGGATTGAAAGCTCGCAAGTGGAGGCGAAAAGACGATGACCCAACGCACAATAGGCAACGTTATAGGCGACATGAAGGAGAAAATCATGGGAAAGAAAGAACTGCCAGAGAAACTTGTCCAGTGGCAAGACGACGTCAATGCCACACTGCGCTTTTTCATCGAGAAACTTCCGGAGCAGGAACGTATTGACGCCATGCAACGCTTTTGCGGGGCGAAAACAGCGTCTTTGCCAGACAAGCAGACAGAAAAAGACGAGGCTTTAGCAAAACGCATCGCAGAATTGGAACACGAGCTTGAGGCAGTCAAACAGCGCGCAGGACGTGATACAAGGGCAGCGGACGAAACACGCAAAGAGTTGCATAAGCAGAACAGCGAGCTGCATGTGGCCTTTACTGACCTCACAAAGCGTTACGAACAGGCGCAAGACAAGGCCGCACAGTTCAAACGTGATTACGAGGCCCTCAAAGCCCAAAACATCAAAGACCCCGAACCCGCACGGCTGGAGCACGAACTGGCGCGACTTGCATCTCCTGTACGCGACATCGCCGCCAAGTACTTTGACCTTGAGCGTGTCCATGTATTTTGCGTACAGTGCGGACAATTCAGCCGTATTACGCAGTGCTGGGAAGCGTGCGTGCGCTCTGTGTTGTCGGAAACGACAGCACCGCAAGGCATGGCGGACTTCTTATATCTCTTGGGCGGCCTCTATAATAAAGGCTCAGCAAATGCCGAAGCGCGTGTGCTCATGGCAGAAGTCAACACGCCCTATGATTATGAAAGGCATCAACGCGTGGGACAAGACGGCACCATTATTCGTGAAGTCCTGTTGCCCGGCCTTGAAAATGCGGCGGGAAAAATTGTGCATAAAGCCCTTGTGCGTCTTGGTTGATGAAGAAAGAAGGAGAACACCATGTTTGTGAAAGCTACGCATGTGCCCAAATTTTTGAAGGATGATATTGAGGGGAAGGAAAGGGCGCGGATTAAGGAGAGTCTTAAGGAAAGTCAGCGATTGTTGCAAAGTGTGGAAGGGGTGAAGGGTCGTGCTTCGTCTGGTCTTCGTTCAGAAGGGGAATCCTTTTTCACCTTTTGTGATGTTGAAAACGACGCCCTTTATGTTATTGTAGAAAATGATCACAGACATTTATCCCCAAAAAGGTACGATGTTATGGAGCAATGGCATAAACAGTGCCCGTTGCAAACTAAGGATGCATTGCAGATTAAGTTTTCAAAAAAAATGTCGTCACATCCGAATCCGTTGACAGAGTACGCAAATAAAAAGTTGGGTGAATTAAAAAAAAAATTACCGATCGAGAGCGCTTTAGGAAGCGTGTATAGTAGACTTTTTGGAGCGTCATATACAGGCTCTCCGACAAAAACTTTGTCAACTGAAAGACCCTTCTTCTTCGGTGACGATGACGACGACAACGACATGCCCCCCTTCAAAGCCTACCAAGCCCTCACCCCCTTAAGCGAACTGTGGGACGGCGTCCTTGCTCCCGCAGTGTTTGCAGCGCAAGGCAAGACAGTCGCAAAGCCTGTCATAAACATTCACTCCATTTTACTCGAAGCGGACAAGCACAGAACACAGGCCGAAGCCCTCGACGCCACCATCCTCTCCGACCCACAGCGCGGGCATTGGGATCTCTACTGGCCTGACGATATTGACACTGACACAGCCGAAACGTGGTACGCCAAGACGCTCTTGCAAGAACCGCTGTGTGCCCGAGACCCAGCGCAAGACATACAGCAGGGCGTGTCCGTCGCCATCGACTTTGGCACCACAAGCACGGTCGTTGCCCTGCGCGAGCACGGCGTAGAGCGTCTTATGCGTGTGGGCTTGCGTGATTGGCGCAGTCTTGACCCCAAGGATTATGAAAACCCTACAGTCCTCCAAGTGCTCGACATCAATGCCTTTATGAGGGCATGGAACGCACTGCCGTACAGGCCATTCACCCGTTGGGAGCATATGAAGTGTTCTCACGCCGCCAAAGAAGAAGTGCTTAACATTACTAACGGGGGCAATGGCGCCAACATAAAGACAGGAGGTCAGAGCGGTCTTGCCGGCCTCAAAACGTGGGCATATGCGGGCGGCGATGCGCTTTTGCGGCGTCGTGACCAGCAAGGGCAGGATTTTTCTGTACAGGCTCTTGCCACCGAATGCGCACACGACATTATGGCCGATTTCACCACACGGGGCTTTGACCCCATCGAAGTCTACGCGTGGTACTTGGGCTTATCCATCAATAACCAGCTCCACACAGCTCAAGGCGGCGGTTGTATTTATACAGATTATCACATGAGCTTCCCTGTCAAATTTCCCAAGGAGACGCGGGAACGCATTCTTTATAGTTTCCGCCGTGGCCTTGAGCGCAGTCTGCCCCCGACACTCGGTTTAAGCCGTGAGTGGCGCGAAAAAAGTGTCATGCCCATATCCTTGCGCGTCACGGAAGGCGCCACCGAGCCCGTGGCCTATGCGGCGAGCGCTTTGCCCGCATTGGGGCTGGAGGCCACAGAGCATAATGGCGGCCTTGCCTTTGCGGTCTTTGACTTTGGCGGCGGAACGACGGACTTTGCCGTGGGTCTGTATCGCACAAGCACTGCCAAGGAAGAGTATGAGGAAGGTTGGGAGCAGGTCATAGAATTGCTTGACAGTTCCGGCGACGTGTACTTGGGCGGTGAGCATCTTTTGCACCATATGGCTTGTCTTGTGGTGCAGAAAAATGCGGCAAAGTTGCTCCAAGAGGGCGCGGGCATTCCTTTTACAAAACCGGCAGATATGCGTCACTTTGCAGGCGCAGAAGCACTTCTTGACGAAAGCCTTGTGGCGCAGACAAATATGAATACGCTGTGCGAAGTGTTGCGGCCCTTATGGGAATCTGGGGGAGAATCTGGAGGAGAGGGCGAAGGCTTGGGCGACGAGCACGCATCCACAGGACAGCTCAACGTGACGCTCTTTGACCACAGCGGCGACGAAAGGCCCCTCGTGGCGCTCAACATTGATACAGATATGTTGGAAGACTTCCTCAAACAGCGTATCACACAAGGCGTCGAAGCCTTTTTTGCGTGTCTGCGTCAGGCATTTAAAAGGCATGGCACGTATCACGAACACATGCACATACTGCTGGCAGGCAACTCGTGCCGTTCGCATCATGTGCAACAGGCTTTTGAGGACGTGGCGGCGCGTGTATTGCAAAAGCATGACAGTGGCGACGACATGTTTACACAAGACACTTTTATTATACACAATCCCTTACAGCACGAGAGCGCTGTAGCCCATCATGGTAATGACGCACTTTTCAGCCTCAAAACCGGCGTGGCACTGGGGCTTTTGCGCACGGCACCGGGGGAGAGCACGGGCATCGTGCAACATGAAGTCATGCAGGGGGATGAAGCGGCGCTTCGTTTCAGCGTGGGCACGTTCAAGCGTAACATGCTGCACCCTGTCCTCAGCCGCTTTTCCAACTATGGCGAGTGGTATTCGCTGGGCATAGTGCGCAAAGACTTGACCCTTGTACTTGGCTACAGCACTTCACCCCTTGCGCTGGAAAAGCAATTACCGAGGCAACAATGTCATGAAAAGCGTGTGACCTTTGACGCGGCGCATGAGGGCAAGGAACTGTACGCACGGGCAGTGACGCCCACCCATGTGGATATTGGCGTGAAAGAGGATGATGATATTATGCGCCTCTATGACTTTGATTTGGAAGGATAAATATGCACGAGAATGAAAA
>CAYJPE010000199.1:0-5341 GCA_964371965.1 uncultured Desulfovibrionaceae bacterium
CCCTAGAAAAGTTACCCCACACACCTTTTAAAACGACACAATGCGAATGCCGTATGTAGTGGGCTTATTTTACAACAGAAACATTTTCTACATCAAACTGGTTGTTTAAGGCCATTGCATAATCAAGCTTCCCGCAGATGCGCACGCGCGTGTGCTCGTTAATCCTTGTATCGCTAAAGAGCGCTTCGTCGATTGTCAGGTGCATGACGCCTGTTTTATCTTGAAAAGTATAGCGACTTTTCCGTCCGGGTACTTTGTCAATGAGGTAGCCTTTCATGCAGGCCGGTTCATAGCCGCCCGCTTGGATGACTTGACGCACATTTGATGTCATTCCCGCAGAGCCTACGTACGCTGCAAACGCGGGGGTGACGAGCGCTACGCTTAAAAAAAGTGATAATAGATATTTCATAGATAATCCTCGTATATTTGGTTGAAGTGTTTTTTCAACACTTCTTTCTCCATAGCACAAACACGTGAGGATTGGGAGAAGTATTTGAAACTTTACCTCATACAAAAGGAAGCATTTCTGTGCGAAAATGCTTCCTTTGATAAATAGTCGCGCTTACGCGCATTTGTTATTGCGAGGCGGCAAGGCGTCTTATACGAACTTGCCGTAATTCTTTTCGGGTAAGCAGCATAAGTTTTTCTTGACGTAAAGTGTGGATGTCAGAGGCATGGAAGATTCCAGCTGCGGGATCTTCAGCCGCCAGAAGTGTACGTAAGGCGGCATCATTTTCGTCAAGTAATGTATCAATGATGGTTATCTCCGTTTCCAATTCCGTCTTTGTCTGCGGCAATAATGCGTCGTCGGACAGGTTTGTCATGATCTGGCTCCATTGCTTTAGGTTTTACGTTGGCAGGGCAGGGGAGTGTGTTGTATATTTGCCAAAAATTTGGATAAAGATGTGTCATGATGCCAGGGTTAGCAATTTTGAGATTGGGACGAGCAAAGGCACAAAGTGCATAGGCCATGGCCCAAGTGGATGTCGGTGCCGTCCAGATGGTGTTTTGAGATGGTTCTTCATATTGTCGTGTGCTGTGTTCTTCCATATTTGTGCTTTCAGTATGTGTAAAGTGCTGTGATTGTGCATGAATTAGACCATCTTCGCGTACAGTAAAGCCGAAATGTTGTACAAAATGAAGAATATCATCAGCAGAATCTTGCAACATTGCTGCTGGTATACGACATTCATCTTGTCCACGTAAAACAGAGATCAGCGTGCAGGCCACAATAAGGGGGATAAAACGAGCATCAAGATCGCCTGAATTCCAAATCGCACTCATATCAAGAGGCCTGTTTAAAGGTGTTCCTGCAGATTTTGAGATAATAGAAGTTGCATTAACCTCAATATAGAGACCGCAGTGGGACATGAGCTCTGCAAGACGTGTAGATAATGAGCACCTAGGCCAAACACCTTCAAGTTCCACTCTGCCTCCTGATTGTGAGGTTTGCGAGGCTGCAAAAGGGAGCATGAGCATGTAGGGCGCCAAAGTTAAATCCATTCCAATGGAGGGACTTGTAGGGAGGGTTATGGAAGTCGGTGTGAAGTGGATTTTTGCACCGTCTTGTTGCACTCGTGCGCCGCATGAAATAAGCGTCTCCAAGGCTTCATCAACAACATGTGCCGCAATTCCTTTATTATAGGCAGAAATGTCAAACGTGACGGGTTTTTCCCAAAAAGGCGCTGCCAACAAGAAGCCTGTGATGGCGTCTTGGTCAAGATTTTCAGGAATGATAATGGTCTCTGGCAAAATCCCTGAGCACTCTATGCGAATTGGAAAGCCGGTACTCTTGGGTATGGCATGGCTGAGTCGTGCTCCAAGTTGAGGTAAAAAATGACGAAGTGCATTCATATCTTTGAGTTTAAGAGTGCTTTCTCCACTAAACTTGGCACGAGTTACTTTCCCTACATAATGTCCAAGCAAGAGATAAAAATTGAGCAAATCGTCGCCAACAAAAATAACTTTATCCGGTAATGAAAGAGCACCGCCTTGTCTTGCCAGAATGGTTCCATCTTCTTCCCATGCAAGTGACGTGGCGCATTGATTGAACATTTTAACGCATTGAATGGATGCATCATTGAGGAGGCTTGGAAACATGCGGCACGCTGAGCCGGATACTGCTGCAAGGGTGAGCATAAGCCTTGCACGTCGACAAGCCAACGGCGCGTGCATTTGTATTTCAACAGGTTTTTGAGAAGGGGCAAGATTAAAGCCTTGTCGATTACTTTCAGCACCTGGCATTGGTTTTGGAGAAAACTGAATCTCTTGTAGGATGGAAAAAAGATGTTGAATGAGACGTGGGTCACGACTCATGGACGTTGC
This sequence comes from uncultured Desulfovibrionaceae bacterium, assembly GCA_964371965.1. Taxonomy (GTDB): domain Bacteria; phylum Desulfobacterota; class Desulfovibrionia; order Desulfovibrionales; family Desulfovibrionaceae; genus CAYJAD01. The sequence continues at coordinate 2,326 of CAYJPE010000199.1, forward strand.
TTGTTTTTCCCAAGAGGTGCGGAGTTCTTTTTCTTCGTGAGGGTCAAGGTAACCATGTCGAGCTTTCATTTTTTCAAGAATATTGCAACGGCGTGCGAGCATTTTTAGCAAATCCCGATCCATATCCATGATTGTTTCGCGTAATGGTGGGCGTCTAGGTGAACGCTTTATGTTTTCATCGTGCATAAATAATCCATTTTTATTGTTGTTCATCAGAAAGTTAGCTTAAAATAACTTGAGTTGCAAGTTAAAAATCCATGAAATCTTACTTTCAACGTGTATTACTAAACGCCCATCTGTACTTTATTGAGTAGGGGGTTATTTTTTGAACATATTCATTTTATTGGATTTTGTTTTTGAATTGCGTCAAATTCAACTTTAAAATCATAGAAACAGGACTTTTGAAATTGACGCGATTGTCGAAAATGACGTTGCCAATGAATAAAAAATGCTTTGATGAGTCACTTTCGTCAAATGCGCCCATTGGGGTATCTCTGTGTCAAACTTTACTTGCTTTTTAATTGCATGGCATAAAAGAATATTTTCTCAAGTCAAGCGCGTATTCCTTAGAGGTGTCAAGAAAAATCGCTATTGCTCCGCCAACTACTCTGTGGACATGAGAGCGGTAAAACACATATAGCCATTTGAATTTACAGCTTGAGCTACGAATTTTGTCCACTGTTTAATTGGGGGAGCAATATTTGACGACAGCCCCTAATACGCCTTGTTTTCAATATCAGTAAAATTCGTTCTTCGTGAAACGGCTTCACCCTCGGCACCCTTTGGGTCGGTCTGCGCGCCTTAATTTTTTTACAGACTTACATCTCACACTTTATGAACGAATTCTATAAATAAAAGTTATCAACTGTCAGATCAGGCAGGTGCGGAGCTGTGTATTTGCTCCTTTTTTGGGAATGCGAAGTTTTTTAGAAAAAAAATCATTTTAAACTAGACGGGCAATTGTAATTTTGGTAGATAGAACTGACGGGAAGGGAGCTTGTGAAAAAAATCTCATTCTTTTTACTTGACTACTAACTCATCTTTTGCTAAAAGGGCTTCACTAGCTGGCTATAATGTCTTAACGAACGCTTGAACGACAGCTAGGTAGGGTTCACAAAAGGCTGAATTTTGTCAGTCTTTTTAGACTCTGCCAGTGGGTATGTGGCTCGGCTGGTACTACCATTAACACTTTGAAAATTAAGGTTGGAGGATACGTATGCCGACTTTTGTCGATCCGTCCAAGTGCGACGGCTGTAAAGGTGGCGAGAAGACCGCCTGTATGTACATTTGCCCCAACGACCTCATGATCCTCGACCCTGAGGAAATGAAGGCCTATAACCAAGAACCTGATGCATGTTGGGAATGTTATTCTTGTGTGAAGATTTGTCCTCAAGGTGCAATTACAGCACGCCCCTATGCAGACTTTGCTCCTATGGGTGGTACCTGTATTCCCATGCGTTCAGCTGACTCCATTATGTGGACAATTAAGTTCCGTAATGGCAATGTGAAGCGCTTCAAGTTCCCCATTCGCACGACCCCAGAAGGCTCCATCAAGCCCTTCGACGGACATCCAGAGCCAACAGATTTGGAAAATGAACTTCTGTTCACCGAAACGGCTTTGATTGCTCCCAAAGAAGCCCTCGGCAAGAAGATTGAAATTGGTGAAGCCGATAAGTCTGCCATTGAAATGGAGCACGGCCGTTAGGCTGCTGCCCGAAAAGTGCGAAAGGAGATATTGTTATGCCAAAGATTCCTGTTAAGGAAAGTGTTAGAGGTGTTCCCATCACTGACCCAGTTGTGAAAGAGCATCAGGTTGACCTGCTCATGGTGGGTGGCGGCATGGGATGCTGCGGTACAGCTTTTGAGGCTGTGCGTTGGGCCGATAAATTTGCCCCCGATTTGAAGATTTTGCTGTGCGACAAAGCCACACTTGAGCGTTCTGGTGCTGTTGCTCAAGGTCTTTCCGCCATCAATACTTACCTTGGTAAGAATGATGCCGATGACTATGTGCGCATGGTGCGTACTGACCTTATGGGTCTTGTTCGCGAAGATCTCATTTTTGACCTTGGCCGTCACGTAGACGATTCCGTGCACCTCTTTGAAGATTGGGGCTTGCCCTGCTGGATCAAAGACGATCATGGACACAACCTTGATGGTGCTGCCGCTAAGGCTGCTGGCAAGAGCCTTCGCAATGGTGATGATCCAGTGCGTTCAGGTCGTTGGCAGATCATGATCAACGGTGAGTCTTACAAGTGTATTGTAGCTGAAGCTGCAAAAAATGCTCTTGGTGAAGAACGTATTATGGAACGTATCTTCATCGTGAAGCTGTTGCTTGACGACAAGATTCAAAACCGTATTGCTGGCGCTGTGGGCTTCAACTTGCGCGAAAACGAAGTGCATATTTTCAAAACGAATGCCATGGTTGTTGCTGCTGGTGGTGCTGTGAACGTATATCGTCCGCGCTCCACAGGTGAAGGTCTTGGTCGTGCATGGTATCCTGTGTGGAACTCCGGTTCTACGTACACCATGTGTGCTCAAGTGGGCGCAGAAATGACCATGATGGAAAACCGTTTCGTACCAGCTCGTTTCAAAGACGGTTATGGCCCTGTGGGCGCATGGTTCCTTCTGTTCAAAGCTAAAGCTACTAATGCAAAAGGCGAAGATTATTGCTCAACAAACGCTGCAATGCTTAAGCCTTACGAAGATCGTGGTTATGCTAAAGGACATATCATTCCTACCTGCTTGCGTAACCACATGATGCTTCGCGAAATGCGCGAAGGTCGTGGTCCTATTTACATGGACACAAAGACTGCTTTGCAAACCACATTTGCAACTCTTGATGAAGAGCAACAAAAGCACCTTGAGTCCGAAGCATGGGAAGACTTCCTCGACATGTGCGTTGGCCAAGCTAACCTTTGGGCTTGTATGAACATTCAGCCAGAAGAAATTGGCTCTGAAATTATGCCTACCGAACCTTATCTTTTAGGTTCTCACTCCGGCTGCTGCGGTATCTGGG
>CAYJPE010000200.1:0-5337 GCA_964371965.1 uncultured Desulfovibrionaceae bacterium
TTTCCCCCCACATGCTTTTCAAAAAATACACATTTAGACAATACACGCTACTAGTGCCTTGTTTACTCTAAAAGCTCTGATTGTATTCTCTGTATGTTGCCGTGCGCCACACAATACTGCCTTTTTTCCCAAGTAAAAAAACTTTGGCATATATCTGGAACTATTGGTTTTCTTGAAGGTGCCGACCGAGTTGCGCCGTAGGCGTAGCCGGTAGGCGACGAACGAGCTTTACGGATACTGAGAGCAGCGATGGTGTGGGGGGAAACTTTTTTTCCTAAAAAAGTTTCCCCCCACCCTTTCGTAAAAAACGCGTTTTCCTTGGCAAAAACACAAAATCTCTTTATTGAGAAACAGCCCCGAGAGAACACAATTCTATGTCATCAGCTTTTCCCTAAAGCATTGTTTTATGGCGGTTTTGGTGCGGAGTAATGTGAGTGTTTTGTGTATTATCTTTATGTCTATCACAGGAAGGTGCGCTTATTTTCAAGGAAGATACGAGTCCGGTACGTGATTGAAAAAACAAGCATGATCAGACGCAAAGGCAAGTGAACATACGCATTTGATGATGGCGCTAACGTTTTTTCGGCATAAGCCGATAAGTTATGCGCAACGGATCATGAATGTACTTTCGAGTATGTCTGCTTTTGTAAGGACACTTTTTTTGCGAGATAAGGGGAATCCATATGAGTATTAGACATAAATTTTATGGTGGGCTCACATGTGTTATTGTGGCACTCAGCATTTGTGCCTACTTTTTTTTCACGTCACTTAAGCAGCTTGAAACGACAGAAGGCGCGCTTGTACGTGCCTTTGCCTTACAAGTAGACATCTTAGAACTTGAAAAGCGACATTTACAATGGACAAACAACCTGGCGCAGTACCTGCTTCATGAAGATGTAAAGACGTTGAATATCACCAAGAGTGGTCACGATTGCGCTTTAAGCAAATGGTATGATGAAAAAGGCCGTAAGATTTTGCGGGAGTTTTACCCCAACCTTGATGTCGTCATGCAAAGTGGTTCTTCAAAACACTTGGCTCTGCATGAATCCGCCGGACAAATAGAAACTCTGCGCATTGCAGGCAAAACGCGTGACGCTGTCAATGTCTACGAAACTATTACCCTGCCTTCCATAAAGACAGTGCAACAAACCTTGGGACGCATGAACACGGTACTCAAGGAAAATGTTGACTCTCTTACCAAGGATGCAAGCGAATATTCACAGTTCTTGACAACGCTCTTTTACATCATATGCGCATTTTCGTTGCTCTTGCTTGTTGCCTGTGTTTTTGCCATTTCAAAACTCATATTGACACCCATTCGGCTTATTAGCACGTATACAAAGAATTCATTAAATGCCAAAGCCCAACCACTCAATCTCACAAGAAATGATGAACTAGGCACGCTTGCGCAAGACTTGCAGGCACTTATGCAACATTTACAGCAACAGCTCGCGTATTCAAATGGCGTCTTAGAGGGTATTACCGTGCCTTGCTCGGTATTTTCGCCTGAAGATACCACTGTTTTTACAAATCGCTATATGATGGATCTGATAGGCCGCAAGGGCGATCCCAAGGATATATACGGCCTTACGTCCGGTGATTATATATTGGGTAATAAAAGTGCAGAAACATCCTCGACCATAGCATTGCGTGAAAAACGTCCCATCCGCGTGGAGCGAACCTTCCATAATTTTGCTAAAAAAGAAATTCATGTCATTGTTTCATCTTCGCCTTTTTATGATAAGGAAGGACGTCTGCTTGGCACATTGTCCATTTGGGCTGATGTGACGGAACTTGTGGAAAAACAAAAAGCCATTGAAGAGGCAAGTGCCCGTGTAGCACAAGTGGCTCAATCATCTGTGCAAGTCTCTGACGCTGTCTCCGCTGCCAGTCAAGAGCTTACAGCACAAGTGGAACAGGCCAGCAAGGGGGCGTCATTACAAAATGAAAGAGTGACAGAAGCGTCTGAAACCATGCGCCGCTTAAATGAAATTGTTGTCACAGTGGCCGAAAGCGCCGGCTCTGCTTCAGAAGCTGCCACAACAGCCATGACAAAAGCGCAAGAAGGGGCTGACGTTGTTAAGCACATGGTAAACGGCTTTACAGAGCTTGAAAAATATACCGATGAAGTGAAAGATGGCATGGACAGCCTTGGCGAACAAACTGAAGGCGTTGGTGCTATCATTCGTGTCATTACAGACATTGCCGACCAAACAAATCTTTTGGCACTCAATGCTGCCATTGAGGCGGCACGAGCAGGCGAAGCGGGGCGTGGTTTTGCCGTTGTGGCAGATGAAGTGCGCAAATTAGCAGAAAAAACCATGCAGGCCACCAGCGAAGTCGGTACCGTCATCACAGGTATTCAGCAAGGGACGCGGCACAGTATCCAGAACGTCGAGCGTGCCGTGCAGGCAGTACATCGTGCCACAGAATTTGCCACACAAGCTGGTGATACTCTTAACACCATTGTGCATATTGCCGAAAATACCGCCACACAAGTGCGATCCATTTCTGTTGCTGCAGAAGAGCAGTCTGCCACCAGTGCACAGATTAACGGAAAACTTGACGATGTTCGCAATATTTCACAAGAAACAGTGTTTGTTATGGAACAGGCATTTTTAGAGGTTGATCGCCTTGCCCAACAGGCCGACACTCTCAATGGCCTTATCAATGAATTGCAATAGAAGAAGTGTTCTTTGCAACGGTGTATCTTTATAGAATGTGAAAAAAACAAGGAATGACACATGATTGCTGCATGGCAAAATCTTACTATTAAAAGAAAGTTTTTTTGGAGCATAGGACTTTTCTTACTCACAGCCCTTATTGGATCTACTGTTTTTTTTGTCACATTTACACGGCTTAAAAACACCACGCACTCCCAAGTAGAAGTTGCGCATTTGGCTGAAGAAGTTCTGTTGCGCCAAATACAGCATTTGCAATGGGTCAACGAATTGGCAAACTTTCTTAAAACCCCCCAAGGCACACGACTTGACATAGAAAAAGACAGCAATAAATGCGGCTTTGGTAAGTGGTATAACAGTGAACACCGCCACGAAGTTGTGCGCAATATCCCAGAACTTGGCCCGGATATGAACTCCATCGATGCTCCCCACAAGGCTCTGCACCAAAGTGCCATACGCATTGAAGAACTCCACAAGGCTAACAAAATGGATGAAGCCAATGAGCATTATACCAATGTGACCTTGCCAACCTTGGAAAAAGTACAAATGCGACTGGCACGCTTGAACAAAGTCATGGACAGCACCATGCGCGACGCGGCAAAGGAAACAGCAGAGGCAACGTTATCTTCACAAGTGCTGCTTGTGGGAATATGTATCGGCGTCTTTATTGTCATTGCCATGTTCTCACTTGCTTTTTTTAAAGGTGTGCTACGCCCCATTTCAGCCATCACAGACTATGCGCAGGAATATTTGGCGGGCAAAGAAGGTGTTCTTCGTATGGATCGCCCTGATCGCAAGGATGAACTTGGCATCTTGGCCACCGCTTTGACAAGTCTTGTGCAGCATCTTAATAAAGAACTGGCCTTTACGAAGGGTGTTTTGCAAGCCATTACAACGCCGTACTTTATCATGGATTCAGAAGGCCACATTATGCATACAAACCAGCATATGATGGACTTTTTGGGTATGACCGTGACGCCTGAAAGCGTGATAGGCGTTCGCCCGCAAGCTTTGATGGGGAACAATGCATCACAAGAACCTGTTGCCGTGCGCGCACTGAGGGAAAAACGCCCTTTGCAAGGCGAACTCTCTTTTACCAATCAAAAAAACGTCCCCGTGCGCGTTCTTGTTTCAGCGTCACCATTTTATGACAGTAAGGGCAACATACTTGGCGTCATGGCTGTTTGGGCAGATATTTCTGACATGGTGGATAAGGAACACTTGGAAAAAAACAGCGCACGTATGGCACAAGTGGCAAAGTCGGCTCAAGGCGTATCACAAGTGTTGTCGTCTGCCAGTGACGATCTTGCAGCACGGGTGGATACTTCCAACAAGGGCGCACAGGAGCAATATAATTTTGTCGGCGATGCCAGCGAAAGCATGATTGAAATGAACAGCACCGTGGTGCACGTGGCAGAGAATGCTTCCAATGCCGCAGAAACCGCCGCCGAAGCCATGAAAAAAGCTCAAGAAGGTGCCGAAGTGGTGCGTATCATGGTTGAAAGCTTTCATCATGTGGAAGGTTATACCACCAAGGTCAAAGACGGCATGGACAGCCTCCATTCTCAAACGGATGGCATCGGGGCAATTCTTAATGTGATCAATGATATTGCTGACCAAACAAATCTCTTGGCACTCAATGCCGCCATCGAAGCCGCCCGTGCAGGCGAAGCGGGACGCGGTTTTGCCGTTGTGGCAGATGAAGTACGTAAACTGGCAGAAAAAACCATGCAGGCCACCAACGAGGTAAGTGACGTCATTACCGGTATTCAAAGTGGTACAAAGCAAAGTATGAACGATGTGTCACAAGTGGTGGATGCCGTGGCAAATGGTACCCAAATGGCTGTCAGTGCCGGTGCAACCCTCACAGATATTGTGGGCATTGCGGAAAAAACAGCGAGTCAAGTACAAAATATTGCCTCCGCAGCCGAAGAACAATCGGCCTCTGCTGGCTATATCAGCGACAAACTCCAAGAGGTGCGCTCCATTGCCGAGGCGACCACTGTTGATATGAAAGAAGCCACGCATGCTGTGGACACGCTGGCAAAACAGGCTCATGCACTCAATGATCTTATTAAGGAACTTCAATCATAACAGGAGTTTTAAGAGTATAATCACTTGCTCCGCTTTGAAGTATGGGCAAAAAAGCAAACAAGGTATGTATATTGATGTACAAAGCCTTACTTGCTTTTTTGTGTTTGCTTGTGTATGACCTTTTTGGGGACGACCTGTACATGACGGAGTTTTTTAACAAGCTGATATGATTATGACAGAAAAGAAAACATATATTGCCACGGTGACGGTACTTTTACAACCGGAAGAAAAGATATTGGAATTGCCCAACCCTAAGACGGCTCGTCAGCTCCTTGCTGCCTTGCAGCTGCGTGAAGAAACGGCTCTTGTGGCACGAGAGGGCGAGCTTCTTACGCCAGACAGACGTTTGTATGCGGGCGATTCGCTCTTGGTGCGTAAAGTCACGTCTTCCGGTTAACAACCTGTTGAAAAATTCAAAATTCGTAGGCTGCTCAAAGAAGGTGAGATGCAAGGAGACGAAAAGATTTTGGTATCGCGGTGTCTTAGGCGCTGTCGTCAAATGCGCCTTTTAGGTTATCTCTGCGTCAGGCTTCGCTTGCTTTTTCAGTCAAATACCATAAGA
>CAYJPE010000201.1:0-5332 GCA_964371965.1 uncultured Desulfovibrionaceae bacterium
TTGACTTTTTTCGCTTCCTTGCATCTCACACTTTTTGAACGGACTGTCAAAAATGGAATTTTTCAACGGGCTGTTATCCACGTTCCGAACGGGACGCCGCAGATGACACTTTTCAACGGGCTGCTAAAAACCCCAAAGCATCTGCATACCAAGACCTAATTCACTGTCTTCCATGTCACGATCTTGTGGTTCAAGAGGTGAACTGTCGGGAATATGCAGTTCGGGCCCCACAAAAAAATGCATATTATCGTTCTGCATATTGACATAGGCACCAACAACATTCCGCTTAGAACTGAGCACATCCTCATCGATTTTCACAGGTTCTGTCACTGGTGAACGCCATGTGACATCTTGATCGGTGCTACGCCCTGCCATACCCGCAGCACCTTGAGTTTCCTCTAAATTTTCTTCATACTCAAGGTTATTAGCATGATATTCTGCTAAGTTCTTTAACTGAGCAGCAATGGAGTGTCGTGTATTCAGGGGTTCAATAAACACTTCAGAGTTCAGGGCATAGCCCCCCCGAGTATTTTCTAGCATATCGTTTACAGAGGCCATTTCTTTGTTACTCTCTGTAACTGCCAAACGATGTAGGTCAACACGATTCATCTCTTCAAAAGAAGATCCTTCTTCCCACAAAACTTCGTGCGAGGTTTGCGGTGCGCCGTAAGGATACCATAGTTCAGGCTGTGCCATATGTGAAGGCTGTTCGATGTATGGTTGAACAGAATCAAGCGTCAAGACATTAGTCGGCGTATCCTCTTGGTCAGGTACTTGCAAGACCGTGCGTCCTTGCCATAAATCAGGATGATCGGCATAAGGCGATGTACGTGGCGCGTTTATGATAAAATTGGGATTAGAGACAGTGAGCTGCTCGGTTGCATAAGCAGCATGGATCAAAAAAACAAAAAATATCAAGAATATCAACACACAATTATTGCAAAAAAAACATGTCCTGTATGCATATACAGTAATTTTCATATTTTCTCCTCACGTGTTACGTAGGAATTTCCACCAGTTCTCAGAGGCTGTAGTCGAGAAATGACGCGGATCATACAACCTGTCAAAAAAATCAATTGTAGCAGGCTGGTCAAGCATGATGAGGTGCGAAGCAACGAAAAAATCAATATAAGCAGTGTATGAGACACATATAATAGTTTGCCTTTTTATCGCTGACAACGCAGATTGTCGTTTTTCAACAGTCTGATAGAGCTCACTATACTTTTTCACCAAGCCAGTGTAAAAGTGTTTTATAAAGTGTCGCCGGAACAATGGGTTTTGTCAAATGCTCGTTCATGCCATATTGCAAACTCTTTTCTCTATCACCAGACATGGCATGAGCAGACATGGCAATAATAGGTAGATCGACAAAGCGCTCTTGTTTGCGAATTTCCTTCGTGGCAGTAAGGCCATCCATGACAGGCATCTGAATGTCCATAAGAATAAGGTCATACGCATTCTTGTCAAGCATATGAAGCGCTTCTTGACCATCGTGGGCAATATCCACTGTATAGCCTGCTTTCAATAAAAGTTCTGTCGCAATAAGTTGATTTATTTCATTATCTTCCGCAAGCAAAATATGTCCAGAACCACAAAGCAATGTGTTCGAGTCTGTTGCAACATCTTCGATACGCTCAACGATTTCTTGTTTTGTGCTTATACGAAAAACAGCGGAACAATAGAAAGTAGAGCCTTCATGAAGAACACTTTCAACCCAAATATCGCCCTCCATGAGGCTTGCAATGCTGCGTGAAATAGCAAGCCCCAAACCCGTGCCGCCAAATTTACGCGTAACCGACGTATCTGCCTGCATAAAGGCAGAAAAAAGTTTAGACACTTGCTCTTCCGTGAGGCCGATGCCCGTATCGTGTACGCTAAAAAGACAATGAAGTTTGTCGTTTAACTGTTCCGCCTTTTCAACGCGCAAAGTAACAGCGCCTTCTGCCGTAAATTTAATGGCATTACTTACCAAATTAAAAAGAATTTGTTTTAAGCGTAGCGCATCACCCAAGATTACCATGCCTGGTTGTGCACCTTTTTCAATATAGAGTTTGATACCTTTCTTGGTGCTCAACGGCTCATACAAGTCATAAATTTCAGTACAAAGCTCCCGCAAGGTAAATGGGGCAATTTCCATTTCCAGCTTTCTTGCTTCAATTTTAGAAAAATCCAAGATATCATTAATGATGCGCATGAGATTGTTGGCAGAAAAAATGGATTTTTGCACATAGTAAAGTTGATTGTTTGTGAGCTCCGTATGCTCCAAAAGATTCAAAAGCCCTAAGATCCCATTCATGGGTGTACGAATTTCGTGGCTCATATTGGCCAAAAATTCTCCCTTGGCTTGCGCACTTTGCTCAGCAATTTCTTTTGCATAACGCAAATCTTCTGACTTGGCATGAATTTCTGCCAACATCGCTTTTTCTTCACGTAAATCTCGGAGATAAGCAATGGCACCCGTTTTACCCATATAGGATGCACGTCTAACAGCGATATCCATGGGCATTTCTTCACCAGTAAAGGGCTTTATGCAATAAAATTCGGCACCTGAAAACCCCTTAGAAAAGCATTCTTCGAGTTTGGATGCAATGATCAATTTTGAAAGTTCACCATTGGGTTGCAATTCAGGAATGGTAAGCAAAAAGTTTTCTATGTAATCCGATACTGCATCAAAGCCAAATAATTGTATTGCAACACGATTGCAATAAATCAAATTCATATTTTCATCCCAAAAGTGTACTCCAATGGGACTTGAATCAAGAATGGCTTGATTTCGTTGTTCGGCCTCCATGGCCAAAGCTTGCGAGGCTTTAATTTCGCGCAAATCTCTTGTATAGGCAATAATTACATCTTCTTGCTTGTGTGTTTCACGTATTAGGGTGATCTCAGCCGGGATGGGAAGATCGTTAATGTCTCTGTGCTCCCACTCGAACTGCGTCATTCCTTCTTGCAGCGCTTTCTTAAAATGCTCCCTACTTTTTTCGGCACTGCGTGTACCATCAGGCTGAAATTCAGGCGACAAAGTATGAAAGGCATCAAGGTATTGCTGTTTATCATGAAAACCAAAGAGTTTTTGTACAGCGAGGTTGCAATCAATGGGAACAAACTCTCTGTTAAAAATATTGGAGCCAAAGGGCATTTGGTCCAACATCATCTTCACCCGTGCTTCTGCCTCTTGCGCCAAATTTTGCAAGGCACGCAACTCACGCAAGTCAAAGATATATTCCGCAACAAATTCGGTACCTTCATAGATAAACCTACGTAAAATCACTTGTGTGGGAAATATATTTCCGTCGCAGTCATACCACGCCCATTCAAGTTTACGTTGTCCCTCTGCAAAAGCTTTTTGCAACTCTTCAGCCGCATAGGATACGGAATCTCTCCCATTGCTTTGATATGCAGGATAGTATCGCTCGCAATGCATGCGATAATCTATCACATCAGGTATGTGAAAAAGCTCAAGAAAACTAGAATTACAATCCACAAGCTCATAATTTTCGTTCCACAAACACATGGCCGTGGGGGAAGCATCGAAAACGGTTTTAATTTTTGCATCTGTAAGATAGGTATACTCACTGCCCCTCGCATGATTCATAAAACCCACAATAACAGTGTGTTGGTCGTGCTGCAGCGTCATTAAGGTGTATTCTACCAATTTTTCTGGACGGTTGGGAGGCGTGTGCATCCAAAAAAAACGCACATAGTGCTCCCCAAGAGCTTTGCGCAAAAACGTTTCTTTTCCTAACCTTGAAGACATACCATTAGGTTGGGTGGGAGGATGGTATGTGCCAAAATTACGCATAACATCCGCTTCGGACTCAGCAGAAAAAAAATCTAAAAATGCCGAAGAGCAATATACAACAGTGCCATCAATCATCCAGCAGCATATCGGCGCCTTGTGATGTTGAAAACTATTTTGAAGGAATGTACGTATGTTGGCGTGAGAAAAAAGAGAGGAATTCGGCATAAAAAATCCTTTGAGGCACTAGACACACAGTGTAAGCTGCCTGACAAGCGTAAACGTTGTGCGCGTTTGCTCAGAAAGCCTCAATGACATGTCTTTTTGTCCTTCTATACATCATACTCATCTCGCGCCACACGCATATATGTTTATTTTATATAGCGGGTTCATCGAAACGAGGCATCCTTTTCGGAGCAGACGAAGGACACTCACTGATTTAATACTTTTTTGTCCTCTAACTTGCATCAGGCGCATTTTGTGGAAACCTTATATATGTCAATATACCGCAGGCTTCCAAAAATTCGCCTTTTTTGTCAGAGAACAAGAAAACTCTTACATCAGCGCTTCCTCAGGTATTATCATCACATAATGGATTTTCGTGTAATATCTCAAGAAGGCCGGCTAGCGTTGAGGAGATGTATCGCTCTGGTATTTAAAAGAAAAGACAAGCGAAGTCCACCTCAGAGATAAACGAAAAAACACATTTTGCAACAATTCCTAAAGAACACAAAATTCATCCAATCAAAGCTTCCCCCAAAAAGTGTCATCACACTGGCTAGGCACTGTCTCTCAATACATTCTTTTGCGTTTTGCCTTCGTCAAACGGAGTTTTTTTGCGCAAGTGACGCATGTCTGTGTACGCGCCTTTTGCAAAATAACGCATTTTACTTGGCAAAAGCACAAAATCGCTTATTGAGAAACAACCCCTAGAAAAAACGCGTTGGGGAGAAAAAAATGTAGTGAATGGCAAATAGCTTCTATTATCACAAAAGTCAAGTGACATTTCAGCATTCACACAAGTAAAAGAACGCTGATGAGCAGAAGCAATCTCTGTATTTTCTCAAGAATATGAACGTATTTTTGGGACTGGATAAGCATGCGCGCCAAACCATAGCTTTCAGCAGCCTGCCTAACAGCCCGCTTTGAAAAAGTGCCATCTGCGGCCTCCCTTTCGGAACAGGGATAAAAAGTCAAACCACTTATGTATGCCTCACACGCGTTGCTCTCGATATTCGTAACGCTCGTTCCTCGTGTAACAGATACGCCTTCGACGCCCTTTGAGTCGCGCCGTGACTTTTTTCACTGTGCCCCGCACAGTGCAAGCGCTTCCTTGCCCCATACAAAGCTGACACTTTTTGAACAGATTGTCCAAAATAGAGTTTTTCAACAGCCTGACAAGAGTATATTCCCTCAAATCAAGCGCGACTTTGTTTAAATGGGTTTGATATAACACAAAAATTCGCAATTTGACGACAGCGCCTAGCGTTGCTTGACAAGATTTTGTATATCAATAGCTTGTTGAAAACACATTATGCTTGGCAAGGAGAAAAGTCCATTTCGATCAACACTTTTTCAAAAGTATGCTCCTCA
>CAYJPE010000202.1:0-5281 GCA_964371965.1 uncultured Desulfovibrionaceae bacterium
TTGGCAAAAGATCCCCTTCCCCCCTCAAGAAAAATAATTAATCAGTGTTTCCTTATAAAAAATGCATGCAGAAAGACATGGTGACTACATGGCTGCTTTAAACAGCTCTTCGATATCCTTCACAGTGCCAACACGCGGATTACAACCGGCATTACCGTCTTGCATGGCTAACTTCGCCATCAGCGGAATGTCCGACTCCTTGACACCCAAGGATGCCAAACCTTGTGGAATGCCCACATCTTGCGACAAGCGCACAATGGCCTTAATACATGCCTCGGCAGCTTCCATCTTGCTCAATCCGGTGATGTCTTCACCCAAGGCTACGGCCATGCGCGCAAACTTTTCTGGATTGACCATAAGGTTCCACTTCTCTACATGCGGCAACAAGATGGCATTGGCAACACCGTGAGGCATATCCAAAAGTCCGCCCAATTGGTGCGCCATAGCGTGCACATAGCCGAGGCCGCCATTGTTGAATGCCATACCTGCCAAATAGGATGCATAGGCCATGCCCTCGCGAGCTTCAATGTCATGCCCATAGGCCACAGCACGGCGAAGGTATTTTCCTACTAATTCAATTGCTTGCAGTGCAAGGCAGTCGGTAGCGTAATTTGCGCCGAGGGTGACATAGCATTCTACTGCATGTGTTAAAGCATCCATGCCGGTGGCGGCGGTCAGGGCTGCGGGCTTGTTGACCATAAGCTCAGGGTCATTGATGGAAACCTTGGGCAGGTTACGCCAGCTTACAATAACGAACTTAATTTTTTTCTTTGTATCCGTGATAACGCAATGACGTGTTACTTCACTGCCGGTACCTGCTGTTGTATTCACGGCAATAATGGGTGGTAATTCATTGGTGAGTTTTTCGATACCTGCATAGTCGTCATACAAGTCGCCGTCATGTGTGGCCAAAATGCCAATGCCTTTGGCGCAATCGTGGGGGCTGCCGCCGCCAAGGGAAATCAACACGTCACAGGCATTATCTTTATAAGCTTTTAAACCGTCAATCATATTCACATCGCGTGGATTGGGTGCAACATCATCAAAAACAACAAAGGGGATGTTGTGCTTTTCAAGTTCAGCTTTAAGAATAGTGAGGGGGCCGCCTTCGATGCTGGAGATACCCTTGTCGGTCACAACAAGCGCTTTTGTTCCAAACATGGCCACCCGTGGTCCCACTTCAGAAATAGTTCCTTTGCCGATGAAATTGACTGAAGGTGCTAAAAAGTCTGCCATAATTCCTCCTGGTTTTCTCAGGGAACATCTTCAATTATCAGACATTCCCTGATAGTTCAAAAAAATATTACTGACACTGCGCCTTTGAATGTATACACCATGTTTCTTGAAAAAATGCTCTTTCGTGGCTCAGGAAAGCGCTTTCAAAACGTATGACAGACAAAGGAGCATGCGCACAGTCGACCTATAATTGTCTGTTTATGGTACCTTCCCACGTGCTTACCTTGGCCTCGTGAGATTCGGTGGGAGAAACCCACTTGGTGGTAACGGTCTTTTCTTGCGTGAAGAAACGTAAGCCGTCGCGACCCAAAACGTGCAAATCGCCGAAGAAGGATTCTTTGTGACCGCTGAAGGGGAAGAAGCCAAGGGGCACAGGAATACCCACATTGACGCCCACCATGCCGCCATCGGTAAGGCGAGCAAATTCACGGGCATAGTAACCACTGTTAGTGAAAATGGAAGAACCGTTGGCAAAGGGATTGGCATTCATAATGGCAACGCCTTCTTCAAAGTCTTTGCAACGCTTCACGCACATGACAGGCCCAAATATTTCTTCTTGACCAATACGCATTTCCGGCGTCACATGGTCAAATATGGTGGGGCCCACATAGAAGCCATTTTCAAAACCCTTGGGCTTGCAACCGCGTCCGTCAAGCACAAGTGTGGCGCCTTCTTCAACACCCTTGGCAATCCAATCCTCCACAGATTTCTTGTGGCTTGCATTGATGACGGGGCCAAGCTGGGATTGTGGATCATAGGCTGGCCCAATGATGAGCTCCTTGGCAAATTTTATCATAACACGCACAAAGTCATCTGCCACAGACTCTTGCACCACAATGGCAGGCAAGGCCATGCAGCGCTGACCGGCGCACCCATAGGCAGAATTGATGATTCTTCTGGCAGACCATTCAAGAGGTGCATCTTCCAAAATCAAGGCATGATTTTTGGCTTCTGTGAGGCATTGCACACGCTTGCCATTGGCTGCCGCCGTAGAGAAAATATGCTTGCCCACGGAGGTGGAGCCCACAAAGCTTATGCCATTGATTTCCGGGTGAGACAATGCGCTGGTGACGCCGTCTCGACTGCATGTCACGAGATTGACGACGCCTGCGGGCAAACCTGCCTCATAGAGCAGTTCAAGCAAGCGCATACCTGTTTGTGGCACCATGCTTGCGGCCTTTAAGACCATGCAATTACCGGCAACAATGCACAAAGGAATGAACCACCCAAAGGGAATCATGGCAGGGAAGTTGTAAGGCACAATACCAAGGAACACACCTACGGACTCTCTATAAAGGATAATATCGTGGGCGCGGGTGGCCTCCATCATGCTATGCCCCTGAATTTCCATGGGCGCTGCCACGGCCAATTCGCACGCTTCCACAACTTTGTGTACGTCGCCCTTGGCCTCGCTGAGGCATTTGCCCATTTCGGTGGCGAGCAACACAGAAAGCTCTTCAAAATGCGTATTGACGAGTTCACGGAAACGGAAAATCACTTGTGTACGCACAGAGATGGGTTTTGCAGACCATGCAGGATAGGCCGCACGGCACGACATGATGGCATCGTTTACTTCTTCTGTCGTGCATATGGGCGCATCGGCAATGTGTTCGCCGGTACTGGGGTTCATAATGGGGGAATACTTGCCGGAAGTGCTTTCACGCCATTCGTTATTCACACAATATTTAAGACGCTTTACAGACACAATGCTTCTCCTTTAGAGGGCTTGATAATAGAGTGAAACAATTTCTTCAGCACTGGCGATGCGCGGATTATTACCGGGGCTGCCGCTGGCAATGGCATCATGTGCCATTTTTTCTACAACTACATCCAATTTTTCCTTACTGACGCCCAATTGCGAAAGAGGAGGGATTTCCAAGTCTTGAATGACTTGTGTGATTTTTTCTGCCCCCGCTTTGGCTGTGTCCATAACGTGCTTCGCAGGCGCAACACCAAAGGCGCACGCTATGTCAGCATAACGCTCCGGCGCACCTTCCAGCGAAAAATGCGTCACAACGCCAAGCAGTGCCGCATTGGACACGCCGTGGGGCACATGGAAGAGCGCGCCAATGGGGCGCGACATGCCGTGTACCAAGGCAACGGAAGCATTGGAAAAGGCAATACCTGCTTCCAAAGCACCCAAGAGCGTTTGCTCGCGGGCTTCAATGTCATTGGGCTGTGCCCATGCGCGGGGGAGATACTTATAAATGCGACGCACGGCGCTCAAAGCAAATACGTCAGATAAAGGTTGCGCCTTACGCGATACGTAGGCCTCTATGGCGTGGGTAAGTGCATCAAGGCCTGTGGCCGCCGTAATGCCCTTGGGCATGGCAAGCGTGAGCAGTGGGTCAATGATGGCTACTTGAGGCATAAGCCAAGCGCTGATAATGAGCATCTTTACGTCATTGTCCGTATCTGTAATGATGGTCGTGAGCGTGGCCTCCGAACCTGTGCCCGCTGTTGTAGGTATGGCTACAATGGGACAACCTGCAAGAGGTACCTTGTCTATGCCTAAATAATCTTGAATGACACCACCATTACCCACAAGCACACTCACAGCCTTGGCAACATCAATGGGGCTGCCGCCACCGCACGCAATGACACCTTGGCAAGCGCCACCGACATACAAGGACATGGCGCCGTCCACATGCGCCAATGTGGGTTCGGAGTTAATATCTCCACATATGGTCACATGAATGTTCGCTTCTTTGAGGGAATCAAGTACCGGTTGTATGATGCCTGAACTAAGCAAAAAATTGTCTGTGACGAGCATAACGCGCTGCAAGCCCATCTTCCTTACTTCAGCACCCACATGTTGCGAAGCGCCTTGACCCACATGAATGGTGGGTGGAACGCGAAATATTCTACTTATAGACATGCTTTTTTCTCCAAATAAAGAGTCAGATGAAACGCAAATATGTGTATGAGTGATACTCTTCACAAGAAGAACTATGACATATATTCAAATATATGTCTATTTAATTTTACAAATATTATACTATTTTTTTATATTAAAATTTCAATATGTTATATATGGAAAGGGTTTTTTGTGAAAAAAACATTGCAGAAAAAAGCACTTATGCCTATACTTCCAGCCTTGTTGTCAGACCGCCACCGTATATGATTGATTATGAGAGCAGGCAGTGAGCCAAAAAGAGAGTGAAAAGCATGCAATTTAAGTCGCCACGCAGAGAAAAAATTTCTACGCAAATAGTCCAGCAAATCCGTTCGGCAATATTGAGTGGAGAATTAAAACCCGGCCAATCGCTCCCTCATGAGCAGGATTTGATGACGCAACTTGGTGTGAGTAAGCATACTTTGCGTGAGGCTTTGCGCACCCTTGAGGGCATGGGCTTTCTTTCTATTAAGAGGGGTGCAGGTGGTGGGCCTGTGGTGAGTGAAATAGATTGGGAAACGGCGCGCGATTTTTTTGCCAGTTTTTTATATTTTCAAAAGTTTACGCGTTCAGATATTTTTGAAGTTCGTGTGCTTCTTGAACCATATATTGCCTTTCATGCAGCACAAAAAATGACTGACGACTATTTTGCCCAATTGCAAGACATACACACGCGGTGCCTTGAGGCTTTTGACACAAACGAAGATGCCTTGCTCTATGAGACAGAAGTGCTTTTTCATGTATTACTGGCAAAAATTGTAGGCAACCCCATTCTTTGGGTGACACAAGATTTTGTCAACAATATGCTGACAGATGCAAAGCATCGCATTAAACCAAGTCGAGAATTTACGGCACAAGTGCTGAAAGCCCATGAACGTATCCTTGAAGCACTCGAAAAGAGGGATGCCGAGGCGGCCTCTGCCGCCATGCATGACCATATTATGGAAGTGGAAGAGGGACTCAAACCCTTGATTGATGAAATGGGCAGCGCGAGGCATGATACATAGGGAAAGACTGATTAAATGAAAATATATATAAAATTTCCTATAAAATAATTCTGGAAAAGAACTTTTCCTCTCTTAGTGATTGAGGATTCCTCTTTGCAATGTATTGAAAAGAGGAATAATTAAAGCGTTTTGAGGGGATGGG
>CAYJPE010000203.1:0-5225 GCA_964371965.1 uncultured Desulfovibrionaceae bacterium
AAGCACAGACGATACAAGTAAAAAAGTATCAGGTAGTTGAAAAAGTGCCACCTGCTGCCGCTCCCTTTTGAGCAAGGATAAAAAGTCAAACAGCGTTACTCTCTGTATCCCTAACAGCCTGCTAAGCCTCGAAGGCTCGGCTAACAGCCTGTTGAAAAACTCCAAATTCACAGGCCGTTCAAAAAAGGTGAGATGCAAGGAAACGAAAAAATCCTGGCATCGCGGTGTATTAGGCATACATAAGATGTCAGGATTTTTTCGTTGACGCCGCAGATTGCCTTTTTTCAACGGCCTGCTAAGGGCTGTGCTTCTCACGCCTTCGGGCAGTCGTTAATGTATGCCTTATACACTGCGCGCTTTAATTTTTTTTGCTCCCTTCCTATCCGAAGGGCGCTGAAGGCGTAGCCATGAGGTGAGGGACGAACCTGAAAGGAGAGCGAGCAACGCTGTATCGACACTTTTTCCCCTTATGCTTTGGAACAGGTAACGAACTGTCAACACTTGAGTTTTTTAACAGCCTGATAAACACGTGAACAAGGAAAAGGAGTGTGCCATGTCTTCATTTCAAAAGGACAGTTTCTTTGCCATTGCTGTCATGGCCTTGGTTGTCTTGTTTTGGCATCAAACATATTCCATGCCGGCATCGGCGGCGGTCTTTCCCCGCATGCTCATGGTATTGATATCTCTTTTGGTGCTTGCCATGATGATACACGCCTATATCCGTCGCGCCTTGGCGGAAGATATGCCCCTTATGGGGAACGTGGCACGTCTTGGTCTTTTTTTACTGTTGCTTGTGGGCTATGTATTGTGTGTGGAGCCGGTGGGGTATTTTTTTGCCACGCCTGTCTTTGTTGTGGCGGGCTGTGCGGTCATACGTGCGGTAGGCCTTGTGCCAGCGGCCATTATTGGCGTGGGGTTTACGGCATTTATTTATGCGCTCTTTGTGGGTTTTTTGCACTTGCCCGTACCCTTGGGACTTTTGGCAAACTTTGTGGGAGGATAACAGATGTTTTTCGAGAATATACTCTTAGGGTTAACCCATGTTATCCAGCCTGTCAATTTGCTGGCGGTGGCCATTGGCACCACCATAGGGCTTTTTGTGGGTGCCATGCCCGGTTTGTCTGCCACTATGGCCATTGCCATTCTTGTTCCCATCACCTTTCCTTTGGCGCCGGAAACAGGCATAAGCATGCTTGCATCCATTTATATGGCAGCCATGTATGGTGGATCCATTGCGGCCATCTTAGTGCGTACACCGGGCACTCCTTCAGCGGCGGCCACCGTTCTTGACGGTTTTCCCATGGCGGCTCAAGGGCGTGCAGGTAAGGCACTCAGCATCTCCCTCACAGCATCCTTTGTGGGTGGTGTCATAAGCAGTATCGTGCTCTTGACGGTCGCCCCTCTTTTGGGAAGGGTGGCTGTGGAATTTGGTCCCGTTGAACTGACGTCTGTGGCGGTTCTTGGTATGACAGTGCTTGCGTCTCTATCACAAGAGTCTACCATAAAAGGACTTCTTGCCGGCGCATTGGGCTTGCTTTTTGCCAGCATTGGCATGGATCCTATCACAGGCAGTCCTCGTTTTACCTTCGGCATGATTGAATTGTATTCCGGCATTGCTTTTACTGTGGCGCTCATTGGATTGTTTTCCATTCCGCAGGTCTTACGCCTCATTGAAAGCGACGAGTTGGACAATGCCAAGCGTGGCAACATTGAAGACAGTGTTTTGCCTCGTTGGAAGGATGTTAAGTCGCTCATGCCCACCATATTTCGTTCTAGCGGCATAGGCGTTTTTACGGGTCTCATTCCCGGCACAGGGGGCGATACAGCATGCTGGTTTGCCTATAATGAGGCCAAGCGTTTTGCGTCCCCGGAAGAAAAAAAGAAATTTGGCAATGGTTCTACCTACGGTGTGGCAGCGCCGGAAGCAGCCAATAATGCTGTTGTGGGTGGCGCTTTGGTGCCTACCATATCTCTTGGCATTCCGGGCAGCTCTTCCACTGCCATATTGCTTGGCGGTCTTATGACCCACGGCATTATGCCCGGCCCCACACTTATGACAGAGTATGCTGACGTGGCCTATACCTTGTTGTGGGCTCTTTTTGTGGCGAATTTCTTCATGTTTGTCATTGGCCTTGGTTTCACGCGCTTAGCCGTCTTTGTGACACGTATCCCCGGAAAATTACTTGCCGTTATTATTTCCGTTTTTTGCATTATTGGTGCATTTGCCATCAATAACAGCATGTTCGACGTCTACCTCATGTTGGGTTTTGGCTTGCTTGGATATGTTATGGATAAATTACGTATTCCCGTGGCACCCTTGGTGGTGGGCATGATCTTGGGTCAAATGTTTGATATGAGTCTGAACCAATCCTTACTCATCAGCCAAGGTTCGTGGTGGATTTTTGTGGAAAATCCCATTTCTGCATGCTTATTGGCTTTTTCCGCCTTTTCGCTTTTGAATGGCACACCTTTGTGGGGCTATTGCAAAAGTGGTATTATGCGTCTTTGCAAAAAAAAGTAAGGCAAAAGATGTGCGTGGCACACGTGACTGAATAGGTGATTTTTAAGGACGGTTTCTATGTTTGATTATAAGACGAGTTTGCATGTTGACGACAA
Organism: uncultured Desulfovibrionaceae bacterium; assembly: GCA_964371965.1. Taxonomy (GTDB): domain Bacteria; phylum Desulfobacterota; class Desulfovibrionia; order Desulfovibrionales; family Desulfovibrionaceae; genus CAYJAD01. Next base: position 2,617 of record CAYJPE010000203.1, read on the forward strand.
GACTTTTTTGGAAGGCATTTTTCCCCAAGATGTACTGACATCTCCTGAGGACATGCACGTCTACGGTACCGACGCAAGCATGCGCCGCGGAAGCCCCGTTGCGGTAGTGCGCGTCAGTCGTGTGCAGCAAATGCAAGAACTTTTACGTTGGGCGCATAAGGAACGCGTGCCTATTTATGTACGCGGTCGAGGCACAAACCTTGTGGGTGATTGCGTGCCCGTTGTGCCGGGTATTGTGGTTTCTACACTCAAAATGGACGCTATTGTCGATATCTGCGCGGAAGATTTTGTGGCCGAAGTGGAGCCCGGGGTCAATACGGGTGTATTTCAAGCGGCCTGTGAGGCTAAGGGCTTGTATTATCCGCCGGACCCTGCCACAGTGCATGCATCCACCATTGGCGGCAATGTTATTACGTGTGCCGGCGGCATGCGCGCTTTAAAATACGGTGTGACGCGGGATTTTGTTCTTGGTATGGAAGTGATACTGCCCGGTGGAGAGCTTGTGCGCTTTGGTGGGCGTAATCACAAGGATGTGGTGGGTCTTGACCTTGCGCGTCTTATGGTTGGTTCAGAGGGCACCTTGGGATTCATAAGCAAGTTATGGCTCAAATTATTGCCTAAGCCTCAGAGTTCTGCGTCTGTGCTTGTGGGGTATGAACATTGCGAAGCGGCGCTGGCGGCGGTGGGGAAGATTTTTGCTGCCGGTATATTGCCCTGTGCTTTGGAATATATTGGTGACCGCATAGTAAAGCTCATGGGGCAGCAGGGCAATGTGCCGTGGCCGGAAAATATTGGCGCTCTTTTGCTTTTGCGAGTGGACGGCAGTAAGGATACATTGCCTTTTGAGGTGCAAAGTATTGTGGATAACATCCCCACATCCATATGGCATATGACGGGTATAGGCTCAGAGGAAGAAGAGCCCCTCTGGGAAATACGTCGACGTATCAATCCCACAGCTTTTTTGCTTGGCCCCAATAAACTCTCTGACGACGTTACAGTGCCGCGGGGTATGCTGACCAAGGCCATACGCATAATTGAAGGCATTGGCGAAAAATATCAAGTGACACTTATTCATTTTGGGCATGTGGGCGACGGCAATATTCATGTGAACTTCCTTTATGATGCTGCCGACAGTGTGGTGACGGAACGTGTCTATGAGGCAAAGCATGCTGTGAATACGGCCTTGCTGGCTCTTGGCGGTACGTGTTCCGGCGAGCATGGGTGCGGCATTGTAAAAGATCCTGCCAAACAAATTTCTCCGCAAGCTCTCGCACTTATGCGGGGCGTCAAGGCAGTTTTTGACCCTCATGGCATCATGAATCCGGGCAAGGGGTATTGAGCATGTCACCGTGTCAGCAATGTACCCAGTGTGGAGCATGCCTTAATACATGCCCTGTCTTCCGGCATTTTAAGAGCGAAGAATATAGCCCTAAGGCCAAGCAACAATTAATGCAAGCGGCTCTGGCTGAGGAGCATGCGCTTGATTGGGATACCATGGCAGAGCTTGCGGGGCATTGTACCAGTTGTGGACGCTGTGAGCGTGCCTGTGCCGTCAAGCTTTCTGTGCCGGAGCGCCTTGCTACCGTGCGAGGGCGTCATCCTCAATGGCAACAATATGCGTGGCGTGAGTGGATAAGGCATGGTAACACCTTGTGGCCCCCTGCGCGTGTTTTGGCACCGCTCATGCCGCAGAATCTTTTACCACCCAAGCTTGCCATATTGCACGCTGCTGCTCGTGCCATGCAGGCACCAAGGGAATATCCGCAGTGGTTGAGGCTTCGTGCAGTCGCTGATATTCGTAAGGGTTGTGGTGACGTACTGCCCTTAAACGGCAAACAAGTGGCCATTTTTGCCGGTTGTACCGCGTCCAGATTGCGCCCTGCGTGGATCAAAAAAGTCGTGCATGTGGTGCAGCATCTTGGTGGCACTGTGCTAGAGCACATTCCTTTTCACTGTTGTGGTGGTACTTATGATCATGCAGGATTGCATAAAGCTTATCAGAGCGCCGCTGCCCACAATGTGGCTTTGTGGAAAAAGCACGACAAACCTCTTTTAGCCGTTTTTTGCGCATCATGTGTGCACAGCTTGCGTCATTATAGTAAAATATCAACACTTTTTTCGCAAAATGACGAGTATCAAAACGATGCGCAGTTATGGACGAAGTCCATACGTGCCCTCGCCATGCTTGTGGACGCCACGTACTTTGAGCAAAGACCGGAGGCACCGCAAAGTATACACTATCATTCTCCGTGTCATTGGGAAGGAAGGGATGTCGACCTTGCCCTGTTGCAAAGCATCTTCCCCCAGATGCGACAGGGGAGGGCATTGTGTTGTGGCTTTGGTGGTGTTTTAAAGTTGCTCAATCCATGCTTGAGTAAGGATTTGGCGGATGCCTGTTGGCAAGGATTTGGCGGCGCTGACGAACAAGCCGTTTTGACAGGCTGTAGTGGTTGCGTCATGCAGCTGAGTGCCCATGCACCTGCCAAGGCTTCTGTGTTTCATTGGCTTGATGTGTTGAGTGTGTAGAAGGCATTCTTGAATGTCGAGATGTGTCCAGGTCATGTTAATTTCATTTTTTTGTGGGGGAGGAAGGGGAAAACTTTTGCTAG
>CAYJPE010000204.1:0-5214 GCA_964371965.1 uncultured Desulfovibrionaceae bacterium
TTAAAAATAAACACGTTTCTTTAGCAGAAGATCAATTAGAATTTATCACTCAAGATAAATTTGAGTCTTTGCGGACAGGAAAATTATTAAATTGTGATATTGTTTTTGTGCTGAGAGGCTCTGTCGGTAAATTTGGAGTATTTTATAAATCTGAAAAGTACGATACAGGCTTCATCAATGCACAAATTGTTATAATTAGGTCATTCTCTATCAAGTTTGTTGAATATTTATCTCGATATTTAGATAGTCCTATTTTTGCAAACGAAGTACAAAGTCGAACAACAGGAAGTGCCGTTGGTCAATTATCTGCTACAAATCTTGCAACTTTTAAGGTGCCCTTCCCCCCTCTTGAAGAACAAGAACGCATAGTGACAAAAGTCAATGAACTCATGCTGCACTGCGACCAACTAGAACACGCAGAACAAGCCGTCCTCGCCTTAGATACACACTTCTTTGAGACCCTGCCTAAATCCATCTTGCAAGCGGCTGTACAAGGCAAACTTGTACCTCAAGACGAGAACGACGAACCCGCCAACGTTCTTTTGGAGCGTATTAAGGCAGAAAAAGCGCGACTTGTGAAAGAGGGCAAACTCAAAAAGGAAAAGCCCTTGCCGCCCGTGAGTGAGGAAGAGAAGCCTTTTGAGTTGCCTGTTGGGTGGGTGTGGGTGAGGTTGGGGGAAATTCTATCTATAAGTTCAGGTGACGGTTTAACAGCTAAAGAGATGGCTAAAAATGGTACTATTCCAGTATATGGGGGCAATGGGATTACTGGTTATCATGATAAATACAATGTATTTGAATCTTCTTTAGTTATTGGGCGTGTAGGATTTTATTGTGGCAGTATTCACATAACAGAAGAAAAATCATGGGTCACAGATAATGCTTTTGTAGTCACATATAATAAACAATATATTGATATGCAATTTTTAAAAATCTTGCTTGCAGCACTAGATTTACAAAAAAAATCCTCAGCAACAGCACAACCTGTTATTTCTGGAAAGATTGTGTACCCTGCCATAGTGGCCCTCCCCCCTCTCACAGAACAAAAACGTATTGTAAGCAAAGTTGAAGAACTTATGCGTATAGTTCAAAAATAATTTTTGAGGTTATTATGTCAGACGTTGTTATACATGTGCAAACGACCCATAAATGGTCACACATCACAGACCTAGCACCGCATTGGGAAACCCTAAGCAATAAAACTCTTGAGCACTGGGCAATGATGTGGGAAGCACAAAAACAGAATCTGGACGCCGATGCACAGAAGAAGTTCTTACAAGAAATGCAAAGAGAATGGGCCATTGAGACAGGGCTCATAGAAAATTTATATACTCTTGATAGAGGCATCACGCAAACACTTATTGAGCAGGGTATTGACGCCATTGATATCCCGCACAACGCAACAAACAAGTCGCCTTCCTATGTGAAACGCCTTATAAAGGATCAAGAGTTCGTTGTGCAAGCTCTCTTTGACTTCGTGAACGGCACACGCCCACTTTCCACGTCATATATAAAGGAACTCCACGCACAGCTTACACGGAGCCAAGATACCACAGAAGCTATTGACTCTATGGGAAACTATGTTACCCCCCTTCTTCTTAAAGGGGAGTGGAAAAAGCATCGGAATAACCCTACACGGTTTAATGGGCAAACGCATGAATATTGCCCGCCGGAGCATGTGGCCTCCGAGATGGACAACTTGGTCAAGCTTCATGCGGAACATATGGAAAAAGGTGTGCCTGCTGACGTAGAAGCCGCATGGCTCCATCACCGCTTTACACAAATTCATCCTTTTCAAGACGGCAACGGACGAGTCGCCCGCGCCTTGGCAACGCTCGTTTTCTTAAAAGCAGGATGCTTTCCGCTTGTTGTGCTGAGTGATGACCGCCTTAAATACATAGAGGCTTTAGAACAGGCGGATGCGGGTGACTTGCAGCATTTGATTTCTTTTTTTGGTGAACTAGCTCAAAATGCCTTTGTTAAAGCCATTAGCGTAAGCGGCAATGTCATCAAGGCGCAGCAAGAACGTAAGGCCGTATTTAGCTCCATAAAATCGACGCTTCTACAAAAAGCACAGCAAAAAATACGCCCAGAGCAAGTATTTGATGTTGCTGAAATTTTCGTTAATGAGGCTTACTCCTATATAGACAATATACGCGAAGAGCTTGTGTTAGAAACGCAAGGGCTTCATGCGGAAGATAGACCGGAGTTTATACTGGAAAGCTCCAATGGTGATACATGGCACTATTTTAGAGGACAAATTTATCGTATCGGGCAATTGTTTGATTACTATGTCAATCTTGAAAAATACCATCGCTGGATTCGTTTACAAATCCGCATGAGTAATCAAAAATACAATATAGTATTTTCATTTCACCCAGTTTCAAAGGATTTTCAAGGTATTATGGCGGCTGTGGCTTTCTTTGAAGTTGTTGCCATAGATGAAGGTGCGCAGCTTCCCATGGAAAGTCAGCCATTATCGTCTGCACCATTCATATTCACAGCGCACGACAAACTCGAAGACAGTCGCCCTAAATTCTTGGAATGGATAGAAAAAAGAATATTACAAGGTTTGCTTGAATGGCAGCAAAAGATGTAATTTGAAAGCATCTCGCATATTTTTGAATACGCAAAGGCTGAAAAAACATATACGCTATTGGGAGTATTTTTATGATAAATCACATTACCTTAAAGAATGCCGCCACATTTGAAAATGCTTCTTTAGCGCCGAACAAGATAAACTTTGTTTTTGGTTCCAACGGGACAGGCAAGACGACACTTTCAAGAGTGATAGGCAATAGTACACGATACAACGATTGTGCTTTGCAGTGGGAGAATGGCAAGGCTCTTGATGTATTTGTCTTTAACCGAGACTTTATTAACGCAAATATTGAAGCCGAAGCACTCTCCGGTGTGTTCACCTTGGGTGATGGCTCAATAAAGACCAAAAGTGTGCTTGAAAAGTTAAGTCATTGTTTAAATAAACTTGCCCCTGAAGCCAACAAGCTTTTGCAGGCAAAAGCACAACAAGAATATGCATTGCAAGAAAGGAGGACTGAAATAAAGGAAACGTGCTGGCAACTCAAAAAAAAGTATGAGACCAAGCTACCAAAGGCATTTTCAAGTTATGGAAACAGTAAAGAGAAATTTCTCTCTAAAATTTTGGAATATTATCCGACATATGATGCGGTAGAGGCGGGCGCACTTACTGAGCAAGACTTAATAAGTCGCTACAATACCCTCCATGGCGATGCCAGATATCCAATACAAGCAATAAAACCTATAAATATAACACAAATGTCAAGCCTTGAGACCTTTCCCCTGCTTGAGATTCCCATTGTCGGTGCAAGCACGTCTTCTTTTGGTGAATATATAAAAAATATGAATATCAGCGACTGGGTACGAGTCGGTATTGCGCACATCAATCCAGAATCACAAGTCTGTCCATTGTGTCAACAAGTTGTACCGGAAGCAACTTACAAAGAGCTTATAGGTTTTTTTGATAAAAAATACGAACAAGATTGTAAAAATATATATGATTTTTACAATTACTATGTACAAATCTATAAAAGCATGTTTCAGGAGTATGAGACGAGATTGCAAGAAAAGCATGATGCTGTTTCCTTTGACAGTCTCAAAATCATGTTTGCTGAAATACAATCTCTTTTTCTTAAAAACCAAACATTAATAGAGGAAAAAATAAATACACCGTCAAAAATTATCAAAATTCATAGCATGATTGACCTGCTTAGTAGCTATAACAATGCGGTTGAGAAAATAAATACACACATTCAAATTCACAACAGGGCATTATCAAGCCTTGCAAAATCAAAAAAAGCGCTGACAAGCGACGTTTTTAAATATTTTCTGCACGATAAGATTACAGAAATAAAAATTTTCAAGCAACATGAAAGCAGTGCTGAAAAGGCTCTCGAAAATATCTCAAAGAAGTTAGGGAAACTTGACAGTACTATTCTGAAACTGAAAGCCAAAATTGGCGAAAAATCTGCAAGTATCGTAGGCATTCAAAAAACGATTCTCTCCATGAATGCCATATTGAAAAATTATGGTTTTGATGAATTTGAGCTAGATACGCACGATAAGGATACGAACTCATACAAAATAATCCGAAAAGGCACAGAATGCGTAAAAAGCACTTTGAGCGAAGGAGAAAAAAACTTCATAACATTTTTGTATTTTTATCATGTCATTCAAGGGAGCTTGACGAATGCACCTTCATCGGGAGACAAGGTGATTGTGATTGACGACCCTGCTTCCAGTTTGGATAGCAACACAATGTTTATAGTGACAAGCTTGATAAAAGACCTTATCCAAAGATGCGCTACAGATAGCCATACGGCCTTCAAGCAAGTGTTTATTTTAACACATAATACATTTTTCTACCATGAAGTTTCACACTGTCAAGTAAAACAAAAAAACAAGAAATGGAAAAGTGGCGAAATAACACATTTTATCATCAGAAAAAGCAATGCACGGTCAGAGATTCAGTCAAGTGCACATAAGACAATCAAGACCTATTATGAACTTCTCTGGGATGAAGTCCGAGCCCCTAACCCTGCATCAAAAACTTCTCTGTTCAACGCAATGCGGCGTATTATTGAGCATTACTTCAGGCTGATAGGTGAAATCGATGACGAGCAACTTATAAACTCCTTCGATGCCAACGAGCAGATTCTTGTAAAAGCGCTTCTTGCGTCTCAACACGCAGGGTCGCATGGTATCCCAGATGATTTTATGTTTTCTCCCACACCAGAGCAGATGGAAGTCTCCATAGCAATTTTTAAGAAAATCTTTGACGCAATGGGACACACCGCGCATTATGAAATGATGATGAGCAGAGCGAGCGATGCACTGTAGCCAGAAAAATCATCCATAGAAGTATAGTCCTGTCGAACAGCAACTTGTTAAGAGTGTTGCTCTATATTTCTTCAATATGCACCTTCCCCCTCAACCCATCGAGATAATCCCCCCAAGCCTGCATCATACCATGTCTTTGTGGCAAATATTGTGCATGATTATAGGCAATTCTGGAGCTGTCCTTTTCTCTGTGTGCCAGTTGGCGTTCTATCCAGTCACGGCCAAAGCCCTGTTCATTGAGCGCAGTGGATGCCCCCGCTCCGCAAAAAGCCCGGAAGCCATGAATGCACATGTCCTCCTTGCCGTATCCCAACGACCGCAGGGCTTGCAATGGCG